>NZ_JBEUKS010000009.1:0-262509 GCF_042510965.1 Streptacidiphilus jeojiensis
CTCTGCCGCCGACACCACCTCACCAAACACCGCGCCGGCTGGCACACCCGCTACAACCACCACACCGGCAACGTCACCTGGACCGCCCCCACCGGCCACACCTACACCGACCAACCCGTGCCCCGTCTATGAAGAAGTGGAGCAGGTCGGCTCCCTGGTCCCCGACCGTCACGTTCGGCTGCCCCGTGTCAGGCGACCGTCCTGCTGGGCCTGCAGGCGTAGTTCCCGCAGGGAGACCCGCTGACCGTCTGCCGCAACCACATGCCAGAAGGCCATTCCGGCGCAGTGTCGCGTGCCACAGGCGATCTTTCCCGCCTCATCGGCGCTCACGAAGTAGTCGCCACTGGGCATGGCGATCCCTCCGTCCGCGTCGACCGTGGCGGTGTAGCTGACATCCCGGTACATACCTTCGATCCGGGTTCCCGGCGTAAGCACGTGTGCACGCATCATCCGTGCGAGGTCGGTTCGCAGAGGTCGGTGGCGCGGGGGTACAACGCACCCATTCGCGCCGGCCGGCGTCAGGCCGGCGACAGCGGGTTGCTCGACCGCAGAGCTGAAGCCGAGAGCAGCCGGGGCCCAGATCTTCGCGCACAGGCGGCGATACAGCTCGCCCCGGACCTCGACCACCCTCGTCAGGGATTCATTGCCGAACTCGCGAAATTGCTGTTCGATGCCGTTGTCTGCAATGAACCCTTTGAGCGTCGGATTGTTCTTCCGATAGTCGGGAGCAAGCACCGCTGCCAGAACGTTCTCGCGGGCATAACGCAGCCTCTTCTCCTCCAAGGGCAGGTCGTTGTAACTGGCATTGTCGGAGCGACGCAACAGGACCAGGACACCGAGCCGGGCCCGCAGTGCTCGGAACGCAGCGGCATCCGGCACTTCGTGCCGATGGCGCTCAGGGTGATTCGCATACAGGTGCTCGATCTGCCATGCGCGCTCCTCGCCGAGGTACTCAGCGATGAGGTTCGGCCTGCGGCAACCCGTCTCGATGTAGGCGGTAAGCCTGGCAAGCAGGTAGCGCACCTGGGCCTTGTTGTTGCCCCTCATGCCGAAGGTGCAGACACTCTCGAACGCAGTGCTCGGCAGTGCGGCCGACAGCACGTCAGCGACATCGTCCCGGGTGGCGCACCTACGCAGTCGGGGAATCAGCAACTGGAGGTCCGGCTCGAAATCCTTGGCTTGCACAGGATCGTCCGCGAGTACGCGCTCCACGTACAGACAGTCGAGGAAATTGGCTGCCAAGGCCGCCTTCTCCTTGGCCGAGGTGTCGGTGTCGTGCGACCGAACTGCGGCCAGGACGAGCGCCATCTGGTTGGTCAGCCCGTTGACCTCGTTGTAGAACAACGCCTCCAGCCCGTTCTCCCCATAGAGCCCCCTGCTGGCCCGGAGGAAGGTGCGATAGTGACCAGCGAGTTCGATCAAGTGGTCGACGAAGCGGAAGAAGTCCTCGGGACGGTGCAGCCCCAGCCGGTCGGTGTTCTTGCGGACCCAAATGTTCAGCCCGGCCTCGATCGAATCGCTGTCCGCCGTTCCCTCCTCGCCGAGCGTCGCGTAGTGGGCGATCAGGGCTGCCTTGAGGAACGTACGGGGTGCATGCGTATCGTCGCGGACGCTGGTGAGTTCGGCGAGCATGTGCCGCCAGCGCTGATTGAGCTTCTCCTCACCCTCACCGACATGGGACAGCAGGAAGCTCTTCAGGAGGTCGACCGGGGTCAGCCGGGCCCCGCGGTCGTTCATCGACTCAAAGATCCGGAAGCCGCTGTCGCGGCCGGGTGCCCGTATGCCCACCATGATGACCCTGGTGAGCAGCCAGTCGACGAACGACCTCAGCCGCTCCTCACCGAGGCGCTCGTCGATGAGTTCACTGATCTGGGCACTTCGCTCATGCAGGTTACGCACCGACAGTGACGCTCCCGGCTGCAGCTCGTACGGCTCGTCCCGGTAGAGCGCTTCCAGTAACTTCTGGCGCTCCTCGATATCGATACGAAATCGAGGACGGTCGCCGATGTAGAAGGCCGTGATCACTCGGTCCAGCTTGCTCTCCACGTCCCGGCGCCCCAGAGCGGCGGCCATCTGACGAAGATGCAGAAAGAGCAGGTGCAAGGTGGTGAACCGCTGCTGCCCGTCGACCAGGAAGCGGACCTGTCGATCCTGTTCCACAAAGACGAACGGTCCAAGGAAGAAAGGCTCACCGCGGTCACGTCGGGGAGCCCTTCCATCCTGCCAGGCCCGCTCGAATGAATCGAACAGATCAGCGACCAGGGTGCGTACATCCTCGGCCGACCAGGCATATTCACGCTGGTAGTACTCAATGTGATAGATGGCCTTCTCGAACAAGTCCATCAAGTCAAACGTGTCACCCTGAATCGTTCCAGCCGCCATCGTCGCCCCCTCCCGGTCGACTGCCGCGAGCACTGCCAGGAAACCTTCCCAAGCCCAGCGCTCGCCAAAGCCAATCCGCCCGTTCGGGCGGCGTCAGACATCGCCGTCCGGAGTGCGGGAACCAAGGAGCCCGGCCCGGTGGATCGCTCCACCGGGTCGGGCTCCTCTCGTCGGCCGTCGGCAGTTGGCCGGGTGACCTGTGGTTACAGGACCGGGAGGTTCTTGCGGAGTTCGAAGGCGGTGACCTCGGAGCGGTACTCCTCCCACTCCTGGCGCTTGTTGCGCAGGAAGAAGTCGAAGACGTGTTCGCCGAGGGTCTCGCGGACGAGTTCGCTGCGCTGCATCAGGTCGATGGCCTCGCCGAGGTTCTGCGGGAGGGGCTCGATGCCCATGGCGCGGCGCTCCATGCTGCTGAGCGCCCACACGTCGTCGTCGGCGCCGGGGGGCAGTTCGTAGCCCTCCTGGATGCCCTTGAGGCCGGCCGCGAGGATCACCGAGTAGGCCAGGTAGGGGTTGCAGCCGGTGTCCAGCGAGCGGACCTCGACCCGGGTCGAGCCCTGCTTGCTGGGCTTGTACATCGGCACCCGGACCAGGGCGGAGCGGTTGTTGTGGCCCCAGCAGATGTACGAGGGGGCCTCGCCGCCGGCGCCCGCGGCGCGCTGGGAGCCGCCCCAGATCCGCTTGTAGGAGTTGACCCACTGGTTGGTGATCGCGGCGGACTCGGCCGAGTGCTTCAGCAGTCCGGCGATGAAGGAGCGGCCCACCTTGGAGAGCTGGAACTCGGCTCCGGCCTCGTGGAAGGCGTTGCGGTCGCCCTCGAACAGGGAGAGGTGGGTGTGCATGCCCGAACCCGGGTACTGCGAGAAGGGCTTGGGCATGAAGCTGGCGTGCACGCCCTGCTCCAGCGCGACCTCCTTCATGACCGAGCGGAAGGTCATGATGTTGTCGGCGGTGGACAGCGCGTCCGCGTAGCGCAGGTCGATCTCCTGCTGGCCCGGGGCGCCCTCGTGGTGGCTGAACTCCACCGAGATGCCCATCGACTCCAGCATGGTGATGGCCTGGCGGCGGAAGTCGTGGCCGACGCCGCGCGGGGTGTGGTCGAAGTAGCCGGAGTGGTCCGCCGGGGTGGGCACCGAGCCGTCGCCGGGGAGGTCCTTCAGCAGGAAGAACTCGATCTCCGGGTGGGTGTAGAAGGTGAAGCCCTGCGCGGCCGCCTTCTCCAGGGTGCGCTTGAGGACGTAGCGCGGGTCGGCGTAGGACGGGGAGCCGTCGGGCATCAGGATGTCGCAGAACATCCTGGCCGTGCCGGGCGCCTCGGAGCGCCAGGGCAGTATCTGGAAGGTCCCCGGGTCCGGCTTGGCCAGCATGTCGGACTCGTAGACCCGGGCGAAGCCCTCGATCGCGGAGCCGTCGAACCCGATGCCCTCCTCGAAGGCCTGGTCCAGCTCCGCGGGGGCGACGGCCACGGACTTCAGGAAGCCCAGGACGTCGGTGAACCACAACCGGACGAACCGGATGTCGCGCTCTTCGAGTGTGCGGAGAACGAACTCCTGCTGCTTGCCCATGGCGACAGTCTCACCTCTGCTCTTTACGAATACGTTACGTGGGGGCGGCCACCAGGGGGCAGCGCTCCGCGCGCTGACTCGTCCGCTTGTCGCATCATTGCAGATTCAGCGCCGGGAAGAACTCCGTGCACGCAGCGAACCACGTCCGCACGGGCGCTCAGCGGGCGACACGGCCGAAGAACGTCGGGTAGTAGCCGGTGGACAGGATGGAGATCCGGACGTGCACGCCCGGGCGCGGTGCCTCGATGTAGCGGCCGCCGCCCAGGTACACCGCGACATGGTGGATGCCGGTGACCCGGCTGCTGGACGACCAGAACAGCAGGTCGCCGGGGCGGAGGTCGGCCGCGGTGATCGGACGGGCGGCCCGGAACTGGTCCACCGCCACCCTCGGCAGATGCAGTCCGGCCCGCAGGAACGCCTGCTGGACCAGGCCCGAGCAGTCGTAGCCGTTGGGACCGTTGCCGCCCCAGACGTACGGCTTGCCCAGCTGCGCCTCGGCGAAGGCCAGGGCGGCGTCGAGGGAGGACGGAGCGGCCTTCGGCGGGACGGGGTGGCCGCTGCCCGAGGTGTAGCGGAGGTAGATGTCGTAGTGGCTGGTCCAGCGCCATTGGCCGTTGCGCTGGAACCAGTAGCGGTGGCCGTCCCAGCCCTGGTGCAGACCGCCGGAGGACACGGTCTTGGCCGCCGACGAACCGGAAGCAGCACCGGACGTGCCGCCGGAACGGGAGGTGTTCTGCAGGTAGACGGCGTAGTGGCTGGTCCAGCGCCATTCGCCGTTGCGCTGGAACCAGTAGCGGTGGCCGTCCCAGCCGGCGTGGGAGGGGGCGGCCTCGGCGCCGGCCGGTGAGGTGCCGGCCAGGGCGAGGGCGGTGCCGCCGACGGCGACGAGGGCGCCGGTCGCGGCGAGGCGCAGCCGCGGGCGGTGCCGCGTCGGGAGCGTGGCCAGGGGCGCGCGGGGGGCGGCGGGGGCGGTGCAGCGGGAGCATCGGCAGATGCCGGGGTCGAGGGTGCTCGCGTCGAAGTCTATGAATCCGGTCATGCGGGGGTGGCTCCGTTCACGGAGGTGGCGTTACGGGGGGTGACCACGGTCGACGACGGCGCGTCAGCAGCTGCGGCAGAGGCGGCAGAAGCAGCAGAAGCAGAGGCGGCGGGCAGGGCCGGGGACGTCGCCGCCGGGGCGAGGAATCCCGCCACCAGGTCGCGGAGCAGGGCCGCGCGGGCCTCCGGGGGCAGCGACAGGCCCTGGGTGTGCTCCAGCTGGGACACCGTCAGGGCGGCGGTCTCCAGGGCGTCGCCGACGATGACCTCGCGGGTGCCCGCGTCCAGCTCGGCGAGCCGGCGGCGGCGCATCGCTGCGGCGAACTCCGCGGTGTAGTCGAGGGTGAGGGCCTGGGCCGAGAAGACGGTGACGCCCACCGGCGCGGCCTCGGCCGCCAGCAGCCGGGTGAGTTCGCCGCCCAGCCACTGCCCGTCGCGCAGGCTGGGGCCCGGGCTGGCGAAGCTGTCGCAGGGCAGCGTCGCGGCGACCCGGCAGAGCGCGGCCTCGGCCGCCGCGGCGAGGTAGGCCTGGTGGTCCGGGACCGAGAGGCGGGCCCTGGCGGTGTCCCGCACCGCCCAGACCAGCAGCAGCTCGGCCCGCAGCGGAGAGCCCTCGCGGTCGGTGGCGGCGATCGGCTCGCTGCGCCAGTGGCGCACCCTGACGTCCACCGTGCGCCGCTTGAGCAGCGGGTTCACCCAGACCAGGCCGGTGCGGCGGACGGTGCCGCGGTAGCCGCCCCAGCGGGTGAGCACCCTGGCCCGGCCGACCGGGTTGGCCATCAGCCCGAACACGGCGAGCACGGCCAGCAGCGCGCAGCCCGTCAGCAGGCCGCCGGCCAGCTCGCGGCTGAGCGGCGCTCCGGCCAGTGCGACGTCGAGACGGGCCGCTCCGGGGAGGCGGGCCGGCAGCGACCGCTGCCGCGCCTGCACCAGGACGGCGGCGACCGCCGCCGCGAGCAGGGCCACCAGGGCGACCCAGCCGGGGAGCACGCCCCGGGCCGGACGCTCCCTCAGCTCGCTGTCCACACGGGGCGGGCGCCGCACGGCGGAGCTGCCCACGACCGCTGACGGGGCTTCGGCAGGGCTGTTGTGCTGATCCACGTGGACGGTCTCCCTCTACGGGCGCGGGCCCGGTTCAGATACGGCAACGCTGGAATCGGCTCTGCTGGCGATGGGGCGAACGTACCTTTATTTCGGACAAATCGTCAATACGGCTATATCTCACCCCAGATAGGGTGTCCCCGCCCGGAATGGTGGTGGAAACCACCCCCTGACGCCCCGTCCGGCCCCGTTCGGAACCCCATAGCGTCGATTAGACGATTAGACTCATCGGGTGCCTTCTCTTCGCCTCGCGCTGAATCAGATCGACACCACCGTCGGTGACATCGCCGGCAACGGCGAGCTGGTCGTCCGATGGACCCGGCACGCCGCCGAGCAGGGCGCCCACCTGGTGGCCTTCCCAGAGATGGCGCTCACCGGCTACCCGGTGGAGGACCTGGCGCTGCGCCCCTCCTTCGTGGACGCCTCGCGCGCCGCGCTGGTGGCCCTGGCCGAGCGGCTGGAGGCGGAGGGCCTCGGCGGCACCGCCGTGGTCGTCGGCTACCTGGGCAGGTCGACCACCGCCTCGGACCGGCTCGGCCTGCCGGTCGGCTCGCCGCAGAACTGCGCGGCGCTGCTGCACGGCGGCAGGGTGGTCACCCGGCTGGCCAAGCACCACCTGCCGAACTACGGGGTGTTCGACGAGTTCCGCTACTTCGTGCCCGGCGACACCCTGCCGGTGTTCCGGCTGCACGGCGTGGACGTCGCCCTGGCCGTCTGCGAGGACATCTGGCAGGACGGCGGCCGGGTCCAGGCCGCACGGCAGGCGGACGCCGGGCTGCTGCTGGTGGTCAACGCCTCCCCGTACGAGGCCGACAAGGACGACGCCCGGCTGGAGCTGGTGCAGCGGCGGGCCGCAGAGGCGGGCTGCACCCTGGCCTACGTCAACCAGGTGGGCGGCCAGGACGAGCTGGTGTTCGACGGCGACTCGCTGGTGGTCGACGCCTCCGGCGAGGTGCTGGCCAGGGCGCCGCAGTTCGAGGAGGGCTGTCTGCTGCTCGACCTGGAGCTGCCGCAGGCCACGGCGCCGACCGACCCCCGGGAGCACAGCAGCCGCTTCGTCGCCGACGGGCTGGAGGTGGTCCGCACCGTGCTCTCCGAGGACGTGCTGCCGGTACCCGCCGAACCGGTGACCGCGGGTCAGGGCCCGCGCCTCGGCCAGCTGGAGGAGGTCTACGGCGCACTGGTGGTCGGGCTGCGCGCCTATGTGCAGAAGAACGGCTTCAAGTCGGTGCTGGTCGGGCTGTCCGGCGGCATCGACTCGGCCCTGGTCGCCACGATCGCGGTGGACGCGATCGGCGCCGGCAACGTCCACTGCGTGTCCATGCCCAGCGCCTACTCCTCCCAGCACTCCCGCGACGACGCCGCCGAGCTGGCCCGCCGTACCGGGCTGCACTTCCGCACCGTCTCCATCGAGCCCATGTTCGACGCCTACATGGACGCGCTGGGGCTGACCGGCCTGGCCGAGGAGAACCTGCAGTCCCGGCTGCGCGGCACGCTGCTGATGGCGATCTCCAACCAGGAGAACCACCTGGTGCTGGCCCCGGGCAACAAGAGCGAGCTGGCCGTCGGCTACTCCACCCTCTACGGCGACTCGGTCGGCGGCTACGGCCCGATCAAGGACGTCTACAAGTCGCTGATCTTCCGGCTGGCCAGGTGGCGCAACCAGGCCGCGGCCGAGCGCGGGGAGACCCCGCCGATCCCGGAGCACACCATCAGCAAGCCGCCCAGCGCCGAGCTGCGCCCCGACCAGGTGGACACCGACTCGCTGCCCGACTACGACCTGCTGGACGCGGTGCTCACCGCCTACGTCGAGCAGGACAAGGGCCGCGCCGAGATCCTCGCCGAGGGCTTCGATCCGGCCGTGGTGGACCGGGTGGTGCGGCTGGTCGACACCGCCGAGTACAAGCGGCGGCAGTACCCGCCGGGCACCAAGATCTCGTCCAAGAACTTCGGCAGGGACCGCCGGCAGCCGATCACCAACCGCTGGCGCGAAGGGTCCTGACCGGAGGTCAGTGTCGATTGGTCCTGACAGCCAGCGGGGCCGCTAGAGCTCGATGTGGGCGGCGATGGGCAGGTGGTCGCTGCCGGTCTGCGGCAGGGTCCAGGCATCGGTCGGGGTGACCCCCCTGGTCATGATCTGGTCGATCCGGGCCATCGGGAACGCGGCCGGCCAGCTGAAGCCGAAGCCCGCCCCGGCCGAGCCCTGCGCCGAGCGCATCTGCGCGGTGATGGGGGCCAGGCTGCGGTCGTTCATGGTCCCGTTGAGGTCGCCGAGCAGCACCACCTTGGACAGCTTCTCGGCGGCCAGCGCCTCCCCCAGCGCCTCGGCGCTGTTGTCGCGCTGGTTGGCGGTGAAGCCGCCGTCGAACTTCACCCGGACGGAAGGCATGTGGGCGACGTAGACGGCGACGTCGCCGTGCGGCGTGGCGACCGTGGTGCGCAGCGCCCGGACCCAGCCGATCTTGATGTCCACCGGCTCGCTGTCGGACAGCGGGTACTTGGACCACAGCCCGACCGTGCCCTCGATCACGTGGTACGGGTAGGCCGCGGCCAGGTCCTTCCGGAAGGTGCCGACCTGGTTGACGGACAGCTCCTCCAGCGCGATGACGTCCGGCTTCGCCGCCTCCAGGGTGGCCACCGTCCCGGGGATGTCGCTGTTGGTGGCGTTGACGTTGTGCTGGACCACGGTGAAGTCGTAGGAGCCGCCGCCCTTGTCGGTGAGCAGCGCCCCGAACAGGTTGAACCAGACCAGCACCGGCACCAGCAGCACCACCAGCGCCGTCGCCGAGCGGCGCAGCAGTCCGAGTACCAGCAGCACCGGGACCGCCAGGCCGGCCCAGGGCAGGAAGGTCTCCACCAGGCTGCCCAGATTGCCGACGCTGTTGGGGATGTCGGAGTGGAAGATCAGCAGCAGCCCCAGGGCCAGCGCCAGCGCGGCCAGGACCCACCCCCGCCGCCAGGTGCTGCGGCCCCTGCCGTCCCGTCCCCAGCCGCCGACGCCGGGAATCCGCGACCCCTTCGGGGCAGTGCTCGGCTGTGCTGTGTCTGCCTGTGCCATCGATGAACCCCAACGCCGTTCGCGTACCCATCCGCAACCCTAGGGGGTGCGGGTAAGCCGGACTCCTATGCGAATCAGGACGCGCCGGGCGGCGGCAAAGGTTCCGTTCTGTGGCAAATGCCGCTATAGGGGTGGTGCTCCGGACCCGGTCACGGGCGGTGCGATGCCCTGCAGCACGGTGTCCACGATGGTGGCGCTGAGGGTGGGGTCGTCCAGTTCGGCGCCCGGCCGCAGCAGCGTCCTGGACAGCATCGGGCCGATGACCAGGTCGCCGAGCAGGTCGAGGTCCAGGTCGCCGCGGATCTCGCCGCTCTCGACGCCGCGGGCCAGCAGCTCCCGCATCCGGGCCCGGCGCGGTTCGATCACCTTCTCGTGGTACCTGCGGTAGAGCTCGGGCATGGAGCGCAGCTCGGTCGACAGCACCGCCAGCGAGGTGTGCGCCCGCCTGGCCAGTGCCGCCTGGCGGAGGAACTCCAGGACCGCGACCAGCGCGTCCCGCACGCTGCCGTCGTGCCGCGGCGGCTCGGGTTCGTCGATCCGCTGCAGCACGTCCAGCAGCAGTTCCTCCTTGTTGGGCCAGCGCCGGTAGATGGTGGCCTTGCCGACCCCCGCCTCGGCGGCGATGCCCTCGACGGAGAGCAGCGCGAGCGGGTAGCCCCGCTCGATCAGCCGCAGCACCGCCGCCACGATGGCCTGCTCGGCCGCCTCGCTGCGGGGGCGGCCGCGGCGCGGCGCGGGGGCGGCCGCCGTCTCTTCGCTGGTCCCGGTCCTGGTCACGCGCCTATCCTGCCGGGTTTTCCGGGGCGCCGGTCCCGGCCCCCTCCTGCGCCGCGGCCGGCGGCCTGCCGGGCAGGAAGGAGAAGGCCACCACGGCTCCGATCGCGGCCACCCCGCCGGCGGTCAGCGCGGTCACGTGCATGGCGTGGATGAATGCCTCCTTGGCCGGGTCGACCAGGGCCGCGGCGCGCGGGCCGATCTTCTCCACCACACCCAGGGTGCCCTCGATGGACTCCCCCGCCGTGCCGCGGTACGGCGCCGGCAGCGCGCCCAGCCTGTCCTGGATGCCGCTGCGGTAGGTGGTGGACAGCAGCGCGCCCAGCACCGCGACCCCGAGCGAGCCGCCGACCTGCCGGAAGGTGTTGTTGACGGCCGATCCGGAGCCGGCCTTCTCGCGGGGCAGGGTGCCCATGATGGTGACCGTGGCCGGTGGCATCACCAGGGCCATCCCGGTGCCCTGGAAGAAGGAGAGCACCTCCAGCACCCAGATCCCGGTGTGCTGGCCGAGCAGCAGGAACCCGGCGAAGGTGGCGGCGATCAGCAGCATCCCGGTCGCGCAGGTGGCCCGTACCCCGAAGCGGGCGACCACGAAGCGGGCCCGCGGCGACACCAGCAGCTGGGCGGCGGCCAGCGGGAGCAGCAGCAGGCCGGCCTGCAGCGGCGAGTAGCCGCGCACGCTCTGCAGGTAGAAGACGCCGAAGAAGGTGACGCCCATCAGCGCGAAGAAGGTCAGCCCGACCGAGACCACGGCGGCGGAGAAGTGCCGGTTGCGGAACCAGCCCATGTCCAGCATCGGGGTCCGGCTGCGCAGTTGGTGCAGCACGAAGCCGGCCAGCACCAGGATGCCGACCAGGATCGGCAGCCAGGCCTGGGTCACCGTGAAGTCGGCGACCTGGCCGCCCTTGATGATCCCGTAGACCAGCGCGACCAGGCCGACCACCGACAGCAGCACGCCCAGCGGGTCGGGTCGGCCGGGGTTGGGGTCGCGGGAGTCCGGGACCAGCCAGACCATCCCGATCAGCGCCAGCACCACGATCGGGACGTTGACCAGGAAGACCGAGCCCCACCAGAAGTGCGCCAGCAGCAGCCCGCCCGCGATCGGCCCGATGGCGATGGCCAGGCCGACCGCTCCGGACCAGATGCCGATGGCCTTGGGCTGCTCCTCGCGCTCGAAGACGTTCATGATGATGGCGAGGGTGGCCGGCATCACGAAGGCGCCGCCGAAGCCCATCGCCGCGCGGTAGCCGATCAGTTCGGCCGGCGAGGTGGCCATGGAGCAGAGCAGCGATCCGGCGCCGAAGACCACCATGCCGAACAGCAGGGTCTTCTTGCGGCCCAGCCGGTCACCGAGCATGCCCGCGGTGAACAGCAGCCCGGCGAAGACCAGGGTGTAGGAGTTGATGGCCCATTCCAGCTGGCTCTGGGTGGCGCCGATGCCGGTGGGGGCGGGGCTGGCGATGGTCTTCATCGCCACGTTGAGGATCGAGCTGTCGAGTACGACGACCAGCAGGCTGAAGATCAGTACGGTCAGGATCCCCCAGCGGCGGCGGTGCACGGCCTCGGGTATCCGGCGTTCGACGCCGGCGGGGGTACGGGATGTGGTGGCCATGAGACCACGCTACCGCCCTTTACGATACGACTCCGTCTCGTATCGTAAAGATTGGGCAATGCCCCGGCTCGTCCGAGTGTTCCGATGGTCCGCACCCGCCTCTTTGCGGGCAGACCGCGACGTGTCAGCATGGAGGGGAATCCGGGGACGCCCTCCGCGGCGCCACGAGACGACCAACAGGAGAACAGCCATGCAGCACGGTTCGCTCCCGCCTGCCCAGAATTCCGGCCACGGCGACAAGCCCGCCGCCGAGAAGCCCGCCGCCGAGAAGGCGCCGCAGTCCCTCTACGGCGGTGTCACCTCCCGCCGCGTCACCGTCCGCGACCTCGCCTCCGCCAAGCAGCGCGGCGAGCGCTGGCCGATGCTCACCGCCTACGACGCCCCCACGGCCGCCGTCTTCGACGAGGCGGGGATCCCGGTGCTGCTGGTCGGGGACTCGGCGGGCAACTGCCACCTCGGCTACGAGAACACCGTGCCGGTCACCATGGACGAGATGGTGATGATGTCCGCCGCCGTGGTGCGCGGCACCAAGCGCGCCCTGATCGTCGCCGACCTGCCGTTCGGCTCCTACCAGGAGTCCCCCGCCCAGGCGCTGCACAACGCGGTCCGGCTGATGAAGGAGGCCGGGGTCGGCGCGGTGAAGCTGGAGGGTGGCGAGCGCTCCGCCGCCGCGACCGAGCTGCTGGTGCAGGCCGGCGTCCCGGTGATGGCGCACCTCGGGCTCACCCCGCAGTCGGTGCACGCCTTCGGCGGCTACCCGGTGCAGGGCCGCGGCGACGAGGCTGCGCACCAGCTGCTCGCCGACGCCAAGACCGCCCAGGCCGCCGGCGCCTTCGCCGTCGTGCTGGAGGCGGTCCCGGCCGAGCTGGCGGTCCAGGTCACCGCCTCGCTGCACATCCCCACCGTCGGCATCGGCGCGGGCGTCGGCTGCGACGCGCAGGTGCTGGTCTGGACCGACATGGCCGGAATGACCGGCGGCCGGGTGCCCAAGTTCGCCAAGCAGTACGCCGACCTCCGGGCCACCCTCGGCGACGCAGCCCGGGCCTTCTCGGCCGACGTCATCGGCGGCAGCTTCCCGGCGGCGGAGCACACCTTCCACTGACGGGCCGTCACCCGGGTCCCCTCGGGGCCCGGGTGAAACCCCGGCGACGCCCGGGCCGGCGGGATGAGAAGGTACGCGGCATGAATCGACAGAGGATCTCCGCCATCGCGCACCAGTACCACTCGATAGCCGCCCCGCTCGACTCCGACTCGGCCGACCTGCTGCTGCGCTGGGGGCTGCCGGTCGGGGACGAACGGGTGCTCGACCTCGGCTGCGGGCGCGGGGCCTGGCTGGAGCTGGCCCTGGACGGGCGCCCCGAGCTGCAGGTGGTCGGGGTGGACCTGGACCCCGCGGCGTTCGAGAACGTCCCCGAGGTGCTGACCGGGAAGAACGTGGAACTGCGGGTCGGGGACGCCGCCGAGTACAGCTCCGAGGAGCCGTTCCACCTGGTGCTCTGCATGGGCGCCACCCATGCCTTCGGCGGCCTGCTGCCGACCCTGGAGGCCGCCCGCCGGCACCTCGCCCCCGGCGGGTCGGTACTGGTCGGCGACGGCTACTGGGAGCGCGAGCCCGGTCCGGCCGCCCTGGAGATCTTCGGCGACGGCAGCGGCGCCGACCCCTTCACCGACCTGGCCGGCACCGTCGACCGGGTGGTGCAGGCGGGCTGGACCCCGGTGTTCGCCCACACCAGCACCACCGCGGAGCTGGACGAGTACGAGTGGTCCTGGACCGGGACGCTGTCGGAGTGGGCCCTGGACCACCCGGACGACCCCGACAGCGCGGCGGCCCTGGAGGCGGCCCGGGTGCACCGCGAGGAGTGGCTGCGCGACTACCGGCGCACGTTCGGGTTCGTCTCGCTGGTGCTGCGCAGGACGGACGGCGGGGCCTGACACCCGGAACGGCCGCCTCGACGGAGGTCTGACGGGGCCTGACGGAGGCGTGACGGGGGCCTGACGGCCGGGGGCGCGAGAGTCCTGCCATGACCAAGAGCGCAGGAAGCCCCTCGGCCGTCACGGTACGGGGGATGGCGAAGTACTACGGGGAGACCAGGGCGCTGGACGGCGTCGACCTGGAGGTGCGGGAGGGGACCGTCCGCGGTGTGCTCGGCCCGAACGGGGCCGGGAAGACCACGCTGGTCCGCATTCTGTCCACGCTGATCAGGCCGGACGCCGGCAGCGCCACGGTGGCCGGCTGGGACGTGCTGCAGCAGCCCCGGCAGCTGCGTCGGGCGATCGGGCTGACCGGGCAGTACGCCTCGGTGGACGAGCTGCTGTCCGGCTACGAGAACCTCTACCTGATCGGCCGGCTGCTGGACCTCAGCGCCAAGGGCGCCAGGGCCAGGGCGCTGGAACTGCTGGAGCGCTTCTCGCTGACCGAGGCGGCCAGACGGCCGGTGAAGACCTACTCGGGCGGGATGCGGCGCCGGCTGGACCTGGCCGCCTCCATGATCGGTCAGCCGCGGGTGCTGTTCCTGGACGAGCCGACCACCGGCCTGGACCCGAGGACCCGCAACGAGGTCTGGCAGGAGGTCCAGCGGATGGTCTCCGAGGGCTCCACCGTGCTGCTGACGACCCAGTACATGGACGAGGCCGAGCAGTTGGCCGACGACGTGACGGTCGTCGACCGGGGCCGGGTGATCGCCGAGGGCAGTGTCGAGGCGCTGAAGCGGCAGGTCGGCGGGCAGACGCTGACGGTCCGTCCGGCCCGTCCCGAGCAGCTCGACGAGATGGTGCGCTGCCTGGCCGGGCACGGTGCCGTGGCGGCCCGCGGCGAGCTGGTGCTGCCGGTGGGCGACGAGGAGCAGCTGACCGCGTTGATCGGGGAGCTGGGGCGCCGGGGGTTCGGCGTCGCCGGGATCGAGACCAGGCTGCCGAGCCTGGAGGACGTCTTCCTGGCCGTCACCGGCGCGACCGCGAAGGACGTTCCGGCGCAGCCCGCAGAGCGGGATCAGCAGGCAGAGCAGGACCAGAGCCGGATGGAGCGTGTCTGATGAGTGCCGCCGTACTTCCCCTGCCGCCGCTGGACGACCAGCGGATCAGCCCGCGCGCCTACCTGGCCCACATCGGCGCGCTGACCCGCCGCAATCTGATGCGGATCAAGGCCGACCCCGAGTCGATGTTCGACGCCATCCTGATGCCGATCATCTTCACCGTGCTCTTCGTGTACGTGTTCGGCGGTGCGGTGGCGGGCAGCCAGGGCCACTACATCCAGTACATGGTCCCCGGGATGCTGGGGCAGATCGGCATCAGCCTGGCCATGGCCGTGGGCACCGGGCTGAACTCCGACTTCCAGACCGGCGTGATGGACCGGTTCCGCACCCTGCCCATCGGCCGGGCCTCGGTGCTGATCTCCAAGCTGATCTCGGAGAGCTGCCGTTCGCTGCTGTCGCTGGTGATCCTGATCTCCTTCGCGATGCTGCTGGGCCTGCGGATCCACACCGGGCCGCTGCAACTGCTGCTGGCGCTCGCGCTGGCGATGGCGTTCGGGGCCGGGATGGTCTGGGTGTCGATGCTGCTCGGCATGGCGCTGAAGAGCCCTCAGGCGGTGCAGGGGATCGGGTTCCTGATCATCATGCCGCTGCAGTTCGGCAGCTCCACCTTCGCACCGACCAGCACCATGCCGGGTTGGCTGCAGGCGTTCACCAAGGTCAACCCGCTGTCCGCACTGGCCGACTCCAGCCGGGCGCTGATCAACGGCGGCCCGGTGCTGCACCCGGCGCTGGAGGTGCTGGCCTGGTCGGTGGGGCTGACGGCGGTGTTCGCACCGCTGGCGGTGATGAAGTTCAAGAAGCGGACCTGACGGTCCGACGGGGGTGCGAGGACAGGCGCTCAGTCCCGCAGCAGCGCGACGATGCCGTCCGTGTCGAGGGCCGCTCCCTCGGCGCGGGCGGCTTCGTAGGCCTCGTCGCCGACGATCCGGCGCAGCTCGTCCGCCGTCTCGGCCAGCATCGGTCGCGCCAGGTGGTGGACGGCGGTGAGCGGGATCCTGCTGTCGTGGGCGCCGAGCAGCCGGATCGCCCGCAGTTCCGGGTGCTCGGCCCGGCCGAGGCCGGCCCGGTGGCAGGCGAGCAGGATGTAGGCCGAGGTGGGCGCCATCAGCAGCGCGAAGGTCTCGTCGACGAACGAGGCCATCGGGTGGTCCAGGATGGACGCGAGGCCGCGCCGCAACCGCTGCCGGCCCTCCTCGGGCCGCCCCTCCATGGCGTCGATCCAGCCGAGGAAGCAGTCCAGCATCCCGCCCAGCATGGAGGCCAGACTGTCGTCGCTGAACGGCGGGAGCAGCGGTTCCAGGAAACCGCGCGCCTCCGCGAACCGGCCCTGCTGGGCCCGCAGCGCAGCCAGCACCACCGCTCCGTAGAAGCCCGCGCCCTGCCCGAACGGGCCGTGGCTGTGGGACGACTCCACCCCGAGCCGCAGCCAGTGTTCGCCCTCCTCCGGACTGCCCGCACCCAGCAGTGCGTCGCCGAGCCGTACCTGGAGGATGGGGATGCTCTGGTCGGCGCCGACGCTCTCAGCGAGTTCGATGGCCTCGCGGGCGCAGCGGGCGGCGGTCCCGTAGTCGCCGATCATCCCCGCCGTCTCCGACTGCCCCGCCAGTGCCTCGGCCATGCCCCAGCGGTCGCCGAGCCGGGTGAACAGGCCCAGGCTCTCGGCGGCGTCGGCCTCGGCGGGCACCCGCTGCCCCGACTGGTCGTTGCGCAGCTTGCAGCGCAACTGCAGGGCGTAGGCGAGTTCCCAGGGGCGGTCGTGCAGCCGGCAGGACTCGACCAGGTCGTCGATGCCCGGGTACAGCTCGTTCATCAGCCCCGACTGCATCGCCAGTTGCACCCGGTAGAGCACCGGAAGCCGGGCCGACTGCGGGAGTTCGGGGCGGTAGCCGGTCAGCATCGCGGCGACGGCCTGCTGTTGCGGCTGTGTCGGCATCCGGCCGAACTCGCTTCCCAGGCTCACCA
This sequence comes from Streptacidiphilus jeojiensis, assembly GCF_042510965.1. Taxonomy (NCBI): domain Bacteria; kingdom Bacillati; phylum Actinomycetota; class Actinomycetes; order Kitasatosporales; family Streptomycetaceae; genus Streptacidiphilus; species Streptacidiphilus jeojiensis. The sequence continues at coordinate 16,525 of NZ_JBEUKS010000009.1, forward strand.
GTTGCAGTACTCGCAGTCCGCGTACGGCCTCGTCCTGCAGCTCGGCGGACCAAGGCGGCGGCAGGTCGAGCGGTCCCTGCGGCAGCGGTTCCTGCGACGGCGGTCCGGGCCGCTCCGCCGCCGGCTCGTCCGGGTAGATCGCGGCCACCGCCGCGACCCAGTTGCGGGCCTCCTCCTGGAAGTCGCGCAGCGTCCAGAACCAGGCCAGCGAGAGCACCAGGCAGAGCGCCTCCTGCTGCTCCCCGCCGGCGACGGCCCGGCGCAGCGCGGCCCGGAGGTTGTCGTGCTCGGCCTCCAGCAGGGCGAGGGCGCCGAGCTGCTCACCGCCGCGCAGCAGCGGGTCGGTGGTACGCGCCAGCTCCCGGGCCCAGACCAGATGACGGCGCGTCATCTCTGCTTCCTCGTCGGCCGGTTGTTCGGCCAGCCGCTCGCGGGCGTACTCGTGGATGGTCTCCAGCATCCGGTAGCGCGGGCCGCGGCCGTCCGCGGTCCGCAGCGAGACCTGGACCAGCGACTTGTCGACCAGGGAGGCCAGCAGGGCGACCGCCTCCTCGCGGGGCAGCGAGTCGTCCGCGCAGATCTCCTCGACCGCCTCCAGGGTCCAGCCGCCGGCGAACACCGAGAGCCGGGCCAGCAGGGTGCGTTCCGGCTTGTCCAGCAGGTCCCAGCTCCAGTCGACCACGGCGCGCAGGGTCTGCTGGCGCGGCAGCAGGGTGCGGCTGCCGGTGCCGCCGCCGAGCAGCTGGAACCGTCCGTCCAGCCGGTCGGCGAGTTGACGTGGCGTCAGGGCCCTTAGCCGGGCCGCCGCCAGCTCGATGGCGAGCGGCAGCCCGTCCAGGCGGCGGCAGATCTCGGCGCAGGCCTCCGGGTCCTGGGCCGGATCGGCCGGGTCGAAGCCGGGGCGGGCGGCGGCGCCGCGCTCGGCCAGCAGCCGCAGCGCGGCCGGGTCGGGCAGCGGGTCGACCGGGACGACGGCCTCGCCCGGCACGCCCAGCGGCTCCCGGCTGGTGGCCAGGACGGTGACCCCGGGGCAGCCGGTGATCAGCCGCTCGGCCAGCTCGGCGGCGGGCTGCACCAGGTGCTCGCAGTTGTCCAGGACCAGCAGCAGCCGGCGCTGGGCGCAGTGGTCCAACAGCTGCCGCAGCGGCGTCTCGGCCTCGGGCGCGGTGCCCAGCGGACCGGAGAGCAACTCGGCCGCCAGCGGATCGGTCTTGCCGCCGACGTGCAGCTGAGTGGCGCGCAGCCCGAGGGCGCTGAGGACGGCGCCGGTGACCGCCTGCGGATCGTCCAGCGGCGCCAGCTCGACCATCCACACCCCGTCCGGGAAGTCGCCGGCCCGTGCCTCGGCGGCCTGCTGGGCCAGCCGGGTCTTGCCGCTGCCGCCGGGACCGATCAGGGTCAGCAGCCGCCGGGACGCGAGCGCGGACCGCAGCGCGGCCAGGTCGGTGTCGCGGCCGACGAAGCTGGTCATCCGGGGGCGGAGGTTGGTCCGGGCGGCCTGCGGCGCTGGCGCGCGCTCGGGCGGGGCCGCGGGCGCCGGGGCGGGGGTCGGTCCGGGCGCCGGCGCGAGCAGTTCGAGGTGCAGGGCGCGCAGCTCGGGTCCCGGGTCGGTGCCCAGCTCCTCGGCGAGGCGGCGGCGGAAGTCCTGGTAGCCCAGCAGTGCCTCGGGGGTGCGCCCGGCCCGGTGCAGGGCGCGCAGCTGGAGCGCCCGCAACGGCTCGTCCAGCGGCTGCCGCTCGATCAGCTCCGCCAGCTCGGCCAGCACCCCGGCCGGGTTCCCGAGCGCCAGCTCCTCGGCCAGCAGCCGCAGCCGCACCGCGTCCCGCTGCGCCTCGCAGCGGGCGGCCGCGTCGGTCCGGGTCGGCAGGTCGGCCAGGGCGGGTCCGCGCCACAGCGCCAGCGCGGCGCGCAGCGAGCCGGTGTCGGCGGCCGTCGCCAGCTCCTCGAAGCGCCGCAGGTCGCTGCGGTGGCCCGTCAGCCGGTAGCCGTCCGCCGCCGAGACCAGCTGGTCGGCGCCCAGGGCCCGGCGCAGCCGGGCGACCAGCGTCTGCAGCGCGTCCTGCGGATCGGCCGGGGGCTGCTCGCCCCAGATCTCCTCGATCAGCGCCCAGGCCGGCACCGCCCGCCCGCCGCGCAGCACCAGCGCGGCCAGCAGGGCGCGCAGCCGCTGCCCCCCGAGCGGCACCTCGGTGCCGTCGTCGCGGAGCGCCTGCGTGGTGCCGAGGACGCCATACTGCATCGGATCATTCTCCCGTATGGACGCCATCGGTTGGAACGCACTGCCGAACACGGTCGTTCCAGTGGTTGACACCTGGGTGTCGCTTGTCGCGGGGAGAGGCGAGGCGGCATGATCGGCACTCCCCCGCCCTTCGGAGCCACGCACTGATGACGTACACCGACGCCCGTCCCTCACCCTCGGCCGACCGGAAGATCAGCGTGATCTTCTGGGTGCTGCTCGCCGTCCTGGTCGCCTCCGGGTGGGCCCTCTGGAGCGGATGGGGCGACGCCAGGGTCGGCGTGTTCCTATTCGTGGTGGCCGGCTGGCTGATCTCGCTCTGCCTGCACGAGTACGCGCACGCCCGGACGGCACTGCACGGCGGGGACATCTCGGTGGGCACCAAGGGCTACCTGACCCTGAACCCGCTGAAGTACACCCACCCGATCTACAGCTTCGTGATGCCGCTGATCTTCATCATCCTGGGCGGCATCGCGCTGCCCGGCGGCGCGGTCTTCATCGAGCGCGGCCGGATCCAAGGGAAGTGGAAGCACAGCCTGATCTCGGCGGCCGGCCCGGCCGTCAACCTGGTGCTGGCGCTGGTGCTGCTGATCCCGCTGAGCCAGGTCGGCACCGACACCGCCCACCCGGCGTTCTTCTCCGGCCTCGGCTACCTGGCGATGCTGCAGCTGATGGCCGGCATCCTCAACCTGGTGCCGATGCCCGGGCTGGACGGCTACGGGATCATCGAGCCCTGGCTCTCCTACGACAACCGGCGCGCGTTCGGCAACCTGGCCCCGTACGGGATGATGATCGTCTTCCTGCTGCTGTGGAACCCGACGGTCAACAACTGGTTCTTCAACGACGTGATCTACCGGGTGCTGAGCTGGTTCGGCGACAGCGCGCTGTTCGCCTCGGTCGGCTCCAACGCCTTCCACTTCTTCAACTTCCACCTGGGCAGCCTCTTCGGCAGCTGACCGGCGGAGGCCCCGGGCTCGGACCGGGTCACATCGGCTCACATCCGGGCGCGCCGCCACTGCACCCAGCCGACGTTGCTGGAGATCCCCGCCAGCAGCACCCAGACCAGGCCGATCCAGAAACCCGCCAGCACCGAGACCACGGCGGCGACCAGGGCCAGGGCGGCGAGGACGAAGGCAAGCAGGGCGAAGCGGGGCATCGGGGACTCCGGGGAGCGGGACGACGGAACGGGCCGGACGAGGACCATTGTGTCCGACGTCCGGCCCGTTCCGGTCCGAGGGGTCCCAGGGATCCGTGCCGGGGTCCCGTCCCGGGGGTTTCAGATGTCCGTGACCCGCAGGCCCGCGTGGGCCTTGTAGCGGCGGTTCACCGAGATCAGGTTGGCGACCAGCGACTCCACCTGGTGCGCGTTGCGCAGCCGTCCCGCGAACACCCCGCGCATCCCCGGCACCCGGTTGGCCAGCGCCTGGACGGCGTCGGTCGCGGCCCGCTCCTCGCCCAGCACCAGCACGTCGATGTCGACCTCGTCCACCGCCTGGTCCAGCAGCAGCACCGCCGAGAGGTGGTGGAAGGCGGCGGTCACCCGCGAGTCCGGGAGCAGCGCGGCGGCCTGCTGGGCGGCGCTGCCCTCCTCCGGCTTGAGCGCGTAGGCGCCCTGCTTGTCGAAGCCCAGCGGGTTGACGCAGTCGACGACGATCTTCCCGGCCAGCTCGGTGCGCAGCGAGGCCAGCAGCTCCGCGTGGCCCTCCCAGGGCACCGCGACGATCACGATGTCGCTCTCGGCCGCGGTGGTCGCGTTGTCCGCGCCCCGCACGCCGTGGCCCAGCTCGTCGGCCTTCTCCTGGGCGCGCTCGGCGCTGCGGGAGCCGATCACCACCTGCTGGCCGGCCTTGGCGAGCCGGTAGGCCAGGCCACGGCCCTGCGGCCCGGTGCCGCCGAGGACGCCGACGACCAGGCCGGAGACGTCCGGCAGGTCGAAGGGGCTGCGCGCGGGGGCCGGAGCGGCGCCGGCTGTGGTCTCTTGAGGTGCAGTCATTCCCGAATACTCCCATCAGCGGCGCCGACTACGGCAGCATGAGGGGCATGGATGCGGCCAGGGTCACAGTGCTGCGGGAACTGCTCGCCGGATCGGGCTGGCCGGAGCGGACCCAGGGCTTCGCCGGCGCCCTGCGCGGCGCGGTCACCCGCCGCTCGGCCGCGCCCGGCGGGCTGCTGCTGGTCGGCGCCGACTCCGAGGAGCCCTGGCACCTCGCCGCGCACCTGGACGACGAGGCGTCCTGGAGCGGTCTCCCCGAGCTCTCCCCCACCCTGTTGCGGCGCACGGTTCCGCCCGGCGCGCCCCCGCACCTCGCCGTCCCGCTGCACCGTCTGGAGCAGGCCGGACGCGGCGAGACCGTGCTGGTCGTCGCCCCCGGCGGCTCCGACGGCGGGCTGCTGGAGCGGGTGCACGGGGCGCGGCGCTCCGGCGCCACCATCCTGGCCCTGGAGGCGGACCTGGGCGCCGCCGACGGCGAGCTGCGCGGGCTGGCCCACGAGGCGCTGACCGTCCCCGACGGCGCCGGGGCGCCGGACTTCGACATCGTCCAACACCTCGTCAGCGCGGCCGCCGGCGAACCGTCAACTCCCGCACCGCGCAGCGGCGCACTGCGCGGCGCACTGGCCCGCGCGATCGAACGGCTGACCGCCGCGCCGCCGCCGATGCGCTGGTGAGCAGCCGCGACGACGGCTCCGCCCGCGGATAACGGTTTGCCTCCGCCCGGCTGCCCGGGTCAGGATCGACCGCTGTGACCTCGAACGACATCCCGCCCGCCGCCCCCGGTGCACTGCGCCGCCTCGCCGCCGCGTTCACCGTGGACCTCTCCCCCTGGCGCGGCTCACGGGACTTCAGGCTGCTGTGGAGCGCCGGGGCGATCACCGTCTTCGGCAGCTACCTCACCCTGGTCGCGGTCCCGCTCCAGCTGAAGCAGCTGACCGGCTCCTCCCTGGCGGTCGGGCTGATCGGCGCGGTCGAGCTGGTCCCGCTGATCGTCTGCGGTCTGTGGGGCGGGGCGCTCGCGGACGCGATGGACCGGCGCAGGCTGGTGCTGCGCAGCGAGGTCGCCCAGGGCCTGTGCGCCGCGGCGCTGCTGGGGAACGCGCTGCTGCCGCATCCGGCTGTCTGGCCGCTGTACCTGGTCGCCGCACTGAGCTCGGCCTTCGGCGCGATCCAGCGTCCGGCCCTGGACGCCCTCACCCCGCAGATCGTCGCGCACGACCAGCTCACCGCCGCCGCCTCGCTGAACTCGCTGCGCTGGAACGCCGGCGCCATCGCCGCCCCGGCCCTGGCCGGTGTCATCGCCACCTCGGCCGGTGTCTCCGTCGCCTACGCGATCGACCTGGCGACCTTCGTCGCCTCGGTGCTGCTGATGTACCGGCTGAAGCCGGTCCCCGCCCTGGCCTCCGCCGAGAAGCCCTCGCTGCGGGCGATCGCCGACGGCCTGCGCTACGCCCGCAGCCGTCCGGAACTGCTCGGCACCTACGCGGTCGACATCGCCGCGATGCTCTTCGCGATGCCGACCGCGGTCTTCCCCTTCCTCGCGGACCGGCTGCACGCCGACTGGTCCCTGGGGCTGATGTACGCGGCCTTCGCGGTCGGCGCGCTGCTGACCACCCTCACCAGCCGCTGGGCCTCCTCGGTGCACCGGCACGGCCGGATGGTGGTGTGGGCGGCGATCGGCTGGGGTGCGGCCGTCGCCGGCGCCGGGCTGTTCAGCAACGTCTGGCCGGTGCTGCTCTGCCTGGTCGCGGCGGGCGCGGCGGACATGGTCAGCGGGCTGTTCCGGGCCACCCTGTGGAACGGCACCATCCCGGACGAGCTGCGCGGTCGGCTCGCCGGTGTGGAACTGCTCAGCTACTCGGTCGGTCCGCAGCTCGGCCAGGTCCGGGCCGGCGGGATGGCCGCCCTGGTCGGCGTGCGGGCCTCGATCTGGGTCGGCGGCCTGGCCTGCGTCCTCGCGGTCAGCGCCCTGGCCGCCGCGCTGCCCTCGCTGATGCGCTACGACGCCCGCACCGATCCGCACGCGGTCGCGATGCGGGAGCGGCGCGCCGCGGAGGCGGTGCGGCAGCAGGAGGCCGACCCGGCCGTCCTGGCCGGCTGACCCCGCCGCCCGGCCGCTATCCCCGCCGGCCCCTGATCCCCAACGCGACCGCCACCGCGGCCCCGGCGCCGATCAGGGCGAGGGCGGCGATCAGGCGGGACGACGGGCCCAGCGAGGTGGTCGGGAGCAGGGCGGCCGCCAGCACGGCTGCGGTGCCGCCGTAGGCGGCGAGCAGGGTGAGCGGGCGGCGGAGCAGGCGCAGGCCGGGCGGGCCCGCGGCCACCGCGTCGACCGCGAGCAGGTAGGTGAGCAGCAGGGCCGCGTCGACGGCGGCGAGCCAGGCCGGGGGCGGGTCGGTCGCGGCGAGGACGATGCACAGCACCGCGAAGGCGGTGTTGCGGTGCCGGGCCAGCCGGGCGTACCAGCGGTAGCCGTCGGCGACCGGACGCGCCGTCAGCGGGGCCGCCGCGAACAGGGCCGCGGCCAGGGCGAAGAGCGGCACGACGTAGTCGACGGCGGGCCGGCCGGCCCAGGAGGTGGGGTCGGTGACCAGCAGCGCCAGCGCGCAGCCGAGGAGCTGGACCGGGCGGTCGAGGCCGGGCCCCGGTGTTTCGGTGGTCGTGGCCGAGGTCGAGGCCTTGGTCGTGGTCAACCGACCCTCCCGGAGAGACGGCTGCGCAGCAGCGGGGCGAGGGACAGGTCGAGGGTCTCGCCCAGCCAGGGGACGACCGGGATGCCCTTCTCGACCAGGCTGAAGCGGACCGCCTCGCGGTCCAGTCGCCAGAGCCGCAGGGCCAGTTGCTCCACCGGGTCGTCCGCGGCGATCCTGGGGTCGCCGATCGGGATCTCGACCACCGCGATCGGGTTGCCGTGCTCGGCGAGGCCGCCCAGCACGTCCATGATCCGGTTGTCGGCCAGCGGCGTGACCGCGTAGACCAGCGCGCCGTGCGGCAGCGCGGGCGGCGGGAGCCGGCTGAGGTCGGGTGTGTGGAAGGTGAGGTCCCGGCGGACGTCCAGGACGGTCTGCACGATGCGGTAGAAGTAGGCGTCGCCGGTGCCGGGCTGCAGCCAGTGCAGCTTGCCGCCGACCGAGACGATGCCGACCCGGTCGTGGCTGCGCAGATAGGTGCGGACCAGGCCGGCGGCGACCCGCAGCGACTCGTCCAGGCTGGAGCTGCCGGTGACCGGGTCCGCGACGTCGCTGAAGGCGTCCAGCAGGACCACCGCGTCGGCGGTGCGCTCGGCGGCGAACTGGTTGATCTGGATGGAGCCGCGCCGGGTCGTGGACGGCCAGTGGATGCGGCGCTGGCGCTCGCCCCAGACGTGCGGCCGCACCCCGATGACCTCGATGCCCTCGCCGGACTGGCGGGCGGTGTGCTCGCCCAGCCGGTCCGGCAGCCGGACCGGGATAGGGGTGAGCCTGCCGTCCGCCGGCACCGGGAAGACCTCGATCTCGCCGAGGTCGACCCGGACCGTGGAGCGGGCCAGCCCCCCAGCGTCGTAGAGGTCGAGGTCGACCACGCCGAGCGACCAGCGGCCCCAACGGGTGGCGGTGAAGCCCAGGGTGACGACGGATCCGGTGACGTCCACGGAGAGCAGTTCGGTGCCCGGGCCCGGGGCCACACCGGGGTCGATCCAGCCCACGGCGCCGTCGAAGTGGACGGTGATCCGCACGGTGACCGTCTCGTCCTCGAAGTAGCGCCGGGAGCCGACCTCGGCGGTGGCCCCGGCCCGGTCGGGTCGGCCGCCGACGCCGGCCAGGACCAGCAGCACCGCCGGGCCGACGGCCAGCGCCAGCAGCCAGGGCTGCCCGGTCAGCACCGCGGCCGCCGTCGCCACCGCGGCCACCGTGGCCAGCCGCAGCGCCCGCTCGGACGGGCGGGCGCCGTCCGGGCCGGGGGCGGGCGGCTCGGAGTCCGGGCGGTGGGTGCCGTCGCCGCCGAGCGCGCGGCGCACCTCCGGCGGGAGCAGCGGCGCGGGCTCGACCGGGGCCGCCGCGGCACCGGTCGCGCGTCCCGCTGCGGCCCGGGCCGATCTGCGCCGGAGCGTCCGACCCACTGTCATGCCTGGGGCGGAGTGGTCTGCGGGGCGATCTGCGCACCGGTCCGCGTGGCGCTGCGGGGCGTGGTCCGCGGTGTGGGCACGGTCTCCACCACCCCCGCGATCACGTCGTCGGCGCTGATCCGGCGCACCCAGAGCTCCGGCTTGAGGCTGATCCGGTGCGCCAGCGCGGGGACCGCCACCGACTTGACGTCCTCCGGGGTGACGAAGTCGCGTCCGGCCATGACCGCCCGGGCCCGGGCCAGCTGCACCAGCGCCAGGCCGCCCCGGGGCGAGGCGCCGACCTGGATCTGGGCGTGCTTACGGGTCGCGTCGATCAGCGCCACGATGTAGTCGACCAGATCGTCGTCGATCTCGACCCGCTCCAGGCTGTCCCGCATCGCCAGCACCTCGGCCGGGTCGGTCAGCGGCTTGAGGACGGCCTCCGGCGCGGACCGGTCCAGGCGGGCCCGGAGCATCGCGGCCTCGTCGGCGACCGGCAGGTAGCCCATCCTGACCCGGAGCAGGAAGCGGTCCAGCTGGGCCTCGGGCAGGGTGTAGGTGCCCTCGTACTCGATCGGGTTGTCGGTGGCGATGACCACGAAGGGCGAGGGCAGCCGACGGGTGGTGCCGTCCACCGAGACCTGGGCCTCGGCCATCGCCTCCAGCAGCGCCGCCTGGGTCTTCGGCGGGGTGCGGTTGATCTCGTCCGCGAGCAGCAGGTTGGTGAAGACCGGCCCGGGACGGAACACCATCTCTCCGCTGCGCTGGTCGTAGAACGGGGCGCCGGAGACGTCGGAGGGCAGCAGGTCGGGGGTGAACTGGATCCGGCTGAAGTCCAGGCCGAGCACGGTGGCGAAGGACCGGGCCAGCAGGGTCTTGCCCAGGCCGGGCAGGTCCTCGATCAGGACGTGTCCGCCGGCCAGCACGCCGAGCATGACCAGTTCCAGCGCCTGGCGCTTGCCGACGACGGCGCGCTCGACCTCGGTCAGCACCTCGTGCGCGCGGCTGCCCGCCTGCTGGGGCGTCAGGACCGGGGCGTCCTGCGGGCTCACGGTTGTCACTGCGCTCCTCATGTCCGGTTCGGACGGTTCGGACGGTTCGGGAAGGGGCGGTATCGGCGGGGTCGACGGATCCGGCGTCACGTCACATCTTTTCCAGGCGTTCGACGAGGGCGGTCAGGACGGGCCCGCTGATGGGGTCGGGGGCGAGCCGGGGGTCGACCCGGCGGGTGGTGCTGCGCCGCTGCCGGCCCGCGGCCCCGTTGCCGGCCGCGGGCGCCGGCGGGCCGACGTCCAGCGGATGGCGCCCGGTGCGGGGCCGGGTGGGGTCGATCCAGGGCCACAGCTCGGGGCCGATGATCGCGGCGGCCTGCCGGGGCTGGGTGTCCAGGGAGACCCCGTGCCGCTCGGCCAGGCGCACCGCGTAGAGGCGCTGCAGCAGCGGCCGCAGGTGCAGTTCGTAGCCGCTCATGGAGTCGAGGGCGTCCTCGATCGCGGCGTCCCAGTAGCGCAGGGTCGGCTCGCGGCTGCCGACCAGGTGGACCTTGCGGCGGTAGTCGCTGTCCATGGCCTGGGCGCCGTGGACGTAGCGCACCGCCAGGATCCCGGCGACGGCCAGGACGGCGGCCCCGGTGGCCGCCCCCGGCAGCCCGCCGACCAGCGCCAGCGCCACCTCGGAGCAGAGCGCGGCGGCGCCGAGCCAGAGGAGCGACTCCGGCAGGACGGCCAGGCGTGGTACCGCTCGCGGACTCATCGGGCCTCCGCCCCCTTCGACACCGGCACCGCTGCCGCCTCGGCCGCTGCCGCCTGCTCGGCCAGCGCAGCCGCCGCTGCGGCCTCGGCCTCCAGCCGGGCGGCGCGCTCCGCGAGCAGGGCGCTGATCTCGTCGAGCGCGGCCCGCGCCTGCTGCAGGTCGGACTCGGTCATCGGATGGGTGGAGTAGCGCGCCTCGCGGAACAGGCCGGCGAGCTGATGCGGTGCCAGACCGGCCAGCAGACCCGCCTCGGAGGCCCGGCGCAGCAGGTCGGCCGGGCTGTCGGCGGCGTGGCGGCGCACCCCGCCGGCGACCAGGGACTCCTCCATCGCGGCGTAGCAGGCGATCACCGCGGCCCTGACGTCCTCGCCCTGCAGCGCCAGCCGCCCGGCCCGGACGGCGTCGCCGAGCGTGGCGCCGTCGTCGTCCTCCGGGGCGAGGGTGGACCGGAGCACCGGCGGGGGCGTCCTGCGGGCCTGGAGCCAGCGGCTCACGAAGACCGCCAGGACCACGACGGCCGCCACGGCCAGCAGGCTGATCAGGACCAGCAGCACCTCGCCGACCGGAAAGGGGTGCGAGCCGCTCTTCCTGGCCGGTGCCAGGCTGGGCAGGGCCAGGGGGCTGGGCTGCTGGTTCGGCGGCGGTGTGACCGGGGTCAGGTCCGGTGGCGGCAGGTCCGGCGGGCCGGTGTGGGTCAGTCCGAGCATGGCCACCCCGACGGTGGTCGCCAGCCCGATGATGCCGAGCGCGGCGACGGTCAGGGTCTGCAGGCGCTCCTCGCGCGGCGTCCCCAGCGGCCGCTCGCCCTGCCGGGCCTGGTACTGGGCCACGCCGTACCAGCCGCCGGCGAAGACCACCAGGGCGACCAGCAGCCACAGCCCGTGCAGCACGCCGACCCCGCCCAGCGGGGCGGAACCCCCGGCCCGCAGGCACACCGCGGCCACGGCGGTTCCGACCACGACGGCGAGCAGCAGGAGCGGTCCGCGGGCACTGGGGCGGCGGGCGCTGCGGCTAGGGGCGCCGGAGCGGGATTCGGCAGGGGCTGACCCGGGATCACCGCTCCGCCGCTGTGCCGCCGCTGCCCTGTCCGCCACCCGCGTGCGCCCCCGCCGTGCCCGTACCCTCACCGGTGCGGGAAGTGCGTACCCATGCCGGTCTCGACGGCAACCCTGGCACGATCAGCGCCGCCACGCCAAGAGCTGTCCGGAATATCCGGAATGCCAGCCCCTTACCGTGTCGCTGCCGTCCGCCCGCCGTCCGTGCGGGGTTGGTGCGGGGTCCGCTCACTGCCAGCGGGGGTCGTTGTCCCACTCCTCGTTGCGCTCCTTGGTCTTCTCCAGTGCCCTTGCGGCCTCCGCCTCGGTCGCATACGGCCCGAGCCGGTTGCGCGCGGGGCAGACCATGCCCTGCTCCACGGTCTTGTGCTTGAGGCAGTAGAACCAGCCCTCGGCCTTGTCGGCACCGTCGGCCATCACGCTTCTCCCTACGTTTCCCGGTGTTGCGCCGCGCTCGCGTCCGCCATCAGCATCCTGCCCAGGGCTTCGCGTCGCACTCCGGGGCCCGCCGGACACCCCCTAGAATCGCCCGCATGTCTCCACTCGTTCCCGGCACCCTGTCACCGACCCGCAGCGTCCCGGCGCACATCCCGCGCCCCGAGTACGTGGGCCGCAAGGGGCCCGCCCCCTACACCGGCCCGGAGGTGCAGTCCGCGGAGACCATCGAGAAGATGCGGATCGCCGGACGGATCGCGGCCAGGGCCATGGACGCCGCGGCCGCGGCCATCGCGCCCGGCGTGACCACGGACGAGCTGGACCGGATCGCCCACGAGTACATGTGCGACCACGACGCCTACCCCTCGGACCTGGGCTACCGGGGCTTCCCCAAGTCCATCTGCACCTCGGTCAACGAGGTGATCTGCCACGGCATCCCGGACTCGACCGTGCTCCAGGACGGCGACATCGTCAATCTGGACGTCACCGCGTTCATCCATGGGGTGCACGGCGACCTCAACGCCACCTACCTGGTCGGCAATGTGGACGAGGAGTCCAAGCTGCTGGTGGAGCGGACCAGGGAGGCCACCCGACGCGGGATCGCGGCGGTCAAGCCCGGGCGGCAGATCAATGTGATCGGGCGGGTCATCGAGTCCTACGCCAAACGCTTCAACTACGGCGTCGTACGGGACTTCACCGGGCACGGCATCAACACGTCGTTCCACTCCGGCCTGATCGTGCCGCACTACGACAGCCCGTATGCGACCACGGTGATGCAGCCGGGGATGACTTTCACCATCGAGCCCATGCTGACCCTGGGCACCTACCAGCACGACATCTGGCCGGACGGGTGGACGGTGGTGACCAAGGACCGCAGGCGCACTGCGCAGTTCGAGCACACGCTGGTGGTGACCGAGAGCGGGTCCGAGGTGCTGACTCTGCCGTGACCTGTGGTGCGGTGGCTGGTCGCGCAGTTCCTCGCGCCCCTAGGGGGCTGCAAGTGAGCCAGTTGCAATCGGCAGGGGCGCGGGGAACTGCGCGACCAGCCAGGCAGGCGCCGCAGCTAACCGATAAGCCAATGCTCCCCCACCGCGACGGCGCCAACCGCGGTGCAGGCGTCCGTGAGGACGTCCAGGACGCGTAGCGGGTCGGGGAGGGGGCGGTCCGGGTCGCGTACCCAGCTGACCGTGGAGCCGTCGGCGAGACGGGACGGGGGCAGCAGCACGTAGCTGCCGCGCGTGTGCCACCGCAGGCCCGGGTGTTCGGAGACGTCCTCGGGGCTGGTGTCCAGTTCCGAGGTCCACCACTCGTCCTCGTCCAGCGCGTAGCGGCTGGTGGTGAAGAAGAGGTAGCGGTCCTCGCCGACCGCGGCGACCGGACCGACCGCCACGCCCAGGCTGTCCATCCGCTCCAGCGCCAACCGACCGGCCTCCGCCGGTACGTCCAGCACGTCGTGGTTGCGGCCGGTCGCGGTGACCGCGTTGGCCTCGGGGTCCCGGGTCAGCCAGCGGGTGACCTGCTCGGCGTCGGCGGACGCCTGCGACTGCCAGGCGAAGGAGAGCGGGTGCTGCGCGGGGGCGGGACAGCCCACCCGGCCGCAGGAGCACCGGTAGTCGACGGCGTGCGCGGCCGGGGCGACCGGGAAGCCCGCGCGGACCGCGCGCAGCAGCTGTTCCAGCCGGGACTCCAGGCGGGCGGCAGCCTCCGCGGCGCCCAGCGGACCGGTTTCGCGCGCGCCCAGGCCCGAGCGCCTGCGCCACCAGTTGGATCGCCTGCCCGCGGATTGCATCGAGCCCCTCTCGCCACCGTACGCACCCCAGGGTTACCGGAATGTGTACAGAGCAGGATACGGGTGCGACAGGGGTGGTGTGTGCCAGGGGCCGGAAGTGAGAGGCTGGGGTCCATGCGCCGAGCCCGGGTCCAGTTCGTGGGAGGGCCGCTGGACGGCAGGGTCGCGGCGGTCCCGGTCAACCTTGCCGAACGCGTGCCCCCGGAGCAGCGGACCACGGTGCCCGCCGCGTCGGACCGGCCGGCCCAGACGCTGGTCTACGTCCGGGAGCAGTTCCACGCGGCGGACGGCCGCAGGCAGTGGCGCTACGTCTTCGCGCGGGCCGAGGCCGGTGCGGCCGGGGCCGAAGGGGTCAGCTCGACACCATCTGGGTGAGCTGGCCGGCCGAGGGCACCTGGTCGGTGACGTTGAGGCCGTTCTGCGAGGCGGCCTTCTTCACCCCGTCGACGACGCTCTGCACCTGGTTGAAGTCCGCGTCGGTGGCGTTGCCGCCCCTGATCTTGCTCGGCAGGTTCTTGATGCTCTCGATACCGGACGACAGCGCGTCGGTGGCCTTGGACAGGGTGGGGTCACCCTTGGCGTCGTTGAGCGCGGCCTTCAGCCGGTTGTAGGTGAAGGCGCCGGCCAGGCCGCCCTTCACCAGGGCGAAGGTCCTGCCCTTGGCGCCGCTCTTGAAGGTGCCCGCCTTGAACGGCTTGTAGAGCCACTGGTACGCGGCCCCGGCGGCCAGGCTCGCGTTGGCCACGAACTTGGTCTTGGCGAACTTGACCCGGTCGGCGCTGCTGGTCGGCGTCGCAGCCACGGCGGCACCGACCGCGCTGACGGAGCTCTTGCTGCTGCCGCTGGAGCAGGCCGGCAGCACCAGCAGCGACGCGGCCAGCGCCACCGCCGCGAGCGAGGTACGAAGGCGGGTGTTCGTCAGCACGACGGGTCCTCCGGAAATCTGGCTGTCTCGGACGCCCTCACGCTCACACGCGCCCGCCCGCCCGGCGACCCGCTGCGGGCCGAACGGGTGAGCGACGACGAGGTCTGGCCGAGGACCCGTCCGGCTGGTAGGACTTCCGAATGAGCGATTCCTCTTCCGTCTACGTGTCCCCGCTGCAGCGCCGCTACGACGTGGTGGTGGTCGGGGGCGGCCACAACGGGCTGGTCGCAGCCGCCTACCTGGCCCGGGCCGGGCGCAGCGTGCTGCTGCTGGAGCGGCTGGGGCACACCGGCGGCGCGGCGGTGTCGGAGCGGGCTTTCGCCGGGGTGGACGCCCGGCTGTCGCGCTACTCCTACCTGGTGAGCCTGCTGCCCGAGCGGATCAGGACGGATCTGGGCCTGAAGGTGGAGCTGCGCCGGCGCAGGGTGTCCTCCTACACGCCGGTGCAGCGGGCGGACCGGTCGACAGGGCTGCTTGTCGACAACGGCGACGAGACGGCCACCGCCGAGGGGTTCCGCCGGCTCACCGGCTCGGGGCGGGAGTTCCAGGCCTGGCGCGAGTTCTACGGGCGGACCGGGCAGGTGGCCAGGGCGGTCTTCCCGACGCTGACCGGACCGCTGCCGACCCGGACGGAGCTGCGCAAGCGGATCGGCGACGACGCCGCCTGGGAGGCGCTGTTCGAGCGCCCGCTCGGGGAGGCGGTGGAGGCGTCCTTCGCCGACGACCTGGTCCGCGGGGTGGTCCTGACCGACGCCCTGATCGGCACGTTCACCCATGCCCACGACCCCTCGCTGCGGCAGAACCGCTGCTTCCTCTACCACGTGATCGGCAACGGCACCGGTGACTGGGACGTCCCGGTCGGCGGGATGGGCGCGGTCACCGACGCGCTGGCCTCGGCCGCCCGGAAGGCCGGGGCCGAGCTGCTGACGGGCTGTGAGGTGACGACGGTGCGGACCGACGGCAGCGAGGCCGAGGTGGTGTTCCGCCTCGGCGGGGAGGAGCTGCGGGTCGACGCGGCGCAGGTGCTGTGCAACGCCGCCCCGCGCGAGCTGGAGCGGCTGCTGGGCGAGGCGCCCGCCGGGCCCGACCCGGAGGGCTCGCAGCTGAAGGTGAACATGCTGCTGCGCCGGCTGCCCCGGCTGCGCGACCGGGACGTGGACCCGCGGGCCGCCTTCGCCGGGACCTTCCATGTGGCGGAGGACTACCGGCAGTTGGAGGACGCCTACCGGGACGCCGAGGCGGGTGCGGTGCCGTCCGTCGCACCGTCCGAGCTCTACTGCCACTCGCTGACCGACCCGTCCATCCTCGGCCCGGAACTGCGCGAGCAGGGCTACCAGACGCTGACCCTGTTCGGGCTGCACCTGCCGGCCCGGCTGTTCGCCGGCTCCGACCACGACAGCGTGCGTGAGGCCGCGCTCGCGGCGGTGCTGGCCCAGCTGGACGCGGTGCTGGACGAGCCGCTGGCCGACTGCCTGGCGGTGGACGCCGAGGGCAGGCCCTGCCTGGAGGCGCGCAGCCCGCTGGACCTGGAGCGCGACCTCGGCCTGCCCGGCGGCAACATCTTCCACCGCGACCTGGCCTTCCCCTTCGCGGAGGACGACACCGACGCCGGTGCGCCGCCGGACCGCTGGGGCGTCGCCACCGCCCACCCCAACGTCCTGCTCTGCGGCGCCGGCGCGGTCCGCGGCGGCGGCGTCAGCGGCATCCCCGGCCACAACGCCGCGATGGCCGCGCTGGGTTGGTGAGAGCCCGTCAGACCGCGGTCGTCACCAGGCCGCAGTCGTCACCGAGCCGCCGTCACCGAGCCGCCGTCACTCCGACGGCTTGCGGTAGCGGGCGCCGTGCAGGCGGGGTTCCAGGCCGATCCAGATCACCGACATCAGCCGGCGGGCGGTCTCCTCGGGCGGCTCGGGGCCGGTGTCGAGGACCCAGCCGGCCAGGGCGTCCGCAGCGCCGACGATGGCCTGGGCGACCGCGGCGGCCTCGCCGCGGTCGGGGCGCTCGCCGGGGCGCGGCGGCGGGACGGAGTCCAGCGCCGCCCGGCGGACCAGCGCGGTGACCGCGGCGGTGACCTGGCGGCGGGCCGCGGCGACCTCCTCGACCACCGGCTCGCCCTGGGCCCGGGCCTGCTGGTAGAGCACGATCCAGCTCTCCCGGTGCTCGGCGACGAAGCCGAAGAAGGCGGTGAGCCCGCGCCGCAGCTGCTCCCCCGCCTCCAGCCCCGGCTCGGCCGCCTGGCCCACGGCCACGATCAGCCGGTCCGCCTCGCGCCGGATGCAGGCGGCGAAGAGCTCCTCCTTGGACCCCAGGTAGAGGTAGAGCATCGGCTTGGAGACCGCGCACTCCTCGGCGATCTCGTCCATGGAGGCCGCGTGGTAGCCGGAACGGGAGAAGACGCGCACGGCGGCGTCCAGCATCTGCTGTTCGCGCTGGGCCCGCGGCACCCGCTTCGCCCTGGGCGCGGGCGCGGTGGCGCGCGCGCCGGTGGCACTCTTGGCCGCGGGGTGTGCATCCGATCGCATTGCCTGAGTCTATGGGTTCGCGGGGGCACGGAATCGCTCACCGCAGGCATCGGATTTCGCCAAGGTGCTGACCTGATCTACCGTTCCGCCCTAGATTTGCGGCATCCGCGGCATTCGGAAGCCGCCGGCAGCAGGAGGCCTGATGGCCACCGTCCAGCAGCCCGTGCCCGTCGGCGCCGTGCGGCCCAATGACCACCTCTGCTTCGTCTTCGGGGACGAGCGCGAACGCGCCGCGGTGACCGCCGCCTTCGTCCGCGACGGGGTGCAGTGGCACGACAAGGTCATCTACATCGCCGAGGACGACGGCCCGGCCCTGGTCCGGGTGCGGGAGACGCTGACCGGCGCCGGCATCGACGTGGACGGCCTGGCGGCGAGCGGGCAGTTGCTGATCGTCCCGGCCGACCTGGTCTACATGATCGACGGGTACTTCGACATCGACCGCACCGTCGCCATGATGGACTCGCTGATCGAGCAGGCCGCCGCCGAGGGTTACCGGCTGCTGCGGGTCACCGGCGAGACCGGCTGGGTGCCCAGGCACGGCATCACCATGCAGCAGATCGTCGCCTACGAGCAGGCGGTCTCCCCGCTGGCGGTCGGCGGCAAGGTGCTGGCGCTGTGCCAGTACGACCACCGGGCCTTCGCCTCGGCCGACATGGCCGTGGTGGACGCGGCGCACAACGGCAGGGCGGCCGAGAACGCCCAGTTCGAGGACGGCGAGCTGGTCATCCGCCGGCACCGCGGGGCGACCCCGGGGCTGGGGCTGAGCGGGGCGGTCGGCGACGGCGGGCACACCCCGCTGGCCCAGGCGCTGAAGGCGGCCCTGGCCGACGGGGCCGACCTGGACGAGGATCTCCATGTCGACATGTCGGGTCTGGACTTCATCGACCTGGAGGGCCTGCGGCTGCTGATGGCCACCAAGCAGGACCTCAGCGACGGCCGCTCGCTGCACCTGGAGCGTCCGGCCGCCCACGTCCGACGGGTCATCAGGATGGCCGGCTGGGACACCGCCGACAGCTTCCGCTCCACCGATCCGGACTTCCGGCACCAGGTCTGCGTCTACGGCTCCGACGAGGAGTTCCTGGCCATGGCGCTGCCCTTCGTGGAGGAGGGCTTCCGGCGCGGCGAACCGGTGCTGGCCGCCACCACCTCCGCCAATCTGGAGCTGCTCAGCGAGGCCCTGGGCGACCGGGCCGACCGACTGGACTTCGCCGAGACGGCGTACTTCGGCCGCCGCCCGCCCCAGCGCGTGGCCGCGTTCGAGCGCTACTGGCGGCACACCGCGGCGACCGGCGGCAGCACCGCGAACGGGGACGGCCCGCGCCACGTCCGGATCATCGCCGAGCCGGTCTGGGCCGGCCGCTCCCGGGCCGAGGCCGCCGCCTGGAAACAGATGGAGTCGCAGCTCAACGCACTGCTCACGGACACCAACATCTGGATGATCTGCCCCTACGACTCCCGCATCGCCGGCCCCGACGTGCTGGCCGACGCGCTGCGCACCCATCCGCAGCGGATCGACGGCACCAGGACCACCGTCTCCGACGCCTACCTGGAACCGGTCCACTTCCGTGTGCAGAGCCCGGCGGCCGCACCGCTGGAGCCGCCGCCGGCCGGCGCCGCCCGGCTCAGCTGGAGCACCCCCGCACCCGGCAGCGCCCATCTGCGCGGCTTCGTCGCCGACCACGCCATGCACCTGGGCCTGGACCGGGAGCGGGCCGAACTGCTGGTGCTGGCCGTCGCCGAGGTCTCCCGGCTGCTGGCCCACGCCGCGGCGGAGGCCGAGGACCCGGACCCGGCCGTACCCCTCACGGACGGATCCGTGGCGATCTGGTCCAAGGCCAGGACCGTCTCGGTGGAGCTGACCCAGCCCGGCCCCCGCCCCGCCGACAGCGCCCTGGACGACCCCACCCTCGGCTACCGGCTCCCCCGCCCGGACGGCCCGCAGCCCGGCGAAGGGCTCTGGCTGGCCCGCCAGATCTGCGAGAGCGTCGAGGTCAGGACCTCGGACACGGGCTGCACCGTGCGGATGGAGCTGGCCGGCGCGCGGGCCGAGGAGCTGCGCCAGCGCGAGGCGCCGTTCCCGTCCTGACCTCGCCCGACCCCCCGGCGCCGACCTGACGCTGCATGTCGGATGCACCGTGACGTGCGGCACTCGACACGGCACTTGCGTCGGAGCTGCCCGGAGCGATTAATTAGCATTGCTAGTTAACGTCGGCCGACCAACAGCCGGCCCGGCAGCGCAGCCGCGACGGAAGGACCACCTGGTGCAGCAGCATGGAGATCAGTACATCGGCGGCGAGTGGGTCCCGTCCCTGGGGACGGACAGCATCCCGGTACTGAACCCGGCGACCGAGGAGGTCATCGCGTCCGTCCCGGCCGGCACCGCCGAGGACGTGGACGCCGCGGTACGCGCCGCCCGAGCGGCGGCCCGCGGCTGGGGCGCGACCACCCCGGCCGAGCGCCTGCTGCCGCTGACCCGGCTGCGCGACGGCCTCGCCGCCCGCCAGCAGGAGATCGCCGCCACCGTCGTCGCCGAGCTCGGCTCCCCGATCGGCTTCGCCACCAACGTCCAGGCCGCCCTGCCGCTCGGCGTCGCCGGCTCCTACCTGGACATCCTGGCCGGGTACGAGTTCACCGAGCAGGTCGGCAACTCGACCGTGTACGCCGAGCCGGCCGGGGTGGTCGCCGCCATCACGCCGTGGAACTACCCGCTGCACCAGGTGGTCGCCAAGGTCGTCCCGGCCCTGGCCGCGGGCTGCACCGTGGTGCTCAAGCCGGCCGAGGACACCCCGCTGGTGGCCCGGCTGTTCGCCCGGATCGTGCACGAGGCCGGCTTCCCGGCCGGGGTGTTCAACCTGGTCACCGGGGTCGGCACGGTCGCCGGCGCGGCCCTGGCCGGACACCCGGGGATCGACCTGGTCTCCTTCACCGGCTCCACCGCGGTCGGCGCGAAGATCGCCGAGATCGCCGGCGGCGGCATCAAGCGGGTCGCCCTGGAACTCGGCGGCAAGTCCGCCAACGTCGTCCTGCCCGGCGCCGACCTGGCCCGCGCGGTCAACGTCAACGTCGGCAACGTCTTCGCCAACTCCGGCCAGACCTGCACCGCCTGGACCCGGCTGCTGGTGCACCAGGACCAGTACGAGGAGGCCGTCGCGATCGCGGCCAAGGCCGCCGCCAAGTACGTCCCCGGCGACCCGACCTCCCCGGAGACCCGGCTCGGCCCGGTTGTCAACGCCAAGCAGCGGGACCGGGTCCGCGGCTACATCGAGACCGCGGTCGCCGAGGGCGCCAGGGTCGTCGCGGGTGGCCCGGAGGCCCCCGAGGGCCTGGAGACCGGCTTCTACATCCGCCCGACCGTCCTCGCCGACGTCACCCCGGACGCCACCGTCGCCCAGGAGGAGATCTTCGGCCCGGTGCTGTCGATCCTGTCCTACCGCGACGAGGCGCACGCCCTGGAGATCGCCAACGGCACCGCCTACGGCCTGGCGGGCGGCGTCTGGGCCGCCGACAACGAGACCGCGGCCGCCTTCGCCCGCGGGATGGACACCGGCCAGATCGACATCAACGGCGGCCGCTTCAACCCGCTCGCCCCCTTCGGCGGCTACAAGCAGTCCGGCGTCGGCCGCGAACTGGGACGCCACGGCCTGGAGGAGTTCCTCCAGCCGAAGTCGCTGCAGTTCTGATCCGCACCGCCCACCCCCTCCCGCCGAGAAAGGCCCGAGCCATGGTCCGCGCCGCCCTGCTCCCCACCGTGGGAGCCCCGCTCGAACTCACCGAGATCGAGCTCCCCGAGCCCGGCCCCGGCCGGGTCCGGGTCAAGCTGGCCGCCGCCGGCGTCTGCCACTCCGACCTCTCACTGGCCAACGGCGTGCTCAGGGCCAAGACCCCGGTGGTCCTCGGCCACGAGGGTGCGGGCACCGTGGTCTCCGTCGGCGAGGGCGTGGACTCGGTCCGTCCCGGCGACCCGGTCGTACTCAACTGGGCCCCCGCCTGCGGCAGCTGCCACCTCTGCACCATCGGCGAGCCCTGGCTCTGCGAGAACCAGTACGCCGCCTCGGTCGAGACCTACGCCGCCCTCCCCGACGGCACCGGCCTCTACCCCGGCCTGGGCGTCGCCGCCTTCGCCGAGGAGACGATCGTCAACGAGAACGCGATCATCCCGCTGCCCGAGGGCGTCCCGCTGACCTCGGCCGCGCTGCTCGGCTGCGCCGTGCTCACCGGCTACGGCGCGATCCACAACGCGGCGCGGGTGCGCGCCGGCGAGTCCGTGGTCGTGTTCGGCCTCGGCGGGGTCGGCCTGGCCGTGCTCCAGGCGGCCCGGATCGCGGGCGCGTCACCGATCATCGCGGTGGACGTCAGCCCGGAGAAGGAGGAGCTGGCCCGGCTGCACGGCGCCACCGAGTTCCTGCTCGCCGACGAGCAGACCCCCAAGGCCGTACGGAGGCTCACCGGCGGCAACGGCGCGGACCACGCCTTCGAGTGCGTGGGCCGCAGCACGACCATCCGCGCGGCCTGGTCCTCCACCCGCAAGGGCGGACGGGTGACGGTCGTCGGCATCGGCGGCAAGGACGACCTGGTCTCCTTCTCGGCCCTGGAGGTCTTCCACTTCGCCCGCACGCTCACCGCGTGCGTCTACGGCAACAGCGACCCGGTCAAGGACATCCCGGTCCTCGCCGAACACGTCCGGGCCGGACGGCTCGACCTGGACGCCCTGATCACCGACCGGATCACCCTGGACGAGATCCCGGCCGCGTTCGAGCGGATGGCCGCGGGGCGCGGCGGGCGCTCGCTGGTGGTCTTCTAGTCTTTTAGGGGCGCGGGGCTCTGCTCGATCAACTGCGCGCGCTGCCGACCATGCACCTTCGTAGGGGGCTGGTCGCGCAGTTCCCCGCGCCCCTGGGTAGGAGCGTGGTTCGACTCGGGGGCGGGTTCCTCGTTAAGGTGGTTTGTTCCCCCGCATGCTTCAGGACCGAGGAAATCACCGTGAGCTCCGACCAGCCCGCCAGCGCGACCCAGGTCCTCCAGGAAGCCTCGCGGCGGCGAACCTTCGCCGTGATCAGCCACCCCGACGCCGGTAAGTCCACCCTCACCGAGGCCCTGGCCCTGCACGCGCAGGCGATCACCTCGGCCGGTGCAGTCCACGGCAAGAGCGGGCGCAAGGGCGTCACCTCGGACTGGATGGAGCTGGAGAAGGAGCGCGGGATCTCGGTCACCTCCGCCGCGCTGCAGTTCGGGCACCGCGACCACGTGATGAACCTGGTCGACACCCCCGGCCACGCCGACTTCTCCGAGGACACCTACCGCGTCCTCTCCGCCGTCGACTGCGCGATCATGCTGGTGGACGCGGCCAAGGGCCTGGAGGAGCAGACCCGCAAGCTGTTCTCGGTCTGCCGCCACCGCGGCGTCCCGGTGATCACCTTCATCAACAAGTGGGACCGCCGCGGCCGCGAGTCGCTGGAACTGCTGGACGACATCCAGAACGTCCTGGAGATCACCCCGGTGCCGGTGGTCTGGCCGGTCGGCAACGCCGGCAACCTGCGCGGGCTGGTCGAGGCGAGCAACCCGGAGCAGATGCGCCGCTTCACCCGCGTCCCCGGCGGCACCCACAAGGCCGAGGAGGAGAAGCTGACGGCCGATCAGGCCGCCGAGCAGGAGGGCGAGGTCTGGCAGACCGCCCTGGAGGAGATGGAGCTCGTCCTCTCCTCCGGCCCCGGCTGGGACGAGGAGGAGTTCCGGGCCGGAAGGATCACCCCGGTGTTCTTCGGCGCCGCGCTCACCAACATCGGCGTGGGCCTGCTGCTGGACGCCGTGGTCGACCTGGCCCCGGCCCCCGGCCCGCGCCCGCTGGCGACCACCGGCTCCCGCCCGGTGGAGTCCGACTTCTCCGGCCTGGTCTTCAAGATCCAGGCGAACATGGACCCGGCCCACCGCGACCGCATCGCCTTCGTCCGGGTCTGCTCCGGCGTCTTCGAGCGCGGCATGTCGGTCACCCGGGCCGCGAGCGGCCGCTCCTTCGCCACCAAGTACGCCCACACCGTCTTCGGCGCGGAGCGCACCGTCGTCGACACCTCCTACCCCGGCGACGTGGTCGGCCTGATCAACGCGACGGCGCTGCGCGTCGGCGACACCCTCTACGCGGGCAAGAAGGCCGAGTTCCCGCCGCTGCCGGCGTTCGCCCCGGAGCACTTCGCGGTGGCCCGCCCCAAGGACATCAGCCGCTCCAAGCAGTTCCGCAAGGGCATCTCGCAGCTGGACGAGGAAGGCGTGGTGCAGGTGCTGGTCTCCGACCGCCGCGGCGACCAGGCGCCGGTCCTGGCCGCCGTCGGCCCGATGCAGTTCGACGTCGTGCTGCACCGGATGGAGCACGAGTTCTCGTCCCCCATCGCGCTGGACTACCTGCCCTACAACATCGCCCGGGTCACCGACGCCGAGGGCGCCGCCGTCCTCGGCCGCAGCCGCCTGGTCACCGGCGAGGCACTGACCCGCCGCTCCGACGACGTGCTGCTGGCCCTGTTCGGCGACAAGTGGCAGATGAACAGCTTCGTCCGCAGCAACCCGGACGTGAAACTGGAAACCCTGATCGCCACCGCGGATTAGTTCCGTTCCGCACAGCGGGCAAGTTGCAGCCCCATAGGGGCGCGGGGAACTGCGCGACCAACCCCTCGCGACCCGCAGCCGAAGAACAGCAGAACCCCGACCTCACCGCCGCCAGCGGCTCCCGCCTCCCCGTTCCCCCGGCTCCGCCCGGGCCACCTGCTCCACCGCCTGCTTCGCCTCCAGCAGCCCCACGTGGGTGAGCTCCCGGTACGCCTTGATGGCCTGGATCAGCTTGTCCTGCCGGAGGAACGCCATCACCTCGGGCATCCCGCGCGGATCGGTGGCGTCGTACGCCACCGGCGCCGCGTCCACCGGTGCCGCCGGTCCCGTCGGCGTCGCCTGCGCCGCCGCCGCGCCGATCCCCAGATGGGCGATGATCGAGTCGAGCTTGGCCTCGATGTCCGCCAGCCGCTGGTCCGTGGTCCGAATGTCGATCTTGCCGAACATATCCATGGCCAGAAACTAGGGCATCGACGCCCGCCTGCGTGAGCCCCTCGGCTTGTAGACCGAGAGCGCCGTCGCCGTGGTGTAGAGCGTCCCGGCCACGATCGGCGCCGCAACCAGGCTGTTCCCGGCCCCACCGGGCCCGCCACCGGCCAGGCAGTTCGCCACGGCCCGGTCCATCAGCGGCAGCAGCGCGAACACCGTAGCGACCAGGGCCACCAGCGTCAGCACCAGCTTGATCACCACCCAGCGGTACCGCAGCAGCCCCCAGTACGTCCCCAGCGACAGCACCACCCCGGACACGCCCGCGACCAGCGCGACCGGCAGCACCACCGCGTACCCGAGCAGGTCGATCGCCCGGTACACCCCCAACTCCCCGTCCCCGGGCGTGAACCAACGCCCCGTCACCCCCAGCGCCAGCACCCCCAGGTCCAGCCCCAGCCACCCGACGGACGTCACCACGTGCAGCAGCACCCACAGCCGCCGCCCGCGCCGCGACAACCGGAACAGCGGCGGCGCGGCAACAGCGGCCCGGGTCGGTACGGCAGGCGTCGCTGCGGCAGGCGTCAGCGCGGCGGGCGTCGCTGCGGAAGGGATGCTCGACGCGGTGTGGTCGGAGGTCTCGGCGGACATGTGCCCACCCTGCCGCGCCGGCCGCACCCGCGCGTCGTAGCCGGAGCGGCACTTCGACTACTCCGGCGGGAGTAGGGCTACGCCGATCCGCGGATCACCAGCGTCGGCTGGAACACCACCGACTGCAGCGACTCCTCCGGTTCCGCGATCTGCTGCAGCAGCAACTGCGCCATCCGGGACGCCATCTCCTCCAGCGGCTGCCGGACCGTGGTGAGCTGCGGGTCGCAGGCCAGCGCCGCGCTGCTGTCGTCGAAGCCGACCAGCGCCACGTCCTCGGGGATCCTGCGGCCGGCCCGGTTGAGGACCGGGACCGCGCCCAGGGCCATCAGGTCGGAGGCGATGAAGACCGCGTCCAGCTCGGGGGCCTGCTCCAGCAGCAGCCGCATCGCCGCGGCGCCGCCGGCCTGGGTGAAGTCGCCCTCGACCACCCCGGCCTCCGCCAGGCCGTGCGCGGCCATCGCCTGCCGGAAGCCGGCCAGCCGCTCCTGGGCGGACGGCATGTCCAGCGGGCCGGTGAGCGTGGCGATCCTGCGGCGGCCGATGGCGACCAGGTGCTCGACCCCGAGTACCGTACCGGCGCGCTGGTCGGCCTCGACGAAGCTGATCGGAGTGGGCTGCCCGGGTCGGCCGGACAGCACCGCCGGAACGGCGGCGTCGGCGAGCAGCCCGGGCAGCGGGTCCGCCGCATGACCCGAGATCAGCACCACGCCGTCCACGTGCCCCTGGCGCAGATAGCTGACCAGGTGGGTACGGGAATCGGCGTCGTCCACCAGCATCAGCACCAGTTGCACGCCGCGCGGGCGGATGACCTCCATGACGCCGGTGACCATCCGGCCGAAGAAGGGGTCGGTGAACATCCGGCCGAGGAAAGGGTCGGCGACGTTGCGCTGCTCGGCCTCGGAGACGACCAGGGCGATCGAGTCGGTGCGCCGGGTGACCAGGGAACGCGCTGCCCGGTTGGGGACGTAGTCGGTGGCGGCCACGGCGTCCTCGACCAGCCGACGCATGGCGGGATCCACGGTGGTGCTGCCGTTGATGACACGCGAAACCGTGGCCCGGGACACGCCTGCGACCCGGGCCACGTCCTCGAGCGTGACCGAACCATTGGACGGCGGCTTCCTGTTCATGCCGTAGTTATACCTGCTGTCACGACGTGGGGAACCGCCGACCGCCGGGTCAATCGATCACGGACGGCCGATCAGCTCACCGCCGTCGGCACGAACCTTCCGCAAGCGCCCCAGTTCCGCCCTGCAACCGCTAGGGAACCGCTCCGGATCCGCCCCGGAACCGCCCCGGAACCCCCGCGGCTCAGTCGCGCCCGAGCAGCCCGCGCTCGTACGCCGCCGCCACCGCCGCCGCGCGGTCCCGCACCCCGAGCTTGGTGTAGAGGTGCATCAGATGGGTCTTGATGGTGGCCTCGCTGACGTGCAGTTCGCGGGCGACCGCCTGGTTGGTGGCACCGGCCGCGACCCTGCGGAGCACCTCCAGTTCGCGCGGGCTGAGACTGCCCGCCTCGCGCACCCCGAGCCGACCCATCAGGGCCCCCGCGATGGACGGAGCGAGCACCGACTGGCCGGCGTTGGCCGCCCGCACCGCGCGGATCAGCTCCTCCCGCGGTGCGTCCTTGAGCAGGTAGCCGGTGGCCCCGGCCTCGATCGCGGGCAGCACGTCACGGTCGGTGTCGAAGGTGGTCAGCACCAGCACCCGGGCGGGATGCCGCAGTTCGCGCAGCCGGGTGATGGCCTCGACGCCGCCGGTGCCGGGCATCCGCAGGTCCATCAGGATGACGTCGACGCCGATGTCGGTCCGCTGCGCCTGCCGCACCGCCTCCGCTCCGTCCCCAGCCTCGCCGACGACCTCGAACGCGTCGTCGCCGGCGAAGACCCCGCGCAGGCCGTCGCGCATGACCGGGTGGTCGTCCACGATCAGCAGCCGGATCGGGCTCATCGGACCGCCCCCAGCGCCGGGTCGCGGACCGGGACGGCGGCATTGACGGTGGTGCCGTAGCCGGGGGTGGACTCCACGTTGAGGTTGCCCGAGAGGCGTTCCAGCCGGCGCCGCATCCCGGGCAGGCCGTAGCCGCCGGAGCGGTGGGAGTCGCCGGAGGAGCCGGCTTCGTCGCCGGAGGGACCGGCTTCGTCTGCGGAGCGACCGGCTTCGCCGGCGGGGGCGGTTTCGTCGGCGGGCGTGAATCCCACCCCGTCGTCGGCGACGTCGAGCAGCAGCATGTCGTCAAGATAACTGAGGGTCAGATGCACCTGGGTGGCCCGGGCGTGCTTGCCGACGTTCGCCAGTGCCTCCTGCGCGACCCGGAACAGCGCCGCCTCCACGTCCGTGCCCATCGGAGCCGGGATCCCGGTGGTCTCCACCTCGGCGGCGATGGCCGACTGCTCGGACCAGCTCCGGGCGAGGGCCTCGATGGCCTCCGGCAGCGTGGCCCGCTCCAACTGCTCCGGACGCAGCGCCCGTACCGACCGGCGGGCCTCGGTGAGATTGGCCCGGGCCAGCGAGTCCGCCAGGTCCAGGTGGCGGTTCCACTCCGGCTCGTCGTGGCGTGCCCGCCGGGCGGCCTCCAGTTGGGTGATGATGCCGGTCAGTCCCTGCGCCAGGGTGTCGTGGATCTCGCCCGCCAGCCGCTGCCGTTCCTCGACGATGCCCGCTTCGCGCGCCTGGACCAGGAGTTGGGCGTGCAGGCCGGCGTTCTCGGCCATCGACTCCTGCAACCGGCGGTTGGCCTCACCCAGGTCGTCGATCATCCGGCCCCGCTCGGTGTTCTGCTCCAGTACCCGATTGAGCAGGCCGACCATGAACAGGACCGCTGTGACGTTGAAGGCCACCATCACCAGGTAGATCACGGTGTGCAGGTTCCAGGCCACCGGATAGCCGTTGGTCTGCGAGGCCGAGAGCACCGCGGCGACCAGGACGAACGCGGCCTTGCGACGGTCCGGCTCCAGCTCGTCGGCGAAGAAGTAGCAGCTGAAGGCGAACACCCCGAACCAGGGGTTCGCCCAGACCAGGACTCCGCTCAGCAGGATGTGCACGCAGAAGACCACGGCCCGTACGTTGCCCGGCACCCCGGTGACCGGGTAGCGGATCAGCGCCGCCGACCAGCAGGCGGCCACGGCGACGGCGACCGTACCGGTCAGACCGTGGGCCGAGGTGAGCGACGGACCGCCACTGTCCGAGGGGCCCAGCACGGCCAGCGTCGTGGCCACGCCCAGGATCGGCAGGAGCAGCAGCCGGGCCAGGCGATCGGAGCGGGCCTGCCAGGCATCCGGAACGGGGACAGCAGTCATGGTCTCGATGGTGTCACTCCCAGCGGAACATCCGCGACGCCGCGAAGCCGCAGACGATCGCGTACCCGGCCAGCACCAGCAGCGCCGCGGTGGGCGGCCAGTGCCCGGCGATGGACGCCTGCAGGGCGCGCACACCGGCACCCAGCGGGCTGTAGTCGCTGATCGTGCGCAGCGGCACGTTCATCTTGTCCCGGGGGATCCACAGCCCGGCGAAGAACATCAGCGGGAAGAAGGTGACCAGCCCCAGCGCGTTGGCGATCCGCTCGGTCTTGGCGATGGCGGTGATCAGCATCCCGATCCCCAGCGTGGCCGCGGCTACCAGCAGCAGCGACACCACGAAGCCGCCGAACTGTCGCGGCGCCGGCGCCCCGCAGACCGTCGCGACCACCAGGATCACCACGTCGATGACGACGCCCAGCCCAAGGTAGATCAGCCCTTGAGCGCCGAGCAGACGGCCGGGCGGCACCGGCGTCGTGGACAGCCGGCGCAGCACGCCCTTCTCCCGATAGCTGCTGAGCACCGCCGGAAGCATGTTCACGGCCGCCATCAGGAACACGTACATCATCAGGATCGGCACGTATACCTGCAGCGGACTGAGCCCGCCGAAGGACCGGCTGGCGTGACGGGTGCCGGGGACGATGCCCAGCACCACCACGGCGACGATCGGCAGCAGGGCGGTCCACACGACCGACCCGGCGTTGCGGAAGAACAGCAGCGCCTCGGTCCGGGCCAGCAGCCAGAACGCCCTACGTCGGACGGCCATCGCGCCGGCCGGCGCGGGTGCGGGCGTGGATGCGGGGGATGCGACGGTGGTCATGGCAAACTCCTCGAAGTCAACGGTCGTGTCTCGTGGGTCGTATCTCTATGTCCCGATGTCTCGTGTCAGCGGTCGTGACGCAACGGTCGGACACCTGGGCCCGGGTCCGTCACCTCGTCCCGCCCGGTGATGGCGAGGAAGGCGTCGTCCAGGCTCGGCTGCTCGACCCGCAGCCGGTGCGCCAGCACCCCCTGCCGGGCCAGCCGCGCGGCCACCGCGGCCAGCGCGTCGGCACCGCCGACCACCAGCACCTCGTCCCCGCGCCGGCTCACCGACTCGACCTCGGGCAGGTCGGCGAGCAGGGAGTCCTCGATCGGGACGGACGGCACGAAGCGGATCCGCTGCTGCACGTCCAGGCGCGCGGTCAGCTCGGCGGGCGTGTCCAGGGCGACCACCCGTCCGGTGTCGATCACCGCCACCCGGTCGCAGAGCCGCTCCGCCTCCGCCATGAAGTGCGTGACCAGCAGGATGGTCACGCCCCGGTCCCGCACCGACTCGATCAGCTCCCAGGTGTCGCGTCGCGCGGCCGGGTCCAGACCGGTGGTCAGCTCGTCGAGGATCGCCACCCGGGGGTTGCCGACCAGCGCCAGCGCGATCGACAGCCGCTGCTGCTGTCCTCCGGACAACTTCCCGTACCGGGTCCCGGCCTGCGGACCGAGGCCCAGCACCTCCAGCAACTCCCGCCAGTCGGCCGGGCGTTCGTAGAAGGAGCTGTACAGCCGCAGCGCCTCGCCCACCTTGAGGTTGGGCGGCAGCTCACTGTGCTGCAGCTGCACCCCGAGCTCGGCGACGACCCGGGCCCGGTCCCCGACCGGATCCAACCCGAGCACCCGCAGCCTGCCGCCGTCCGCGCGCCGCAGCCCGCCGATGCACTCCACCGTGGTGGTCTTCCCGGCCCCGTTGGGCCCCAGGATCCCGAAGATCTCGCCCTCGTTCACCGAGAACGACACATCGGCCACAGCCGTCCGCTCCCCGTACTGCTTCCGCAGCCGCTCCACCTCGATCACCGGCACCGACATCACCCACGACTCCCGCCCGCTCACCCGAGCCCACCCGCCGACGCCCTTCGCCGACAACAGCCAGTCTCGGCGCGGTGCCGGGGTCGCCGAATCGCCTGACCGGCCAGAAGCCGATGACCGTCCGGTGGAGCCGCACCATCAACCGATCGGCTGATGGCAACGGCAGAACCCGGGGACCGCCACAGCGGAACGTGCCGGGTGGAGCGCGCTCTGCGTCAGCCGACGCCGGCGACGGCTGAGTAGAGCTCGATGTCGGCCGGGATCGGGGTGCGTACCTGCCAAACCACGGCCATCGGCTTGCTGCCCTCGTGCGACTTGTAGTCCACCGGCCCCAGCAGGGTCCACGGCTGGGGTCCGCCGGAGTCGGTGTTCTTGAAGCGGCGGACGAACAGCAGCACATGACTGCCCTGCTCCCGATGCTGGCGGTAGCGCATGCCCACCCCGGAGGTCGGCGAGGTGCTGTTCTGGGACTCCCAGTGGAAGAGGGTCGGGCTGAGAGCGTAGTCGTGGTAGCGGGTGGTGGGGCTGAAGTCCTTCTCATCCTTGGTGAGGGTGACCATGAGGGCGTCGGTGTTGATGGCCGGGCACCACTTCACACCCTCGCGGAAGTTGCCAGGCACAAAGCCCCCGAGCTCGGCGGCCTGGAGCGCCGGCAGGATCTCCTCGCGCGAGTACTCGGCATGCAGCGCCAACGGCACGCTGCTGTGAGCTCCCAACAGCGGACTGGTGGGGCGGCGCGTGTGGTCCAGGTTCCAGGCCAGCAACTGCCGAACCTCGCTGCGGAAGGCGCTCTGCTCGCGCAGGCTGTCGAATCCCGCCCGGTAGTCGGCGAAGCCGCCGCCGGTGGGCCAGAGGGAGAAGAAGAGCATGTGAGCGAAACCGCGCTGTTGCTCCGTCAATTCTCCGTAGTCGGGGGCATCGTCGGACAGGATCTCGGTGTACGCCGCGACCCGTAGCGGGTCGGCTGCGTGCAGGAACGTGGGGACCCGCTTGAGCAGCGCGTCCTCGCCCGCCGGAGGCTCGCCGTCCAGCAGGCCGGCGCGGCGCAGCAGAGTCGTCCAACTACTGCGGCCACGGTAGAGGTCGACCGGCTCGCGGCGGCTCTCCCTTAGATACTCGGCCAACTCCGGGCGGGCGTACTCGCGCACCTCGTTCGTCAGTCCCTTGATGCCGAGATTGAGTTGGGCCTTGATGTTGTCGAGGACCGCCTGCTTGGACTTGCGATCCAGGATGATCTGGCAGCCGGAGGGCAACTGCGGGAAGTCCTGCTCGACGTGCTCGACCAGGCGCCGCCGCGTGAGGTTGGTCAGCGCTCGGAACTGCTCCTCGATGCGGAACTCGGCCCGGTGCTGGCCCACGAAATCTATGACGGTCAGCACCGGCTTGTCCTCGGTGCGCCGCAGGCCGCGCCCGAGTTGCTGGAGGAAGACCGTCGCACTCTGGGTGGGACGAAGGAGCAGCAGCGTGTCCACGTCCGGGATGTCCAGGCCCTCGTTGAACAGATCGACGGAGAACAACACCTGCAGGTCGCCCCGCCGCAGCGACTCGAGCGCGGCGTCGCGCTCGGACTGTGGCGTGCTGCCGTCCACGGCGCCCGCGGCGATTCCGGCTCTGCGGAAGTACTCCGCCATGAAGTAGGCGTGGCTGACGGAGACGCAGAAGCCGAGCGCGCGCATCCGCTGCGGTTCGGCAACCTTGTCCTGCAGCGCTTTGACGACGAGTCGGGCACGGGCCTCGTCGCCGGTGAAGAGTCGGTCCAACTCGTCCGGGTCATACGCCCCTCGGCGCCAGCCGACCGTGGACAGGTCGGTGTTGTCGGCGATGCCGAAATAGTGGAACGGGCTGAGCAGGTCGTTCTCCAGGGCCTCCCACAGCCGCATCTCGGCGGCGATGCGGCCATCGAAGTACTCGACGTGGACGTGCCGACCGTCGCCGCGCTCGGGGGTCGCCGTGAGCCCGAGCAGTTCCCTCGGCTGGAAGTGGTCGATGATCCGCCGATAGGTCGGCGCGGTGCTGTGGTGGAACTCGTCGATGACGATGACGTCGAAGTGGTCGGGCGCCAGTTCTTCGAGCCGGTCGCGTCCCAGCGACTGCACGCTCGCGAAGACATGCCGCCAGTTCTCCGGCACCTTGCCGCCGACCAGCAGTTCGCCGAAATTGGCGTCGGTCAGCACATCCTGATAGGTGCGCAGCGACTGCTTGAGGATCTCCTGCCGGTGCGCGACGAAGAGCAGCGAGAGTTGCTCCGGCTTCCGCCCGAGCTTGCGCAGCATCGCACGGTAGTCCAGGGCCGCCATTACGGTCTTGCCGGTGCCGGTGGCCGCGACCAGGAGATTCCGGTGCAGACCATGGACCTCACGCTCGGCATTCAACTGGTCGAGCATGTCGCGCTGGTGAGGATAGGGGCGGACCTCCAGGCCGGACAGGCTGATGCGGGTGGTCTCCTGGCCGCCGTCACTTCCACCGCGCCCGGAGGCCGAGCGCAGCGCCTCGTCGAGCCGGGACGCGTCCTGGTCGGGGGTGTAGAGCTCGAAGGAGGGGTCGCTCCAGTACGACTCAAAGGTCGCCTCGAACTTCTTCAGCACCGCGGGAGTACTGACCGAGGACAGCCGCACGTTCCACTCCACGCCGTCCAACAGCGCGGCGCGGGAGAGGTTCGAACTGCCGACGTACGCCGTGTCGAACCCGCTGCGGCGGCGGAACAGCCATGCCTTGGCGTGCAGCCGGGTGGAGCGCAGCTCATAGTTGACCTTCACCTCCGCCCCGAACTCGCGCACCAGACGGTCCAGCGCATAGCGGTCCGTAGCCCCCATGTACGTCGTGGTGACGACCCGGATCGGTACGTCGCGGGCTGCGGCGGCGCGCAGCGGCTCCTCCAGAACGCGCAACCCGTACCATTTGACGAAGGCGCAGATCAGGTCGACCCGGTCGGCGGTGGCCAACTCGGCTCGCAGTTCGGTACCCAGACTCGGGTCCTCCGGAGCATTGGTGAGCAGGGCGGACTCGGACAGGGGGGTGGCCGGCCGGACCGTGTACACCCCCGGCGCCTCCTTCTCGGCGATGGCCAGGAGTTGCCGTGGGCCGTCGGCGATGCGCTCCGCGGGGCCGCCATCGCGTCGCTGCTCAAGGGCGCGCAGAACCTCGTTCGCCGCGGCGACCCGTTGCTCCTCAGGCAACGCGGCGAGGGCCTCCGCAGCGCGTTGTCCCAGGTAGCGAGCCAGTACATGCGGTGACGACTCCGTACCGACCGGCGCCTCCACAACCTGCCAGCCCGCACTTCGCAGAGCTTCGACCTGTTCCTCGACGGTCCGTGTCACCAGTTGCTCGTACAGACCGGCGGCCGGCTCCTGGCCACTCTCGAGGTTCCCCACAACGGCTCCTGACCATCACTTGGATTCTCTGCAAACGAACAGGCCACTACCACACCACACTGAGGATCCTCAGAAGGTCACATACTCGCGCATCCGTCCCTGCACGGCTGGATGGGCATCACCGAGTGCGAAGGGCAATCCGGGTAGCCGTTCCGCCAGCCGTTCCGGAGCCAGCAAGGGCGCACTCACCTGCAGCGCCAGCTTGCCGTTGTCGCCAGCGGCGGTGCGCTCCTCGTCCACCCCGAACACTTCGCGTATGCGATGGACTCGGCCGTCGCTGACCACGACCAGTGCCTTGAGGTTCGGGATGCGCCATCGCGCTATGGGCCACCACATCCGGTCGGCCTCCTGCTGCACCTGCTCGTCACGCCCGGTCTCTCCGTACCAACGACCGGTCGGGTCAGCCAGCAGAGTGACGCTCTTGCGCCACACCACCAATGCGTAGCGCTCCCCCACCCCGAGCTCGGTCGACGCTGTGGACGGCACCTCGACGCTCTGCATCACTGCTGCCAGATGGGCGCGGTTGCGCGCCAGCGGGAAGAGGCCGGCGGTGTCCGTGGTGCGCTGATTCGGCTCCGGGAGTCCGCGCTCCACCAGCCGGTTCCGCAGCAGCGGATAGATCTCCTGGAGGGTGAGGGTCTCCGTACCGTGCGGCCGACCTGCTTTGACGACGTCCAGCAGGTGGCGGGTGAAGGAGGTGCACGCTTCCACCTGCTCTGCGGCAGGCACCACATGGGCGGTCTGATCGTGATCGGCGGCGGTGATGACGGTGGTGCCCGTGGCGACCATGCTGTCGATGACGTCGCCGCCGAGCGACTCGATGGCCTGCCCGGAGAAACAGCAGTCGAGCACCACGGCCTTGAGTCTCGCCGGACTGCGCCGGAGGACCTCCTTGACCTTGCGGTACTCCAACCCGGTCATGTCGGCGTGCCGTCTGTCGGTATCACTCAGCGTCAGACAGAGCTCTGACCTGGCGCTCAGAGTGCCGTGCCCCACGAAGTAGAGGAACAGCGCGTCCTCGGCTGAGGCCGCCAGGTCCGCCAGCTGTGCTGCGAACGCACCTGTGGCGCGCGGGTCCAGGTAGACCGAGACGCGCTCCTCCGGCCATCCGCCCAGCGTCGGGTCGGTGAGCATGGCCTGCATCGCAGCCAGACTGTTCGCCGCAGCCGGGACGGGGCGGAAATCCTCGTCGTCGTACTGGGCCACGCCGATCAGAATGGCGCGGGAATGGGCGTAGTCGATGCCCACAGACCCCTCAGGCACGAGCGTCGTCGCCCTTGACCGCCTTGAGGTACTGCGCCACGGCCTCGGGCTTGGTGCCGGTGGGAAATTCCGCACTCCTCCCGTCAACCGTGATCTTGATCGTCTGCTGCCGACCACCGAGCCAGGCGCTGAGGGCGCTGCTCAGTACCGAGACCACACCGCCCGAGCCGATGGCCACCGACAGGAGTTCAACGGCCCCGCCGCTCAACTCCTGCTCACCGACCTCCCCCTGCACCTGGACGACTCTGCCCACGAGGCCCCGCTGAGCCGCCAGCCAACGTCCCAGCTCGGCCACCTCGGCCCTGCCGGCTTCCCCCACGACCCGTATCTCCGCGTTCATGCCCTTCCCCGCCTGATCCTCGACCATGTCGATACTGATCGACCACGAAGGCATCTTGCCAAGAAGCGGCCTAGCAGGGTGGGCACTTGAACACTTTTGCGCAAGCTGTGAACCGGTGGCGGCATTGCCCGGCGCTAAGCGAGTAGGCAAAAGGAAGGCCCCCGCCGTAGCGGAGGCCGCTCTGCAGGCGGCGGACGAGTCGGCCTGTACGCCGGGTTTTGTCTCGCGGGGGCCTTGCGGCCCGCGCGGAGGCGGTCATCCATCTACGACTGCCGTTGCCGACAGCCTCCAGCGGTCTACCCGCAGGCTCGGGCGGGCAGCCCTCGAACGCCTGCGCGGAGCGCCTTCCGGCGTTCCATCTTGACCTTGCTCCAGGTGGGGTTTACCTAGCTGCCCAGGTCACCCTGGGCACTGGTGGTCTCTTACACCACCGTTTCACCCTTACCGGCTGCCGAAGCGGCCGGCGGTCTGTTTTCTGTGGCACTTTCCCGCGGGTCACCCCGGGTGGGCGTTACCCACCACCCTGCCGTGTGGAGCCCGGACGTTCCTCGGCACACCCCGTGAGGGGTGTAACGCGACCGCCCGGCCGGCTCGTCCGCCGTGTGGACCATGGTAGCCGCTCACAGCGAGGCTCCTGACCCCCGTGACTTCGGCGAAGGCGTCTCATTGGGCGATAAAGTCGGTTGTGGACCGCAACGCGCTCGGGAACCGGCAGCGCCGGGGAGGAGTAGGCACATGATGGTTGCGCACGAGGTGTTCACTTACCAGGAACTGCTCGACATTCTTGAGAAGCTCGAGGCTCCCCCCGGTTTCAAGTCCGAACTGGTACGTGGGGAGATCGTCTTGTCACCTCAGGGGCGTGTGCACAGCGAGATCATCCTGGCGGGGCAGGAAGCGGCTCGGGCCGCCGGGTTGCCACGCTGGCGGGTCCTGTCGGACGTACTGAGTCCGTTTCCCCACACCAGGAGTGGTTTCTGCCCCGATGTGTCGATCCTGCGGAGCACTGCCTCCAGGACGGCCAAGCCGTTGCCCCGAAGCGACATCGCCGGGGCCATCGAGGTCATCTCCAGCGACCTCGGGGAGAAGGACTACGGCATCAAGGTCCAGGAGTATGCGGTCGCCGGGATTGATTCCTACCTCATCGCCGACCCGTACAAGGGCCTGTGCACGCTGTTCACCAGGCCGGAGAACGGGGTGTACCCGGAGCCCGAGACCTACCCCTTCGGGGAGACGGTGACCTTCACCGCCGACGGCACCGACTTCGTTCTCGACACCTCCGACTGGCCCCGGATCGGCTAGTCGGCTAGCCGATCCTCACGCCGGGGCGAAGCGCACCGTCCCGCTGCCGGGCTCGACGATGGTGAGGCGGACCCGGAGGTGGGTGCCCAGCGGGAGGGCCAGGGCGCCCGGGCGGTCGTCGGTGAGGCGGGCGCGGACGGCCGGGTCGCGGAGTTGGACGGTGCCGGTGAGTTGCTTGCGCTCGTCCACGTCGACGACCACGCCGTCGAAGACCTCGCCCTCGCGGCCGCGTAGCAGTTCCGCCTCGACCAGGTCGACGCTGGCGCGTTCCACCTCGTGGGCGCGGCGGTCGCCGGTCTCCATCAGCTTGGGGATCTCCGGCAGCGCGGCCCGTACCCAGTCCGGCACCGGCTCCCCCGCCGCCAGCGCCGCGCAGACCTCGCCGGCGAAGCGGTCGGCCAGGCGGCGCAGCGGGGCGGTGCAGTGCGCGTACGGGGCGGCGACGGCCGCATGGCCGGGCTCCGGCGGGACGCTGCCGTCGAAGGCGGTGTAGCCGGCGCCCCGCAGCAGGCCGGTGCACTCGTTCAGGAAGGCGGCGTGCGCCGGGAGCTCGGGGTTGAGCGAGCGGATCAGCTGCGGGTACGGGAGGCCGGCCGGCCAGTCCACGCCGAGCGCGGCTGCGGTGCGGCGCAGCCGGTCCTGCGCGCTTCGCGGGGCGGCCGGGAGGGTGCGCAGCAGGCCGACGGCGCCGTCGAGCATCATCTCCGCCGCCGCCATGCCGGTGAGCAGGGAGATCTGCGCGTTCCAGCCGTCGGCGGGACGCGGTGCGCGGTAGCTGAGGGCGTAGCCGCCGTCGACCGGCTCGATCTCCTGCTCGGGGATGGGCAGGCTGATGCCGCCGCGGTCCTGTTCGCGTTCCTCGCGCAGCGGTCCGATGACGCCGAGCAGTGCCAGGGCCTCGTCGGCGGTGCCGCTGTCGATGGCATGCTGTACGCCCGCGTAGTCGAGCTTGCGGCGGCTGCGGACCAGGGCGCGGCGCAGGTCGGTGCAGAGCAGCACCCCGTCGGCGTCCAGGTCGAGCTGCCAGAGCAGGGCGGGGACGTCCTGGCCCGGGAGCAGGCTGGCCGTTCCCTCGGAGAGCTGCGGCGGGTGCAGCGGCACCCGGACGTCGGGAAAGTAGAGGGTCTCCACCCGGCGCCTGGCCTCGGCGTCGATCGCCCCGCCGGGACGGACGAATGCGCCCACGTCGGCGATGGCGTAGTAAACCCGATAGCCGCTGCCGCGTCGCTCCAGGTGCATGGCCTGGTCGAGGTCGCGGGAGTCGGGCGGGTCGACGGTGAACAGCGGCAGCGCCGTGGCATCGTGGAGCGGCGGCCTGGGCGTCCGGGCCGCCTGCTCGACCTCGGCCAGCACCTCGGGGCTCCAGCCCTCCGGGATCTCCATCCTCTCCCGGACTGCGACGAGTTCGCTGTCGATCAGCGCGGTGCCTGCGGTGCGCAGGTTGAGATGGCGGCGGGGCATGGGGGCCAGCGTACGAGCAAGGACAGGTGAGTGCGTGGCGACGCTCCAGTCTGCGTCCTGTTCGACGCAAACACATTCGAAGGGCGAGCAGCTCCCAACGGGTCGAACGCGGGACTTCGCTCGCCGCCAGCTTTCCTGGACCTATCGCCCGGCCGGACGCAGCTGTTCAATTACTCCTAATACGGGACACTCACATCGTCAGATCAGAACATCAGGAGAACCTGAACGACCAGGGGCCCTACGGGCACCCCACGATTGGTACTCACTGTCCACTCATGGCAAAGTTACCCACCATCTGTTTCTCTGGTTGAATCGCACCTCAGACATGTGCGCGATTCGGCCGGTCGAGCCCATTCAGGAGCCCGCCGATGGACCTGTCCGAGACGCCGCCAAGCCGTGTGCTCACGTCATGGCTGCCTGATCTCACTCGCGTCTCGCTGGCAGAACTCACCTCACTGGACCAAACCACACTTGGCCCAGCCATTGCGTCCATGCTGAGCCGGGTCGAACGCCCGCTGGCAACCATCGCCGGCAGCAACGGGAGCTGAGGCAGTCCCGTGCAGAGTTCGCTCCTGGGGGGAGCCGCTGGTGTCCCCGCCGGCCATCGTTTATCATCCCAGGCCCTTCTGGCCCTTAGTTCGGCGTACGAGCACGAGTCCGTGGTCGCGCCACTCCTCGGAGCGGCACTCAGCAACCGTCTGCTCATGCTGCGCACGCTGCTGTTCCGCGCGCCCCAGGGGCGACTGAGTGAAGCCTGGAACCTTCTGGTACTCGCCGAGAAGTGCGACCCGGACCTGGTGCGACGCCTCCTGCTCGACCCGCAGACCGGGCTCTGGCTCACTCAACTGCTCCGACGTCTCGGCAGCACCGACGCCGAGGACGGACCTTACCGGTTCCCACTTGCGGTCGACCTCGGCTATCTGAGTCAGCTCGCAGCAGGAGCAGCGATTGCCTCCTGTCTCGACGCCACCATCGACGTCCCTCTCCGCGACGGCAGCGTCATGTTGCCCGGCCTCGGTCGCGCCACCTTCGACCACCCGGGCGAGGGCGGCTTCGCCGAGGTCCGCGTTGTGTCCGGGGCCGCGACCGTGTCCGCATACGGCCAGACCATGGAACTCCCCGCCGACCCCGAGAACGACGCGCCCGGATGGGAGGGCCTGCGTCGGCTGCGGGCCGCGGCAGGCGAGCACCTGCTCGTCGTGGCCGTCGACGACCTGGGCCCCTACGGACTAACCGAAACTGCCCCACCTGCTGCCAGGATCGATGCCGCCTCGCACCGGCGCTGGCAGGAGTTGACCGAGGCGGCCTGGTCCCTGCTGTTGCGCGAGCACCCCACGAGCGCGCGTGCACTCTCGGCGGGGCTGCTGTCGGTGATACCGCTGCCACGCGGTGAGATCCTGCGGCCGTACAGTGCCTCCACCTCGGACGCCCCGGGATGCGTCCTTCTTTCGGAACCGGAAGGAAGTGACGAGCATCAGGCCGCAGTACAGCTGGCGGTGACACTCATTCACGAATTCCGCCATTCGCTGCTCAATGGCCTTCTCTACCAAGTACCGTTGTTCGGGGAATGTTCAGATCTGTTTCACGCCCCTTGGCGCGACGACCCGCGACCGCTCGGCGGGCTTCTGCACGGCGCCTATTCCTTCTCCGGCGTGACCGCCTTCTGGCGCGATCGGCTCCACCGGGACAGCGGCCCTGAAGCGGAACTTGCCGTATTTGAATTCTCGCTCTGGCGTCGACAGACCTGGTCGGTCCTCAGCTCCTTGGATTCCCATGCCGCACTGACCGGAACCGGTGCGGACCTGGTCCGCTCCCTGCAGGCGCAGGTGGCGCCCTGGCTGAGGGAGCCGGTGGCCGAGGGGCCGCGGCAATCCGCCACGGTCGCAGCCTGGCATCACCACCTGGGCTGGCGCGCCCACCATCTCACGCCGGCGAACGCGACGGTGCGTCGAGCCGTTGCTGCCTGGAAGGCCGGCCAGGCCGCTCCGACGGCCTGGGGCAGGGGCGACGGTGACAGCGAGAGTTCGGTCCTTCACATCGATCCGCTGGCCTGCCGTCTCGACGTGTTGGCCGTGCTGCACCGGATGCGCATCGTCCGACCTGAGGATTTCGAACGGTTGCGGGCTCGCCCCACGCTTCTGCCGGCGGAGGTCCCCGGCGCGACCCGCGCCGACCTCGCGCTGGTCGCGGGAGAAACCGGGGACGCAGTGAAGCTCTACGAGGAGGAGTTGCTCTGCCCGGAACCGCGGCCGAACGCCTGGGCAGGCTTGGTACTGGCCATGTCGTCGTGCGCGAGCGGTAGTGCCGACGACGTGGAACGCAGCGCCAATGAGCCGTACGATCCCCCGTTCACTCGGACAGAACTGATCAGAGCCGTCCATCGGACGCTCAGTTCGTCCCTGTCAGCATCCTCAACGCAGCCGACGGAGCTGGTGCGTTGGTTCCTCTCCGCTGGAAGCCGGTGACCCGGCCGCTGTTCTCATAGCGGCATCGGATCTATGTCGCAGTCGGCACGGTGGTCGCCTGCCACCGCCTGGGCGACTGCCGGGTGTTCGGAACCGAGACGGTCGCGAAGCAGGTTCACCGTCTCGTCGTGGAGGATCGACGCCGCGTCCTGCTGCCCCAACGCCCGAAGGTCCATGGAGAGGTTCACTGCACAGGCCAGCGTCGAAGGATGTCCGGCGTCAAAGACCCTGCTGGTACGTCGTAATGTGTCCTGATCCAGTGCCTCCGCCTGCGCGAAGTCGCCGAGGCTGAAGAAGTCGCTGGCCAGGTTCGTCCGACAGACGAGACTGGCTGGGTGATCTTCTCCCAGGCAGTCGCGGAACTTGCTCAGAACCCGGTCGTTGATGTCGCGTGCGGTTTCCGGATGGCCGAGGAGGCGGTGGGTGATCGCGAGATTCACAGCAGCCGAGAGGGTGTGCGGGTGGTCGGTCCCGTAGGTGGCGGCGTATTCGTCCAGAATCTGCTCACCCAGACTGCGGGATTCGCTCAGTTCCTCAGGGGTGCGCTGCGCGGAATCGGTCTGCTCGGGATGCCTGAGGTGAACGGTCAGTTCCAGCGTCGCAGCCATCGACTCCGGATTGTGCTCACCGTACCGTCGAATGAGGCTTCCCCTGGCCAGTTCGGCCACCTCTCGGGCTTCGTTGTGCTCTCCGGCCTTGCGTAGCGCCACCGCCAGGTGGCGGACCGCCGACAGCGTCAACGGGTTCTCGGGGCCCAACAGGCTGCGCGCCTGTTCGACGATCTCCCGGTGATAGGTCAGCGCCGCACCGTAGTCCCCCAGTTCACGGATGTCCAGGATGAGTCCGAGCCAGGTCCGCAGACTGTCCACGTGGTCCTGCCCGTATATCTGGGTCCAGCTGTGCCAGGTCTCCCGGTCCAGGTTCTGGGCGCCGTTGAAGTCACCGGTCAGCCGCAGACTGACGCCCAGGTTGTGCGCCGCCCGCAGCGTCTCCGGTTCATCAGGGCCGAGCAGTCGAAGATAGCGCTGGTGCACGGACCGGGACAGCTCCAGGGCGGCGCTGAACTCCCCCTGCACCCGACGGTCGATGGCGACATTCCCGGTCGCGTCGACGGTGTCCTGGTGGTCCTCACCGAACGACCGGCGATAGGCCTCCACCACGACGGCGTTGAGCGAGGCGGCCTCCGTGTACCGTCCCATGCTGAACAGGAGGAACCCGAGCCAACGGGCCACCTCCAGGGTTCGCGGGTGATCCGCGCCGAGTTCCTGGGACCACAGGTCGTAGGCGGTCTGTGCCATGGCCCGGCCCGGCTCGTAGTCACCCCAGTACATCAGGTACCGGACTTCGTTGATGACCAGATTCCGCACCCAGGGATCGCCGGACTGAACCGCCTCGGAGACCAGCACATGCGGGTAGAGCTCCCCGTAGCGGCTCCACCGGGTCACATTGGTGGGGTCATTGGGGTCATTGGCGGCAAGCAGGAGATGGGTGCCCTGCCGCATCCTGATGCGCTCCTCCTCGGTCATCCGGGACAACAGGGCGGTCTGCACCAGGCGGTGCATCTGGATGGAGTTGGTGCGGTGGTCGAAGCGAGCCAGCGAGTACCGGCCT
This sequence comes from Streptacidiphilus jeojiensis, assembly GCF_042510965.1. Lineage (NCBI taxonomy): Bacteria > Bacillati > Actinomycetota > Actinomycetes > Kitasatosporales > Streptomycetaceae > Streptacidiphilus > Streptacidiphilus jeojiensis. The sequence continues at coordinate 57,929 of NZ_JBEUKS010000009.1, forward strand.
ATCTCTCGGATCACCTGCCCCAACCGGATCGGGTCTGCCAACGCGGCATCCAGTTCCGGTGCGATGGGGCGGCCCTGCATGCGCGCGAAGAGCGATCGCGATATCGGGTCCGGAGCACAGAACGAGCAGACCTGGAGGAGTTGGAGCGCTGCAGGGTTCTTGCTCTCCAACTGGTCCAGGGAGATGTTCCAGGCTGCGATGACCGGCATCTGGTAGTCGAGGGGTGCGGAGACCGAGAGCAGGTCCACCCGCTTCTCGTCCAGCAGCCGCAGGTACTCGTCGGCGAGCATTCCGGTCTCGGCGTGCCAGGCTGCCGCCTGTTCGATGGCCAGCGGGAGATCGCCCAGTGCCTCCGCCAGCCGGTCCGCGTCCGCGTCGCTGATCTCGGGGCCGCGGATGCGGAGCAACTGCTTGCTCTCCTCACGCCGGAAGACGTCCACCTCGAGCGGATGCGCGATGCTGGCCCACTGCGGATTGCGCGACGTGATCAGAATGTTCCCCGGCCCCCCGGACGGGAAGAAGGCGCGCACGGCCTCCGGACTCTCCGCATTGTCGAACACCAGCAGCCAGTTGGCGTAGGGCTCGCCACGGCGCAATGCCTCCAGAACCGCAGTCACCGTGGAGGACGAGTCGCTGCCGGGCTGCAACCCCAGCCGAGGCGCCAACTCCACCAAGGAGAGCGAGATCTGTGTGGTGCGCTCGGCCGGAATCCACCAGACCACGTCGTACTCACCCAGCCTGCGGTAGAGGTACTCGACCGCGAGCAAGGACTTGCCCACACCACCCATACCGTGCAGGGCGTGCGGAAGCACCGCCGTGGCCTTGCCCTGGAGCAACCTCGCGTGCAGGGAGTCCAGCAACGCCTCACGGCCGGTGAAGTTGGGGTTCCTGGGCGGGATGTTGCCCCACACCGTGGGCGCCGTCCTGCCCCGCTGATTCACCGTCGCTCGGGTGGTCTGCTCCGACATGGCTGTCCCCTTCTCCTGCTTGGGATGGTGCTTGGCACGCCCGGCCCCGGGGACAGTCGTCGCCGTTCCCAGGTATTCGGTGATCAGGAGTTCCAGTTCGTGCGCCGGAGCCAGGCACTCATTGGACAGGGCCTGGAGCACTGCCTTCTCGACCTCGACCCAGGGCAGCGTGGCCGAGGTCACCGGCCCCCAGTCGGGACGGGCCGAGCTCTGGAGCAGGGCCGGCAGCCGCCACAGGCGCTCGCACCGGGGATCGAGGTGGTCACCCACGACCTGGACCACGCGCCGAAGAGTGTCCTTGCGCCCCTTGGCGAGCAGTTCCTCCCGGACGCCGGACGGCATCGTGAAGGCGAAGCGCTCACCGGTACCCTGCTGGTCGGCACCCTGCTGGTCGGCCACCGGTTCGAGCACGCCGAGCAGTACCAGTTGGGCGAGGTCAGCAGGGCCGCCGGTCGGGAGCAGCACCCGCTGGACTCGCAGGACGAGTGGGAGCGTCAGCGGGGTGGCAGCGAGTACCGTGGCGAGCTCCGACACCCCCGGACCCGCCAGCCGCCGCAGTACTGCCACCCGGTCGGCAGGCGGCACCACCGGATCGGGGCCCGGATCCGCGGGCGGTGACGGATCCGAGCCGATCGGTACAACCGGCAGCGCCACTCGTTGTTGAGGACCCGTGAGCAGGTCCACCCAGACGTCCAGCGACCTGCGGCTGAGAGCGAGTACCGGAACAGCCACCGGATTCGACGGCACCGAACCGACCGCCACCTCGGGATCGTCCGGTCCGAGACCTCGGTAGCGCCATTCGAGTTCCTCATTGGGAACCCCTGGTGCAGGGGCTCTGACCAGGGCCGGCCAGGTGGCGAAGCCAGTCGGCTGCCAAGCGGCGATCGGCAGCAGTTGGAGCACGGCAACCGGCCCCTGCCGGGCCCATCTGCGCAGCAACGGCTCGAGCGCGCCACTGCGCCAGGAGGAGGAACTGCCATCGGTCACAAACAGCACGATCCGCCGGTCGCCCTCCCGGCAGGGGGCCGCCGCCTTCCGAGTCTCCTCGGAACCGTCCGAAGGGTTCGGGTGGCTCCCCAGCACCCGCACAGCAGGACGGCCGAAGGCCTCCGCGCCGCTGAGAATCACCACCAGTTCCTGGAGCGTGTCCTCCCAGAACGGCTGGGTGGGGCCCCGGTCCAGGACCAGCTCCAGGCCCCAGTCCGATCCTCGCTCACCGGTCGACGTACCGGGCAGGGCGGCGACGAGGCGACGGAGTGCAGCGATCAGACCCTCGCGGTCCTCCAGCCCGGACCGACCTCCGATCGGCGGCTGGGGATCCGACACCGCTGCCATGAGACACCTCCGATCGCTTGATCTTCTTTTGTCTACCGTCAGTAAGGGGTGCTGGGGATGGGCTTGTGGTCCGGGTCGTCCCAGAGCACGGCCAGGTGGCGGCCGATGTGCTGGGACTGCCGTTCCGGATCGATCCCCGCTGCCTGCCGCCTGAAGGCGGCCAGTCTGGCCGGGAGGTTCTGCAGGCCCTCTGCCAGCAGATCGTCCAGGGCGGCCCTGAACTCGGACGTGAGGCCGCTGCTGCGGTGCCAGATGACCACGGGAAGCCCGCTGCGGAGGGCAGCCCGGATTTCCCGGTGCCCCTGCTCCCGGTCGGGAGTGGGAGGCTCGCTGAGGACCAGCGCGACATACTGCTCGTCGCTCAGCCTCGCCTCCAGGCTCCGCAAGGCGGCGTCCGGATGCTGGGGTCCGTTGATGCAGACACTTGCGCCGACGGCACCACCCATCAGCAACCGGTCCCAGCGGTTGCGCCAGCGCCGGTGCCAGTCGCCGTTCAGCAACCGGTCCAGGCTGCGGACGACCACGGGGTAGTCCAGCGCAAGCGGTATACCCGGCGTCTCGTCCACGTCACGGGGCCACCAGTCGACCGGCAGGTTCAGCAGTTCGAAAGGGAGTACGAACTCGAGTCCCAGGTGGGCGGCGCGGTCACCGTTCGCCCGTTCCACCTGTGACACCAGCCGGCTGACGGCGTGCTCCAACTCCGAGCGGCACACCCTGTGCATCACGTCCCCCTGTTCCCAGCCCTGATCGCGGGCATCCGTGAGGAAGGAGTGCGAGACGGTGTAGTACTCCTCCTGGAGCGGGTCCGGAGATATCTGGATGGCCAGGTACTCCTGGTGCCGGGGCGGGACGAACGGGCTGTGCTCGGGGGATATCCAACGGGCGCGGTCCAGCTCGCCGGCAATCTTCCAACGGAACGCCCACTTGCGGTTGCGGGCCCGAACCTCCAGTGCGGCAGCGTGTTCCATCCAGGACGTCGCCCGTTCGAGGTAGAGCATCCAGGGCGGCAGCCGTGCCGGTGCTGCGTTCTGCCCCATCAAGTACAACAGGTCCGTCCAGGGTGTACCGCTGTGCGCGGGAGGCGCCGACAACTGAGCGTTGGTGGCCTCCTGGACGAAGCGCGAACGGACCGCCCGCGGCAGCGGCAGCGCGGCCATGACGTGCTCCAGATAGCCCCAGGAGTGGATCAGCTCTGGTACTGCCTCCAGTGCGTTCCACTCGTCGGCAAGTTGCCGGACGGCGGAGCCCTGCGGGGTGTCCCGCTCGATGGCCGACACACAACGGGCGAGGCTGGAGATGCCGTCCTCGGCGGCGGCACAGAATCGGAAGAGCTCGATGAGGTGCAACTGCTCGGTCGGCTGCTCACGAAGTGACACCCTGCGACCGGTGGCCTCGGCAACCAGGTCGACCAGGAGAGCTCGTGCTTCTCTGCTCTCCAGTGCCGGTATCTCCATCAGCGCGTCCACGATGGCGTCCCGGATGCGTTCTCTGATCCGCTCCCTGATGCGCAGCGCCATCTGCGCGGGGTCACCGGACGGATCGGCGGCGTCGAGGTGAGGTGCGTTCGCTGTGACCGCCTCCTGCCCCACGAGGACTCCGGGTTCCCCAGGAAGCCTCACGGACTTGCGAGTTGGCTGCCCGGCCGCTGACACAACGTTAGCTGGAGCGGGGGCTCCGGAGTAGACCTCGGTCGGGCGAGCCAATCAGGCAGGGAACGCAGGGGGCAGATGCGGTTTGGAGCGACCGGTGAGCAGCGCAGCGATCTTCTCCAACAGCACTTCCCTGGCACGGTCGGGACTCAGGTCGAACAGGTCGAAGGAGACGACGCCTCCCAACAGCCCGGACTGGTCGCAGGGGGCAATGCGGATCGGTACCAGTTTGCGGGCAAGGCCGCCAGGATCCTGACGCTGCGCCGCCTGCCGCTCCTGAGAGCCGTAGGCGGAGTCGAGGTAGGCAGGGGAGAGCAGCGCGATGGTCCGCTCACAGTGCTGCACCCCGCGTTCCATGACGGCATACCAGTTGCTGCCAGGAACGATGTCCCACTCCTGGATCAGGGTCCGATAGCCGGCCTCCTCCAGCTGCCAGGCGATCCACACCGCCCAGCCGCGGTCCACGCCGGTGTAGGAGATGAAGAAGTCCCAACGGTCAGGGGCCGGGGGGACTGTCGGGGTAACAGCCGAGGACACGGCGGGAATGCGGCCGATGGCGGTCCGGTGGGGCGGGGAGGACAACATGGGCATGGGTGGTGGCGGCAGAGTGCCGTCGGCACGACGATCACGGTCGCCGGCATCGGTGCGTTCCACCGTGAAGCGGACCGACGTCCACGCCTCCCCGGCCCGGCGCCAGGCCCCAGCCAACTCCCGCACGTCCTCCGTCGCGCGAGAACGCCCCGCGAGTGCAGACACGGCCTCGGCCAGGGCATCCACCCCGTCCTCCTCCTTGGAGCACTGGTGGAACAGTTCCAGCAACTGGGTGCGGGCGGTGGGCTGCTCCCGAAGTGACAGCCGGCGGCCGAGCCGGCCGCCCACCGCATCGACCAGCAGGGCCCGTGCCTCTCTGCTGCTGAGTTCGGGGATGTCCTGCAGAGCCGTCACCATCGCGTCGGTCAGCCGCGCTCGCTCCGGTCCCGTGAGGGCGTTCTCGGGTTCGGTCATGCTCAGTCCCCTCTGCCGGATTCCAGGGTAGGAGCGGGCCCGGACGGACGGGAAGAAGCAGCGGGGCCGGGGACGCCCCTCAACGTCCCCGACCCGGTCATGGGCGGCTGCACCGTGTGCGCGCAGCCGACGCTGCGTCAGTTCTGGCTGAAGCCGGTGAAGTCGGCCTCGCCGCTGGTGCCGTCGCTGTGGGAGGTGGTGAACAGGCCCACGTCCCCGGTGGCGGCGATGCCGGGCAGGGTGGCGGTGCCGACCTGGGTCCAGGTGCTGCCGTCGGTGGAGTAGTAGCCGGTGACGGCGGAGCCGGAGCGGACCAGCTTGAGCCAGCTCGGGTAGCTGGCGGTGCCGCTGCCGCTGTCGCTGGGGGCGCTGTTGCTGTCGAGCTGCCCGTCGCCGTTGCTGTCCCACTGCAGGACGTAGCCCTTGCCGGGGGCCTCGGCGAGGATGGCGTAGCCGGGCGAGGAGCCGGGCTTGGTGATGTCGTTGCGGATCATGATGCCGGACTTGGCCCAGGGGTTGGTGTCGGCCTGTGCGGTGATCTTGACGACGGTGGTGGACCCGTCGTGCTCGGCGCCCTGCTGGTAGATGGTGCTGTACTGGTCGGTGCTGCCGTAGACGTCGGCGCCCGCGCCGCTGATGGCCAGGTTCGCGCCCTGCTGGCCGAAGAGCGCGGTGTTGTCGGTGTAGGTCTTCCAGGGCGCCTGCACCGGCGAGGCGAGCAGCGTCGAGGCGGTGACGGAGGCCTTCTCGGTGCCTCCGCTCCAGCCCGCCGAGGCGGTGGCGGTCAGGTCGTAGGTGGCGATGGGGGCCGGCAGCGTGGTCGGCGCGGTCACCTTGAAGGCGGCGAGGACCTCGTGGCCGACGGCCACCCGGTCCGCCTTGGTCGCGGTCAGCGCCTTGACGGTCCAGCCGGTCGGGGCCTTGAGCCCGACCTTGACGCCGGTGACCGTCTCGGCGCCGTTGTTGACGAAGGTGGTGTTGACAGTGGTGGACTGGCCCGCCGCCTGCTGCGGCACCACGCTGCTCAGGGTCAGCTGCGGCGGGTACCGCTTGGGCTTGGAGGTGCCCGCGACCCGGTACATCACCGTGCCGTGGCCCGGGACGGAGGCGCTGATCACGCCCTTGGTCGTGGTGGTCGTCTTCGACCACAGGTCGTGCAGGGTGTAGGCCTTGGCGCTGCCCAGGCCCACCGCGGCGGCGTCGGTGGAGATGGTCGCCGGGGCGCTGTTCTCATTGAAGAGGGTGACCGCGACGCTGCCGTCGGCGAGCGGCTTGGCGAGGACGTCCAGGCCGCCGGCCGAGGAGACCTCGGTGGCCTGCTTGCCCAGGCTGTCCTGGTCGACCGCGATGACGTCCTTGTTGGCGTAGATCGCCAGGGTGTCGGCGCTGGCGGTGCGCAGGTCGGTGCCGGAGATCAGCGGGGCGGCCATCTCGGCCCAGAGCGAGAACTCGGAGCGGTCCTCGGTCTGGGTCATGCCGTTGCCGACCTCCAGCATGTCGGGGTCGTTCCAGGCGCCGGGCTTGGCACCGGCGGTGAGGCCGACGTTCTGGTGGAAGATCGACAGCATCGAGCTGTACGAGGCGCTGATGTCCCCGGTGGTCCGCCAGAGGTTGCCGACCGAACCGCCCCAGCTCGCCACGGAGTCGTCGCCCCAGCTGCACAGGCTGTAGACGATGGGACGGCCGGTCTTCGCCAGGGCGTCGCCCATGGCCTGGTAGCGGGTCTGGTCCGGCACGCCCTGGTTGTTGCAGTTGTCGTACTTGAGGTAGTCGACGCCCCAGGCCGCGAAGGAGTCCGCGTCCTGCTGCTCGTGCCCGAGGCTGCCCGGGTACCCGGCGCAGGTGAGGGTGCCCGCGGTCTCGTAGATGCCCAGCTTGAGGCCCTTGGAGTGGACGTAGTCGGCGACGCCCTTGATGCCGTCGGGGAACTTCACCGGGTCGGGGACAAGGTTGCCGTCGGCGTCGCGGCTGTGGGTGAGCCAGCAGTCGTCGATGTTGACGTACTGGTAGCCGGCGGCCGCCAGACCGCTGCTGACGATCTTGTCGGCGGTCTGCTCGACCAGCTGCTCGCTGACGTTGCAGCCGAAGGCGTTCCAGTCGTTCCAGCCCATCGGCGGGGTGAGCGCCAGGCCGTTGTCGAGGGCGGCGGCGGGGGTGGCGCTGAGCGGGACGGCGGCGAGGGACGCCGTGGTGAGCACGGCCGCGACGAGCGCGGCCCAGGTCTTGCGCATGCCTTCTCCTGTATCCGAGTGGGTGGAACGGACAGGTGTGGTTCGGCAGTGCAGGCAGTGCTCCCTGCGCAGGGCGTGATCTAGCGAACCAAAACACACAGCAACCGTCAATATCAAACACAGACTCACGTGATATAGGGCCCGGCGATGGTGGATTGGTTTGGATTCGCCCCGGCGGCATCAGGCCCTACAGTGACGCGGGGGCCGTTCTCGATCGGTCCCCGCCGTTTTCCCGATCCGCCGCGTCACCGAGGGGTACTGCTGTGCTGGTGCTGTTGCCGCCGTCCGAGGGAAAGGCCGTCACCGGATCGGGGGCTCCGCTGGCGCTGGACGGACTGGTCCTGCCGGAGCTCGGCCCGGCCCGGACCCGGGTCCTGGACGCGCTGGTCGCGCTGTGCACCAGCGGTGACGAGGACCGGGCCGCAGCGGTGCTCGGGCTCAGCCCGGGGCTGCGCGGGGAGATCGCCCGCAACGCGGTGCTGCGCACGGCCCCGACGCTGCCGGCCGGCGAGCTCTACACCGGCGTCCTGTACGACGCGCTGGAGCTGTCCACGCTCAGCCCCGAGGCCTACGCCCGGGCCGAGCGCTCGCTGCTGGTGTTCTCCGGACTGTGGGGTCCGGTCCGGATCAGTGACCGGATCCCGCCGTACCGCTGCTCGGGCGGGGTGAAGCTGCCGCCGCTGGGACCGCTGGGCGGCTACTGGCGCAAGGAGACGGCGGAGGCGATGCCGCGGGCTGCCGGCGGCGGGCTGGTGCTGGACCTGCGGTCGTCGGCGTACGCGGCGCTGTGGCGCCCGCAGGGGGAGGTCGCCGGACGGACCGCCATGGTGCGGGTGCTGCACGAACGCGAGGTGCGCGGGGTGCTGACGCGGACGGTGGTGAGCCACTTCAACAAAGCGACAAAGGGACGAATCGTCAGAGAGCTGCTGGAGTCCTCGGCCGAGCCGGACTCCCCCGCCGAACTCGTGGAAGCACTGCGGGAGTTGAAGTACACGGTGGAGGCCGAGGCACCTGCGGCGGGGAAGGCCTGGACGCTCGACGTCGTCGTCAGCGAGCTCTGACAGGCTTCTGAGGGATCTTGACTGCGAGCCGTGGCGGGCTTGTCGCGCAGTCCCCCGCGCCCCTGGCGGTGCAGCGGCCTAGCGCAGGTGTGCGGTGTCGTTCAGCAGCCGCAGCGACGCGTTGCCGTCCGCGTAGTACTGGATCGCCGAGAACGAGGCCGCCGACAGCTCCATCCGGAACAGCGACTCCGGCGGAGCCCCCAGGGCCAGCCTGACCAGGGTCTTGACCGGGGTGACATGGGAGACCACCAGAACGGTCCGGCCCGGGTAGCGGGCCAGCAGCCGGTCGCGGGCGACCGAGACCCGGCGGGCGACGGCGGTGAAGCTCTCGCCGCCCGGGGGCGCGGTGTCGGCCGAGGCCAGCCAGGCGTCGAGTTCGGCCGGGAACCGCTCCTTGGCCTCGGCGAAGGTCAGCCCTTCGAAGGTGCCGAAGTCGGTCTCCCGCAGCCCCTCCTCGATCCGCACCTCCAGTCCGAGCCGGTCCGCCGCTGCCTGCGCGGTCTGCCGGCAGCGGAGCAGCGGCGAGCTGACGATCGCCTGGACGGTGCCGCGCGCGGCAAGGGCCTCGGCGACCAGCTCGGCCTGGGCGCGACCGCGTTCGGACAGCTCGGGGTCGGCGCCGCGGCTGCCGGAGAAGCGCTTCTCGGGGGTCAACGCGGTCTCGCCGTGGCGCAGCAGCACCAGGGTGGTGGGGGTGCCCATGTCGGCAGCGCCCCAGCCCACGGGGGCGGCGGGGGCCTCCGGGAGCGGCTCGGGAAGCGCCTCCTGGGGTTGCTGCCGCGGCGGCGTCTGCGCGTGCGCCTGCGGCTTGGCGACCCACTGCCTGCCGGCCTTGCCCGCGTCCATCGCCTCGTTGGCGAGCCGGTCCGCGTGCTTGTTCTGCGCGCGCGGCATCCACTGGTAGCCGACCCGGCCGCGCGGGAAGATCCCCCGGGCCTCGGCGGCCAGCGGCTGCATGTCCGGGTGCTTGATCTTCCAGCGGCCCGACATCTGCTCGACGACCAGCTTGGAGTCCATCCGGACCTCGACCGTCGCCTCCGGGTCGATCGCGTGCGCCGCTCGCAGCCCCGCGATCAGCCCCCGGTACTCGGCGACGTTGTTGGTCGCCACGCCGATGAACTCGGCCGCCTCGGCCAGCAGTTCGCCGGTGTCGCCGTCGCGCACGGCCGCGCCGTAGCCGGCCGGCCCCGGGTTGCCCCGGGAGCCGCCGTCGGCCTCGATGATGAACCGTCGGGTGGACGCCATGTGGGCCGGACCGCTCTCTAGAGGCCGGAGTCGGCGGTGCGGATCAGGATGCGGCTGCAGTTCTCGCAGCGGACCACCTCGTCCGGCGCGGCGGCGCGGATGGTGCGCAGGTCGGCGGTGGCGAACTCGACCCGGCAGCCCTCGCAGCGGCGCTGGTAGAGCCGGGCCGCCCCGGTGCCGCCCTGGGTCTCGCGCAGCCGGGTGTAGAGCTTCAGCAGGTCGGCGGGGATGACCGCGGCGACCGCCGCGCGCTCCCTGGTGACCTTCTCGGCCTCGGCGTCGATCTCGGTCTGGGCGGCGTCGCGGCGGGTCTCGGCCTCGGCGAGGCTGTGCTGGGCGTCGTCGCGGCGCGCGGTCATCTCGGAGACCCGGGCCTGCCCGGTCTCCACCCGCTCCATGATCTCCAGGACGACGTCCTCCAGGTCACTCTGACGCTTCGCCAGGGCGCCGACCTCGTGCTGCAGGTTGGCGAGGTCCTTGGCGGAGCCGACCGCGCCGGAGTCCATCCGCTGCTGGTTGCGGGCGGCGCGGGTGCGGACCTGGTCCACGTCCTGCTCGGCCTTGACCAGCTCGCGGCGGGTGTCGCTGAGCTGGGTCTCGGCGGCGACGGTGAGCGAGCGCAGCTCGGTCAGGTCGCTGCTGCGCTGCTGGATGTCGGCGTGCTCGGGCAGGGTGCTGGAGCGGTGGGCGAGCTGGTCCAGGCGGGAGTCGAGGGCCTGCAGGTCGAGCAGGCGGATCTGGTCGGCGGGCGCGGCGTTCAGGGGGTGCTCCTCGGGGTGGTGCGTCGGTCGGTCAGGGGGCTTGCGTGGCTGTTACGGGGCGGCGGCCGGCATCGGCGTGTGCAGCGTCCAGGCGTCGGTGACCTGCGTGGACACCCGGGTGTCGAGGGTCCAGCCGTGCTTACCGGCGGCCGCCAGCAGCTCGCGTTCGGCACTGCGCAGCCAGGGCCACTCGGTGGCCCAGTGGGCCGCGTCCAGCAGGGCCAGCGGGCTGGCTTCGCGGGCCTCGGAGACCGGGTGGTGCCGCAGGTCGGCGGTGAGGTAGGCGTCGACGCCGGCCGCGCGGACCGCGTCGAAGAAGGAGTCGCCGGAGCCGCCGCAGACGGCCACCCGGCGCACCGGCGCCTCCGGGTCGCCCGCGGTGCGGACGCCCTGCACGGTGGCGGGGAGTCCGGCGGCGACCCGGGCGGCGAAGGCGGCGAGGGGTTCCGGGGCGGGCAGCTCGCCGATCCGTCCGGTGCCCCGGCGGCCGGCCGGGTCGGTCGGGTCGGGGATCAGCGGTCCGGTCACCCGCAGGCCGACCGCCTCGGCGAGGGCGTCGGAGACGCCCGGGTCGGCGGAGTCGGCGTTGGTGTGGGCGGTGAGCAGGCCGACGCCGTGCCTGATCAGGGTGTGCACGACGCGGCCCTTGAAGCCGGTGGCGGCGACCGAGGTGACCCCGCGCAGATACAGCGGATGGTGCGTGACCAGCAGGTCGGCGCCCCACTCCACGGCCTCGTCGACCACTGCGGCGACCGGGTCCACGGCGAACATCACCCGGCCCACCTCGGCGTCCGGGTCCCCGCAGACCAGCCCGACCGCGTCCCAGGACTCCGCCCTGGCGGGCGGGTAGAGCTCGTCGAACACGCTGAGGACGTCGGAAAGGATCGGCACCCGTCGAGATTACACGCAGGCCCGGCGCCCGCCGCCCTCCTGGCGGGTGCTCCGCCGCCGCCCGGACACCGGTGGCCCCGGCCGTCCACGGGCTCACCCTTATGAGTGAAGGGGCATCGATCCGTTCGGGTGCGGGGGGTGGCGTAAGTAGCGTCTGTGGTGCGGCGGGGGCGGCAACGCTCGGTTGGTCCCGGCTGCGGACCCGCGGCGGGGAGCCGTTCGGGTCCGACCCCCATGACACCTGGTTGGTGACCTCCCATGACTGCGACACCTCTCACTCTCGTCGGCTCCTTCCCGCACACCAGGGCGGCGCCCGCGCTGCGCCGGGTCGGCTTCACGTTCTCGGCCGGCGGCGGCTACGCGGCCTGTATGGCGTCCTCGGGCGAGGGCAGCTGGTATGTGGAGAGCTGGCGGCTGGACACGGCCGCTAACGAGGAGTCCGCGGAGCAGGTCGTCGGCGGTCTGATCGTGGGCGGTCTCGGCAGCCTCGGCGGCCCAGGCGCCGGTGCCGGCGGGACGGACCAAGGCGGCGCCGAGCGTGGCGGGGCCATACCGGTCGCGCTGCCGCAGGCGCCGGGCGCGGCTCCGGAGAGCCTGCGCTCGCAGCTGGTCTCGCTGCCCGACGGCCGGGTACTGGTCTGCCGGTTCCAGGGCGACCGGTACGACCTGGTGGTGCGCACCCCCGCCTCGGTGCGGGAGACCTTCGTGGGCATGCTGCGGCTGCCGGGGCTGCGGCTGATGGCGATGCCCTCGCCCGAGCCCGGCGCGCCGGTCGCGGTGGCGCTGGGCAGCGACGGCCGCGCGGTGACCTCGGTCTGGCTGGTGAGCGCCGACGGCGGGGTGCAGCCGCAGCAGGTCGCGGAGTTCGCCGGGATGTCCGGCGGCGGGGTCTGGCTGGACCGGGGCGGCCGGATGCTGGCCCTGGACCATCTGGTGCCCGGCGCCACCGGGGGACCCACCGTGCCCTCGGTACGGACGGTGGTGCTGGACCTGGCCACCGGGTCGGTCAGCCCCTTCCTGGAGCTGGCCCCCGGCAGCAACGACCGCCTGGTCGCCGCGGACCCGGCGAGCGGGCTGATCCTGGTGCGCAGCGACGCCCCGGGGCAGGACCGCCTGGGCTGGGGCGTCCTCGGCGGCGACGAGCCGCTGCGCTTCCCCGACTGCCTGCACCGGACCAGGGAGTTCCTGCGGCCGGTGGCGATCGAACCGGGCCGGGCCGGGCTTCCGGCGGCCGAGCAGCGGGTGGCCCTGCAGGGCGACTGGGGGGCCGGCTCCACGCTGGCGACCTGGCGGCCCTCGTCCGGGCAGCTGGAGACGCTGCCGGTGCCGGCCGGACGGCTGGGCGGCGTGGGCCACTGGTCGGCGGCCGGGCTGCGGCTGCCCTACTCCTCCCCGGACCATCCGGCGGGCATCGCCACCGTGCAGGTGGACCGGCTGCTGGAGGGTCCGCCGGAGGCCGAGGAGCCGGTGCCGACGATGCCGCTGCGGCTGGCCCCGCTGCAGGGCGGCGCCGCCGGAATGGGCAGCGTCATCCGGATACTCCCGTCTCCCCGCGCGCTCCGCGAGAGCCGGGCCGGCACGTCGTCCGGCTGGCGGCTGGACGGCAGTGCGGCGCCGGGCGACGGCGGCCGCTGGCACGGCGCCCGCACCGTGGAACTGGCCGGAGCGGTCGGTCCGATGGAGGCCGTGGTCTACGGCGGGGACACCTGGCTGACGGCGCAGCACCTGGTGGTCGCGCTGCACGGGGGTCCGGCGGACGCCTGGCGGCTGGAGTTCGATCCGGCGCTGCAGCGGATGGCCGGCGAGGGCCTGGCCGTGGTCGCCGTCAACCAGCGCGGCAGCACCGGCTACGGCGTCGAGTACGCGCAGGCGCTGCAGAACGCCTGGGGCGGTCCCGACCTGGACGACGTGCTGGCGCTGCTGTCGTCGGTGAGCGGCCAGCGGGCGGCGCTGGGACTTGAGCCGGCGTCACTGTTCGGGGTCAGCTACGGGGCGTTCCTGGCCCTGCTGGCCGCTTGTTCGGCGCCGGAGCAGATCGCCCGCTGCGCGGTGGTCGCGCCGTTCCTGTCCGGTCCGCGGCTGCTGGCCGAGGCCGGCCCCGCCGTCCGGGCGCTGACGCAGCGTCTCGGCGGGGCGCACGAACCGGAGGACGGCAGCGGCGCCCGGGACGTCCTGCGGGTGTGCCACCGGCTGGCCGCGCCACTGCTGGTGGTGCACGGCGACCGGGACGAGGTGGTGCCGGTGACGCAGTCGCGCACGCTGCGTCAGGAACTGCTGCGGATGGGGCACACGGAGGGTGCCGACTTCCGCTATGTGGAGGCCGCGGGGGCGGGCCACGAGGTGCTGGCCGAGGACGGCGCTCCGGTGCTGCACGAACTGCTGGCAGGCTTCCTGCGGACCGGGCGCCCGACCTGACCGCACGCCGTGATGCAGATGCGGATCCGCACCCGGATCCGTGCCCGAGGGAACGTACCGGCGAGTACCGATCGTGGACGCTTTGTTACAGACCCGACAGGACCCGAGCAGGGTGCATTGCATAGGGTGATCACGACAGATGACGCAACAAAGGCATTGAAGCTCACACAACGGAGAGACGACTTCTCATGTCAGATGCCCTCACAGACATCACTGAGAACCGCCTGGACGCTGCTCCGGGGGACACGCACGACCGGTTCGACACCGCGGGCAAGCACCGCGGCTCGGTGGCCGACGACGACGTGGAGGGCCGGCGTGAACCGGCCGGCCACGGCCGGCACCGCCGGGTGCTGCACAACGGGACGGTGGCCGACTGACCTGCCGCCGTTCCGCAGGACACGACCCCTGCGGAACGGCGGCTGCCAGTACCCGACCTCCCGGTAGTACCCGATGGTCCGTCAACTCCCGTGCCGCAGGCCCAGGACGGCGAGGTTGGCATAGCCGTCGCCCGGGGTGCGCCCCTGATAGAAGGGGCTGAGCAGATCGTCCAGCTCGGCCGGGGTGAACTGGTCCTTGGCGGTGTCGAACTTCGCCAGCACCGGCGGCTGTCCCAGGATCGCGACCATCCCGCCGTGCACCACGAACAGCTGGCCGTTGACCCGCTCGGCGGCGGGCGAGGCCAGATAGCCGACCAGCGGTGACACATGCTCCGGCGCCAGCGGGTCCAACCCCTGTTCAGGAGCGCCCATCGATCCCACGAACACGTCGTCGGTCATCCGGGTGCGCGCCCTCGGGCAGATCACATTGGAGGTCACTCCGTAGCGGGCCAGCGCCGAGGCGCAGCTCATCGTCAGCCCGACGATGCCGCCCTTGGCGGCGGCGTAGTTGGGCTGCCCGGCCGAGCCGGCCACGAACGCCTCCGAGGAGGTGTTGACGATCCGTCCGTACACCGGCCCGCCCGCGGCCTTGGAGCGCTCGCGCCAGTGCGCGGCGGCGAAGCGGGTCGTCGCGAAGTGGCCCTTGAGGTGGACGTGGACGACCGAGTCCCACTCCTCCTCGGTCATCGAGAAGACCATCCGGTCGCGCAGGATGCCGGCGTTGTTGACCAGGATGTCGAGCTGCCCGTAGGTGTCCACGGCCAGGTCGACCAGGGCGCGGGCGGCGTCCAGGTCGGCGACGTCGCCGTAGTGGGCCACCGCCCGGCCGCCTTCGGCGACGATCTCCGCGACGGTCTGGTCCGCCGGGGCGGCCGAGGCCCCGCCGCTGCCGTCCCGGCCGGGCGCGCCGAAGTCGTTGACGACCACATTGGCGCCGAGCCTGGCCAGTTCCAGCGCCTCGGCGCGGCCGAGGCCGCGGCCCGCACCGGTGACGATCGCGGTCCTGCCGGAGAGAGAGGTGCTCATACCGGGGTGACTCCTTCGCCGGGGTCTGGGGGTATCAAGGTCTGGGGGTATCGGGGTCCGGGGGTATCGGGGTCCGGGGGTATCGGGGTCCGGGGTCTCAGAGGTCGATGACGGTGCGGAGGGCCTCGCCGCTGCGCATCTGCTGCACCGCGTCGTTGATCCCCTCCAGCCGGACGTGGTGGGTCACCATGCCCTCCAGGTCCAGCCGTCCGGCCCGCCACAGGTCGATGACGGTGCGGTAGCCGCGGAGCACGTCGGTGCCGCCGTAGAGCGAGGGCAGGATGCGCTTCTCGTTGAAGAACAGCTCGAACATGTTGAACTGCACCATGTCGTCCATGGCCCCCGCGCCGACCACCACCAGCGCGCCGCCGCGCCGTACCGCGTCGTACGCCGCCCTGACCGTGGACGAGCGGCCGACGACCTCGAAGGCGTAGTCGAAGCCCTCGCCGCCGGTCAGCCGCTGCTGCACCTCGGCCAGCCCCTCGGGCGCCACCGCCTCGGTCGCGCCGAAGCGCAGCGCCCACTCCCGGCGGCCGGCGACCGGGTCCACCGCGACGATCTGCGCGGCGCCGGCGACCCTGGCTCCCTGGATGGCGGCGATGCCCACCCCACCGCAGCCGATCACCACCACCGAGGAGCCCGGTTCGACCTTCGCGGTGTGGATCGCCGCGCCCACGCCGGTGGTCACCCCGCAGCCGATCAGCGCGCCGACCTCGAACGGCACGTCGTCCGGCAGCTTCACCGCGCAGCCGGCCGCCACCACGCTCTCCTCGGCGAAGGTCCCGGTGCCGGAGAAGCCGAAGATGTCGGTGCCGTCGTGGTGGTAGTTGGGGCTGCCCATGTTGGCGAAGCCGGCCAGGCAGAGGTTGCCCTCGCCCCGGACGCAGCTGGGACACCTGCCGCAGGGCGGCATCCAGCAGACGACGACATGGTCGCCGACGGCCAGCCCCTCGACGCCCTCGCCGACCTCGGTCACCTCGCCGGCGCCCTCGTGGCCCGGCACGAAGGGGGCGGGCTGCGGCAGCACCCCGCTCATCGCGGACAGGTCGGAGTGGCACAGGCTGGCCGCCCGCAGCCGGACCTTGACCTTGCCGGGGCCCACCTCGGGAAGGGTGACCCCCTCGTGGACCTCGAGCTTCTCCTGACCTGTCTCGTGCAGGACTGCTGCGCGCATGGCTGCTCCCCTGTGGCTGGTGCGGATCGGGTGGGTCGGTGGGTCGGTGGGTCGGTGCTGAGTTCTCGTCGGTCAGCGGTATCTCGTCGGTCAGTGGTAGGTGATGACGGTGTCGGCGAGGACCGGCGCGTCGGCGCGGTCCACCGAGGTCGCGGAGACCAGGAGCCTGCTGCCGCCCTCGTCCCAGACCCGGATCCGGAGCGTCTCGCCGGGGAAGAAGATCCCGGCGAAGCGGGTGCTGTAGCTGAGGACGCGGCTCGCGTCGCCGCCGAGGACGGTGTCCACGACGGCCTTCAGGGTGGTCCCGTACGAGCAGAGCCCGTGCAGGATGGGACGGTCGAAGCCGGCCAGCTTGGCGAAGTCGGGGTCGGCGTGCAGCGGGTTCCAGTCGCCGGAGAGCCGGTAGAGCAGTGCCTGGTCGTGGCGGACCGGAACCTCGCGCTCCCACTCGGGCGCCCGCTCGGGCAGCGCGATCCGGTTGCTCTCGCCGCGCTCCCCGCCGAAGCCGCCCTCGCCGCGGACGAAGATCTCGGTGTCGGTGGTCCACAGCGGACCCGCCTCGTCGGCGGCCTCGCCGCGCATCACCAGCACCGCCGCCTTGCCCTTGTCGTACGCCGCGGCGAGGCTGCTGGTGAGGACGGCCCGGCCCTCGGCCGGGACCGGCCGGTGCAGCTCGATCCGCTGGCCGCCGTGCAGCACCTGGGCGAGGTTGATGTCCAGCCCCGGCAGGGTGAAGGCACCCGCCTTGGCCAGTCCGCCGCCGGCCACGGTGACGAAGCTGGGCAGCACCTGGAGGTCCTTCTCGTAGGTGTAGCGCAGTTCGTCGGGGTCGGTGGCCGGGCGCTGGGACCCGGCGCCGACGCCCAGGTGGTAGAGCAGGACGTCCTTGGCCTCCCAGGCCAGGTCGGTGGTGCGCGGCGGGGCCGCGAGTGCCGTGGCGGCGTCGATGGGCATCGGTCCTGCTCTCCTCGTGTCGTGCCGTCTGGTGGACCCCGACGCGTCCGTCCGCACCGTCGTACGCGTCGGGGCCGCTCTGCGCGGGCCACGGCTCCGTGGGACGGCCGGACCCGCGGGTCTGGTGGTGGGGCTCCCGCGGGAACCCCTGCTGGCACCTTAGTAGAACGTGTTTCATCTGACTCACCGTCAGGTATAACGCATCGCGGGGCCCTTGAGAACTCCCCCGAGCCACCTGACCGGCCGTCGGCCGACCCTCGGCAGGCCGCCGGCAGGTCAGCGCCGCAGCATGGTCACCACGGCGGCGCCGCCCAGCCCGATGTTGTGCGCCAGCCCCACCCTGGCGCCCGCGACCTGGCGTTCCCCCGCCTCGCCGCGCAGCTGCCAGACCAGTTCGGCGCACTGCGCCAGCCCGGTGGCGCCCAGCGGATGCCCCTTGGAGATCAGGCCCCCGGACGGATTCACCACCCACCGTCCGCCGTAGGTCGTCGCGCCCTCGGCGACCAGCTTGCCGCTCTCGCCGTCCGCGCACATGCCCAGCGCCTCGTAGGTCAGCAGCTCGTTGACGGAGAAGCAGTCGTGCAGCTCGACCACGTCCACGTCCTCGATGCCGAGCCCCGACTGCCGGTACACCGCCAGTGCGGCGGCCCGGCTCATCGGCTTGCCGACCACGTCGATGGACGATCCCGAGCCGAAACTGGCCTCGGTGTCGGTGGTCATGGCCTGGCCCAGGATCTCCACGGCGCGGTCCTGCAGACCGTGCTGCTCCACGAAGCGCTCCGAGACCACGACCGCCGCCGCGGCGCCGTCCGAGGTGGGCGAGCACTGGAGCTTGGTCAGCGGGTCGTGGATGGTCCTGGACGCCAGCACCTGCTCCAGGGTGTAGCTGTCGCGGAACTGGGCCCGGGGGTTGGCCGCCGAGTGGCGGTGGTTCTTCACCCCGACCAGGGCCAGCTGCTCCGCGGTGGTGCCGTAGCGCTCCATGTGCTCCCGGGCGGCGTTGCCGAAGATCTGCGCGGTCGGCGGCGTCGCGGCGAAGCCGTGCTTGGCCGCCATCACCCCGTAGTGCCGGGCCACCGGACTGGTCGCGAAGTCACCGGCCCCCGCGCCCGCGCCGAGCGCCCCCCGGCTCATCTTCTCGAAGCCCAGTGCGAGGACGCAGTCGCTGATCCCGCCGGCGACGAACTGGCGGGCCATCATCAGCGCCGTGGAGCCGGTCGCACAGTTGTTGTTGACGTTGTAGACCGGGATGCCGGTCAGGCCCAGCTCGTAGACGGCGCGCTGGCCCGCCGTCGACTGCTGCTGGCAGTAGCCCACCGGGGCCTGTTCGACCAGCGCGTAGTCGATCCCGGCGTCGGCCAGCGCGGCCTGCCCCGCCTCGCGGGCCATGTCCCAGTACTGCCAGTCCCGGCTCTCCGGCTTCTCGAAGTTCGTCATGCCGACGCCGACGAGGTAGCTCTTTCCAGGCATTGCCCCACTCCAGTCCATGGTCGTGACTTCCCCATCCGCCCGGCGGCGGCTCAGTCCCTCGGCAGGCCGAGGATCCGCTCCGCGACGACGTTCAGCTGCACTTGCGTGGTACCGCCCGCGATGGTCAGGCAGCGCGCCATCAGAAAGGCCCGGGCCGCCTGACCGCCCACCCCCTCCGCCACGGCGCCCGCCGGACCGCACAGCTCCAGCGCCAGCTCGGCCACGTTCTGGGCGTGCGGAGCCGACAGCAGCTTGCGGACGCTGGCACCGGGGCCGGGGTCGAGACCGTCCAGACTGCTCAGCGCCGTCCTGAGGTCGATGCAGGCCAGCGCGTGCTCGACGGCGACCAGTCGACCCAGGCGGGTGCTCCGCTCGCTGTCCGCGCCCGGCAGGGCCAGCAGCCTCCGCACCGCGTCGGCGGTCGGGCTGGAGTCCGCCATGTGCACCCGCTCATGGCCCAGGGTGTGCCTGGCCACCCGCCAACCGCCGTCGACCTCGCCCACTACCGCGTCGGACGGAAGCACCACGCCGTCGAGGAACACCTCGTTGAAGACCGCGTCGCCGGTGAGCTCGCGCAGCGGCCGGATGTCGATACCTGGAGTCGTCCGCATGTCGACAAGGAAGTAGGTCAACCCCTGGTGCTTGGGCCGGTCCGGCGAGGTCCGCGCCAGCAGGATCCCGAAGTCCGCAGTGCGCGCACTCGACGTCCACACCTTCTGCCCGTCCACCTGCCAGCGCCCGTCCGGCAGCCGGACGGCCCGGGTGCGCAGCGAGGCGAGATCGGAGCCGGCCTCGGGCTCGGAGAACAGCTGACACCAGGTCAGTTCGCCTTTGAGCGTCGGCATCACGAACCGCTCGCGCTGCTCCGGCGTGCCATGGGCGACGATGGAGGGGATCACCCAGGTGCCGATGGTGAGATCCGGAAGCACCACCCCCGCCGCCCGCAGCTCCTGCTCGACCACCAACTGCCGCAGCGCATCCGCCCCCAGCCCGTACGGCGGCGGCAGATGCGGAGCCGTCCAGCCGCCCGGGGCCAGCCTGCGTCGCTGCTCGGCCGGCGCCAACCCCTGCACGGCCGCCGCCGCGGCCCGCGGCGCGGTACGGAACTCCTCGGCCTCGGGCGGCAGTTCCAGCGCCGGGCGGTGCAGACCCCGCTCCCCTGCGATCCGAGCCACCCGCCCGTTCAGCGCGGCCCCGGCGCCCAGGAACTGACGCACCGCCAGTGCCCGGCGCAACCGCAGATGCGCCGGATGCTCCCAGGTGAAGCCGATCCCGCCGAGCACCTGGATACAGTCCTTGGCGTTCTCGAACGCCGCCTCCAGCGCCAGCGTCGCAGCGATCGCCGCGGCCAGGGGCTCCGGTTCGCGTGCCGCCTGCCAGGTCGCCGCGCGTGCCGCCTCGGCGCGGACCAGCATCCAGGCGCAGAGGTGTTTGACCGCCTGGAACTTCCCGATCGGCCGCCCGAACTGCTCGCGGACCTTGGCATGGCCGGCAGCCGTGTCCAGCGCCCATCCCGCGATCCCGCAGGCCTCCGCCGCCAGCACCACCGACGCCAGCGCGGCCACCTGCTCGGCGTCGACGGCGAGCCGCTGCTCCTCCCCCACCAGCAGCCCGTCGGCCTCGACGGACGCCACGCCCCGGGTCAGGTCCAGCGCCGGCAGCGGCCGGACGGCCGGTTCGGCGGCCTCCACGGCGAACCAGGCGGACTCCCCGCCCTCCAGCACCGCGGCGAGCAGCAGCAGATCCGCCTGGTCACCCCCGAGCACCGGGCCGGCGTCCCCACTCAGCCGCCACCCACCGGTGACCGGCTCGGCACGCAGACCCCCAGGCTCCAACGCCAGCGCCCCGGTACAACTCCCCTCGGCCAGCGCGGCCAGCCGCCGCTTGGCCTCCGCCCCACCGGCGGCGGCAAGCACGGTGGACACCAGCACCGTCGGCAGGTAGGCGCCCGGCAGCACCGCACGGCCCGCCTCCTCCAGCACCACGGCCAGGTCCAGCAGGTCTCCTCCACCCCCGCCGAACTCGCCGGGCAGGTGCAACCCCAACAGCCCCTGCCCGGCCAGTCCGTCCCACCACTCCGCCCGACCATGACGCACCGGCGCACGCCCGTGCTCCCCGAACCCGTCGCGCACGACCTCCGGCGGAACCTCCCGCTCCAACCGGCCCCGCACGGCCGCCTGCAGCTGGCGATGGTCCTCGCTGATCCCTATGGCCATGCGCTCCCCTTCAGCTCAGGTCGCCCCGGTGGCGTACGCCGCCCACAATCTGACGCACCGTCAGATTAGAACCCGTTCCAGCTTTCGGAAACCCCCCACCTGTGAATTGGCTACGCCAACGCATGCGGATAGGGCATGATCCCCTCCCGTGACCACGCCTCCGACCATCAGTAGCACCACCCCGACCTGCAAGAACTGCGGCAGCACGCTCACCACGGACCCCCGATTCACCCAGTGGTGCACCAGTTGCGGGTGGAATGCCCTCCCCGACCCGCAGCCCGAGCCGAACACCGCCGCGGCAGCAGCGGAGGAGAAGCTGTACCGCGCAGTGACAGGGGCCGGTGATCTACGACCACACCGGGACGGGGCCTGGTTCGGTGCGCTGGCCATCGCCTGCGCGGTGCACGCGCTCAGCCTGGCGACTCTCGCCTTCACCGTCTGGCTGCTGATTCCGCCGGCCGGTTTCACAGCGCGGATCCTGGGCGTGATCCTGCTGGCTGCTGCCGTCATCCTGCGGCCCCGCCTCGGCAGTGTGCGACGGCTCCGCAAGAGCGGCCGGGTTCTCGACCGCACGGCCGCGCCGGCGCTGTACGCGGTCACGGACCGTGTCGCCGCCCACCTGGGCTGCTCTCCGGCTCACCTGATCATCGTCAACGGACGCTTCAACGCCTCATACGCCCGCATCGGCCTCCGCCGCCGGAGCGTGCTCACCCTCGGTCTGCCACTCTGGGAGACCCTCACGCCCCAGCAACGCATAGCCCTGCTCGGCCACGAGTTCGGCCACAGCGCCAACGGGGACAGCCGACGGGGCCTGTGGATCGGCACCGCCCTGCAGACCCTGGACGGCTGGCGTGATGTGCTCGCCCCCGCGGACATCCAACTGCCCCGTGGCGGACTGGACGCCACGGTCCACTGGATCGTCCGCTGGGCTCTGGCCTGCGTCAACTGGCTGGTGGCAAGGCTGCAGCGGTTGCTGCACCGACTCACCCTGCGCTCCGGCCGACGCGCCGAGTACCTGGCCGACGCACTCGCCGTACGCACGGCAGGCTCGGACGCTGCCATCGGTCTGACCCTGGCACTGACCCGCCTGAGTTCTGTCCAATTCGTCCTCAACCGACGCCGGGGACGGGTCGTCTCCCCGAGGCGCCGTCGCGGGGAGGCGCCTCCGGTCGACAGCACCGACCTCTGGGAGGAACTGCGCGAGTACCTGAGTTCCGTCCCCGAGAGCGAGCGGGCTCGCCAACTCCGGGTCTCCGAGTTGGAAGGCTCGACGTCGGACAGCAGCCACCCGCCGACCTACCTCCGAGTCGCCTTCCTGCGCCAACTCCCGGCAACAGAACCGACGATCGTCGTCGAACCGGAACAGTGGACCGCAGTGGACCACGAGCTCGCTCCGCTACGGGCACAGGTGGCCAAGCGACTGAGCTGACGGAACTGCTGTCACCAGCGCGACAAGGGCAGGCGATGGAAGGAGTCGGGACGGGGGCTCGGTCGCGGGACGTGCCCCGCCGCTCCGGCGGACGCCGCTCCGCCTCCCCCGCGGACTGTCGAGTAGGGTCCAACCCCGGAACGCAGGAAGTCACAGGCAGGAGCGGCGAGCATGACGGACACCGACACGGCGGCCAGTAGCGGCGCGACCTCAGCCGATGCGCCCTCGGCCGGCGTGCTTGCGGCGTTCGAGGCGGCGACCGGGTTCATGCCGGTGGACGAGGGGCTGGCCCTCTACGGCGTGGCGGCCGAGGCCGCTGCCCGGACCGGGTTGCCGTTGCTGGAGGTGGGGACGTACTGCGGGCGCTCCACCATCCTGCTCGCCGATGCCGCTCGACGGGCGGGCGTGGTCGCGCTGACCGTCGACCATCACCGCGGCTCCGAGGAGCAGCAGCCCGGCTGGGAGTACCACGACACCTCGCTGGTCGACCCCGAGGTCGGGCGGATGGACACCCTGCCCCGGTTCCGCCGGACCCTGCACGCGGCCGGTCTCGAGGACCACGTGATCGCCCTGGTGGGCCGGTCACCGCAGGTGGCGGCCGTGTGGGGGACCCCGCTGGGGCTGGTGTTCATCGACGGCGGTCACACCGACGAGCACGCCACCGGCGACTACGAGGGCTGGACGCCGCATCTGGCCCCGGGCGGGCTGCTGGTGGTCCACGACGTGTTCCCCGATCCGGCCGACGGCGGCCAGGCCCCGTACCGGGTGTACCTGCGCGCGCTCGCCGAGGGCTTCGTCGAGGTGTCGGTGACGGGCTCGCTGCGGGTGCTGCGGCGGGGGTAACGGTACCGGCGCACGGTGCGGGCCAGGGTACCCGCCCGTCCCGCACCGGCACTGATCACGGACAAGCTCCGCACCTCGGAGGCCGCCTTCGGTACGGTTGCGGGAACAGTCACGCATGCGGGAGGCGGGGAGGGACCGGCAATGGCCGAACCGGAGGAGACCGCGCCCGCGGTATGGGACCCCACAGCCAGGAACGGCGCCGGGGGCTGGGTACGCCGCCGCGACCCGAAGACAGCCGCGATGTGGCAGAGGCAGGAGCCCCCGGAGGGCCCGGAGAATCCGGCAACACCGGATTCTCCGGCAACACCCGCAACGCCGGAGACTCCGGGGAGCCCGGAGTCCGCGCAGGGCCCGGAGGGCCAGCCGCAGGGAGCCGGGTCCGCCGACGACCCGAGGGCGGCCTCCGACCTGTCGCCTCCGCCCGTTCCGCCGGTACCTTCGGCCCCACCGACCCTTCCGCTGCAGTCGACCCTTCCGACCCGGCCGACAACCGCCGGCGGCTCCGGCTCGGGCGGCCCCACCAGCCCCGCCCCCGCCGTCCCGGCCCCGGCCTCCGACGATGCGCCGACCTCGGTCATGCCCCCGGTCCCGCCCGCGCAGCCGAATGTGCCGTCGCCGCAGTCGCCGCCGACGCAGTCCGACCCGGCGGCGGGCCGTCCCTACGTCCCCACGGCCAAGGACCTCCCGAAGGTCACCGAGCCTCAGGCGCAGCAGGCGTCCCGGCCTCCCCAGCTGCCCCAGGCACCCCGGACGCCGCCGCCCGCCCCCCAAGCGCCTCCGACCGCGCCCGGGGCCCGATACGGCTACCCGCAGCCGGGACAGGGCTCGCCGAGCTACAGCGCTCCCGGGTACGGCGCACCGGGCTACCGCGCGCCGGGAGCCCCGGTCGGCCCGCCCTACGGCCCGCCGCCCGGCAGCCCCCCGGCCTCCTATCAGGGCCAGGGTCAGGGCCAGGGTGCGACGATGCCCGGCCAGGGGTACGGCCCCGGCTACGGCCAAGGCCCCGGGGCCGGCCCGCGCCAGCAGCCAGGTCAGCCTCCGCTCTACCCGCTCCAACCGCAGCAACAGCAGTTCGGTCAGCCGCCCGCCTATCCCGGTGGCCCCAGTGGCCCCAACGGCCCCGAGGACCCGGGCGGCGGTGACGGCGGCCGCAGAAACCTTCCGCTGCTGATCGCCCTGGTCGTCGTGGTCGCCGCGCTGCTGGGCGTCGGCGTGGTCTGGGGCCTCGGCCTGACCAAGGACAACAAGCAGGCCTCGGGCCACACCTCCACGCCGCCGGTGGCGACCACCGGCGCCACCCCGACCGGGTCGTCCGCCGGTTCGCCCTCGGACAGCACCAACCCCTCGGACTCGGCCTCCGCCTCGGCGAGCGCGTCCGCGAGCCCGTCGGCGAGTGACACGGCGCAGGCACGGTCCCAGGCCGCTGCCGTCGACCAGTTGCTCTCCTCCTCGGCGAGCTCCCGCTCGCAGGTCGCCAACGCCGTCCAGGCGGTCGACAACTGCACCGACTCCGGTGCGGTCTCCAATGCGCAGAGCGTGCTGAACCAGGCCGCGCAGGCCAGGCAGTCGCTCTCCCAGCAGGCGGCCTCGCTCGACGTGTCGCAGCTCCCGGCCGGGGCCGCGGCCGCGCTGCAGACACTGAGCCGCGCCTGGTCCGAGTCGGCTGCGGCCGACACCGACTTCGCCAACTGGGCGGGAGCGATGGCCAACGGCGGCTGCACCCCCGGCAACTCCCCGCACAATGCCGATTGGAACAACGGTTTGAGTCAGAGCACCTCCGCCACCACCGACAAGAAGAGCTTCGTCGCGGCCTGGAATCCGATCGCGACGCAGTACGGCCTGGCGACAAGGACAGACGGTGAGATCTGAACACCCGCTGGACCGTTACGATGTCCCCGAGCAGCGCCGCCGCCGAGGCCGGGCAGCGACCACCGCCGTGGTGCTGGCCGCCCTGGTGCCGCTGGGGTTCGCCGGCTGGCTGGGCTGGAAGGCCGTCACCGGACCGCAGGACAGCGGGCACAGCGTGGCGGTGGGCGGCGGCCCCGGCCCCGGCCTCGCCACCGTGGACGCGGGAGCGCAGCCCGGGGGTTCGTCCTCCTCGGCGGCCGGCTCCGGGAACGCCGGGGTGTCCTCCTCGCATCCGACCGCCACCCGCTCCCCCGCCTCGAAGTCGACCTCGGCAGCGACCTCGGCCTCGGCGTCGAGTTCCGCCGCGGGCAAGGCCCCGGCCGTATCCGCCGGGCACCCCCTGGCGGGGAAGACCGTGGTGATCGACCCGGGCCACAACCCCGACAACGGCAGGTACGCGACCGAGATCAACAAGCTGGTCCAGATCGGCAACGGCACGACCAACTGCGACACCACCGGGACCGAGACCAACGCCGGCTACCTGGAGGCGGACTTCACCCTGGACGTGGCCCGGCGGGCCCGCACCCTGCTGGAGGCCGAGGGTGCCAAGGTGGTGTTCACCCAGGACGGCGACCGCGCCTGGGGACCGTGCGTCACCGAGCGCGCCGCCATCGGCAACGCCGCCCACGCCGATGCGGCGATCTCCATCCACGGCGACGGCGCCGGGGCGAGCGACCACGGCTTCCATGTGATCCTCCCGGCCGCCGTGGACGAGGGCGCCGCCGACAACCGCGCCATCGTCGCCCCCTCCCGCTCGCTGGGCCTCGACGTGCGCTCGGCGTTCCACAGCGTGACCGGCGAGCCCTTCGCCAACTACATCAGCGACGGGTCCGGCCTCGACGTGCGCAGCGACCTGGGCGGCCTGAACCTGTCGACCGTGCCCAAGGTCTTCATCGAGTGCGGCAACATGCGCAACGCCACCGACGCGAACGAGATGACCAGCGCGTCCTGGCGGCAGCTGGCCGCGCAGGGGGTCGTCAACGGGATCACCACCTTCCTGAAGAGCGGCAACTGACGGATCGTCCGCCGCGTGCCGCAGCCCGTCGGCGGCGTCGGCAGCGCCGTCACCGGCAGCGACTTTGACGCGCACACGAAACCGGAATGATCCAGACGTCTCCGTTCAAAGCCCGAGCACCGTACGCTATGGGCGGTCCAAGCTTCCGCCCCACCAATCACGAGAGGGCTCTCACGGTGAACCCCAGAACCGTCACCAGGGGAGACGCGGCGCTCGCGGCTGCGGCGCTCCTGTTGCTGATCTCCTCGTTCCTGCCCTACTACAGCGCAGACTGCGGTTCCACCGGCAGCTGCACCGCCAACGCCTGGCACGGCAGCTTCTTCCCGCTGCTGCCCGCAGTGTTCTTCCTCGGCGTGATCGGCGCAGCGCTGGTACTGGTCGGCCGACTGGCGCCGCAGGCTCCCAAGGTCGCAGGAATCGAACTGGCGCACTGGGGCACGGTCCTGACCGTCGCATCGCTGTGGTCCTCGCTGTGGTCGCTGTTCTCCACCCCGTCCCCGCTGCTCAGTCACTCGTTCGGGGCCTATCTCGGCTTCCTGTTCGCCCTGCTGACGGCCGGTGCCGCGATCGCGACGCCGCTGCTGCCCGCACTGGCCGCCCCGCTGACCGCCGCGTCGCCGACGGGGCCGCAGCAGATGACTGGCCCCGGCGGCTACCCGACGTACGGTCAGCCCGGCCAGCCTGGCCAGCCCGGTCAGCCCGGTCAGCAGCCCTACCAGCCGCAGCCCGCGCAGCAGTTCCACCACGGCCAGCCGGTGCAGCAGGCCCAGCCGGGCCAGCCCTTCAGCGGACCGGTCGCCCCCGCGCCCGGCCCCAACCCGGCCCAGGCGTACCAGCCGCAGCCCAGCGGCTACGGCTACCCGCAGCCCGCCGCGGCAGCAGCCCCGGCGCCCGCGCCGTCCCCCGCACCCGCTCCTGCACCGGCTCCCGCCGCGACCCCGCAGGACGCCCCGCCCCGCGAGCGCGAGGACAGTGCGACGGCGCTGCTCACCCCGGTGGTGAAGCCGCAGTCCTCCTCCGCCGCGGAGGAGCAGGCCGCAGCGGAGACGCCCGCCGCAGCTGCTGCGGCAGGAGCAGCGGCCCAGCCGCACAGCCTGGAGAAGGGCGCGGAGCAGCCGGAGCCCGCACCGGCGGCGGAGAACCCGGCCGCCCCGGCGTTCGCGCCGTTCTGGTTCGCCGTGCCGGCGCCCCGCTCGCTGGCTCCGGAGGGCGACTCCGGCGGTCCCTCGGTCGGGGAACTCGTCCCCGGCACCTGGTACCTGGCCATCGCGCAGCGCGGTGACGCCCTGCTGACCCAGACCCAGGAGGGCAAGCGCGGGCTGCTCTCGGACACCTCGGGCATCCAGCGCGGCTGACCACGCGCCGCGCACAGCGCGGCGGCAGCCGTAGCCGCAACCGATACGGGCGCGGGCCGGGACAGTACCCACTGTCCCGGCCCGCGCCCGTTGTGGCCTCACGTCCCGCGCCCTACGCTCACCCCCAAGCAGAACTGACGGTCCATCAGATAGCGGATACCTTGGGGGTCCCCACCATGCGCCTCGGGCTCGCACTCGGCTACTGGGGCGCCGCCCCCTCCCCCGGCTTCGTCGACCTCGCCGTCGAGGCCGAAAGCCTCGGCTACCACAGCGTCTGGACGGCGGAGGCCTGGGGCTCCGACGCCTTCACCCCGCTCACCTGGATCGCCGCCCGCACCAGCCGGATCCTGCTGGGCACCGGGATCGCGCAGATGGCGGCCCGCACCCCGACCGCGACCGCGATGCACGCGATGACCCTGGACCACCTCTCCGACGGCCGGCTGCTGCTCGGCCTCGGGCTGTCCGGACCCCAGGTCGTCGAGGGCTGGTACGGGCGGCCGTTCCCCCGCTCCCCGCTGACCGCCGTCCGCGAGTACGTGGACGTGGTCCGCCAAGTGCTGCGCCGCGAGAAGCCGGTCACCCTGGACGGCGCCTACCACCCACTCCCCTACCCGGGCCCCGACGGGACCGGCCTCGGCAAGCCGCTGAAGCCGATCCTGCACCCGCTCCGCGCCGACCTGCCGATCCTGCTGGGCGCGGAGGGCCCGAAGAACGTCGCCCAGACGGTCCGCATCGCCGACGGCTGGCTGCCGCTCTACTTCTCCCCCACCCCCGGACGCGCCGACCTCTACGCGGACGCCCTCGCCCCGGCCCGCCCCGGCTTCACCGTCGCACCCCTGGTCCATGCCCGGGTCTGCGAGGACGTCGCCGAGGGCCTGGCCCCGATCCAGGCCATGCTGGGCTTCTACGTCGGCGGGATGGGGGCACGCGGCCGCAACTTCCACGCCGACCTGATGGCCAGGATGGGCTACGAGGCCGAGGCCCACCGGATCCAGGAACTCTTCCTGGCCGGCCGGCAGGCCGAAGCCGTGGCCACCGTCCCGGCCGCCTTCGCCGACGAGATCTCCCTGGTCGGACCCCGGGCCCGGATCGCCGACCGGCTCCAGGCCTGGGAGGCGAGCCCGGTCACCGACCTGCTGGTCACCACCCGCGACCCGCTGACCCTGCGCACCCTCGCCGAACTGGTGCTCTGACGAAGCGTCAGTCCAGGGTCAGCCCTTCGAGCCAGAGCGCCACCGCACGGTGGTCGCCGATCACCTGGAGGTCGTTCCTGCCGTCCGGCAGCCGCTTGTTGAGCAGCAGCATCAGCTCCTCGGCGGATCCGCGCACGGCGGCATCGCCCTTGGCGTGCCCCTCCTCGTAGGCGAAGCCCTCCGGCACCTGGGCGCGCCGCAGCAGCCACTCCCCCCGCACATCGGTGCAGTGCAGGTGCAGGGTGCCGCCATCGCCCCGCAGCCGGCCCCGGTTGGGGAACGCCCTGGAGGCAGGGGCCGCGGCGTTGTGCAGCAGCTCGTCGATGTTGTCGGCGGCCAGCTCGGCATCGATCCGCCCCGGCCGTCCGTCGACCGCGAGTTCGGCGTCGATCCGGTGGACCAGCGTCTCGTGGGCCATCCGCCGGCCCCACCAGCCGGTGCTGAACTCCCCGGCCCAGCCCCACACCTCCAGCCCGGTCCCGACCTCGCGCAGCACCGCGGCCACCGCCGACGCTCCGCGCAGCAGCCATTCGGCCTGCCCCGCGGGGTCGGTGGGGATCGCCGCGTCGGGAAGCGCGTCCCAGCCGACCCTCTCCTGGGAGCGGGTGGTGACGATCTGGTTCACCCAGCGGTGCACACGGCCCAGGTGGGCGCAGAGGTCCGCCAGTTGCCAGTCCGGGCAGCTCGGCACCTCGGCCTCGGGGTCGCCGGCGGCCACCATCTCGGCGAAACGCCTCGCGTCCGCCTTCACCCGATCCAGGTACTGCTCGTGTCCGAGCCAGGCCATCGCAGGTCACGCCCCCTTCTGGAAACTTCTTCCGACTGCGTGGAAGTTAGCATCCTGCGGGGCGGGGCAGGCGACAGCACATGAGTGGACTCATTCGCCTGATCGGACTCGCCCTTTATATAGGGGCGTTGATCCTCGTCATCTGGTTCCTGCTGTACCTCTTCGACGCGAACACCGGCAACACGGTGGTCAACTGGTTCCGTGAGGCAGCAGACTGGCTCGCCACCTGGTCCCGCAACATCTTCAACAACAACGGCATCCACAACAGCAAGCTGCGCGCCCTGCTGATCTTCGGCCTCCCGGCCCTGGTCTACGGAGCCGTCGGCAACGCTCTCGGCCGCACCGGCTCCCGCGAGTAGGCGGAATCCGAACAGCATTGACGTAGCGTCAGCAGTCCTGCGGCGCGCAGCACTCGTCGGCCAGTCCGGTCGGCAGCCGCGCGCCGCCGAACACGGTCGCGGTGGCCTCGTCCCCGCCGAGGGCCGCCACGGCCAGCAGCAGCGCGCCCGCGGTCCAGGTGGTGCGCTCCTCGGGCCAGACCGCGTCGTCCTCGAAGACGTAGCCGGTCCAGTAGCCGCCGTCGCGGTGGCGCAGGTGCTGGATCGAGCGGAGTATCTCGACGGCGCGGTCCGACTCGCCGATCGCCCAGAGCGCCAGGGCCAGTTCGGCGCTCTCGCCGCCGGTGACCCAGGGCCGGTCCGAGACGCAGCGGACGCCCAGCCCCGGCACCACGAAGCGGTTCCAGTCGCGTTCGATCCGCTCCTGCGCGGCCGCTCCGCGCAGCGCCGTCCCCAGCACCGGGTAGTACCAGTCCATCGAGTAGCGGTCCTTGTCCAGGAACGCCTCCGGGTGGCCGGTGACCGCGTGGCCGAGCCGGCCCGCGGCCAACTCCCAGTCGGGCTGCGGCTCCTCCAGGCAGTCGGCGATGGCCAGCGCACAGCGCAGCGCGTGGTGGACGCTGGAGCAGCCGGTGAGCAGCGCCTCGTCGGGCGCGCTGCCGTCCTCGTCCCGGCGCCAGGCGACGGTGCCGTCGGGCCGCTGCAGGTCGAGCACGAACTCGACGGCGCGGACGACGGTGGGCCAGACCTCCTCCAGGAAGGTGTCGTCGCCGGTGGCCAGGTGGTGGTGCCAGACGCCGACGGCGATGTAGGCGCAGAAGTTGGACTCCCGGTTGCGGTCCGTCACCGCTCCGTCCGTGTAGGCGGAGTACCAGGAGCCGTCCGGGTTCTGATGCTTCATCAGCCAGCGGTAGGCGGCCTCGGCGGCGGCATGCTCACCGGCCACGTCCAGGGCCATGGCGGCCTCGGTGTGGTCCCAGGGGTCGAGGTGGCCCCCGGCGAACCAGGGGATGCCGCCGTCGGCGCGCTGGTCGGCGAGGATACTGCCGACCGTGGCGGCGGCCTGCTCGGCGTCCAGCACGCCCGGCAGGACCAGGACGTCCGGAACTGCGACGGGCCCGGACCCCGCCGTCATCCGAGCTGCTCCGCGAGCGAGGCGGCGTCGCGGGGCTTGGTGGCGTAGGCGACGAAGCTCTTGCCGATCAGCGGGTTGAGGGCGCTCTCGGCGGCCCGGGTGAGCTTGCTGATCACCGGGGTGCCGACGATGTCCCACACCAGCAGCTGGTGGTAGGCGCGGACCGGCAGCGCCTTGTCGTTGTCGACGCCGACCGCGCACTTGATCCACCAGTACGGCGAGTGCAGCGCATGGGCGTGGTGCTGCCCGTAGGGCTCCAGGCCGGCCTCGCGCATCTTGCCGACCAGCTCGTCGCCGCGGTAGATCCGGATGTGGCCGCCCTCGACCTCGTGGTACGCGTCCGAGAGCGCCCAGCAGACCTGCTCGGGGAGCCAGCGCGGCACGGTGATCGCGATGGAGCCGCCTGGCTTGAGCACCCGCACCATCTCGGCGAGCACGCCCTTGTCGTCCGGGATGTGCTCCATCACCTCGGAGATGATGACCTTGTCGAAGCTGTCGTCGGGGAACGGCAGCGCCAGCGCGTCGCCCTCCATCGCCACGGCCGAGGCGCCCGCCGGAGCCTCACCCTCCTGCTCCATCGCCGAGAACCAGCGCTTGACCTCGCGGATCTCCTCCGCGTTGCGGTCCAGGGCGACGACGCGGCCGCCGCGCCGGTAGACCTCGAAGGCGTGCCGGCCGCCACCGCAGCCGAGGTCGAGCACCCGGTCGCCGGGGGCGATCGGGAAGCGGGAGAAGTCGACGGTCAGCACGGTCGCAGGGCTCCATTCGCGTCGTCGACGCCGGCCGCTTCGGGCAGCGGGCGTCAGTCACGTGGAAAGACGAGGGGAAGGTCGGGGCGGAAGGTCAGGGCGGAAGGTCAGAGCGGAGGTTCGGAGCGGGGGTCAGGGGCGTCGGACCAGCCGCCGACTACACGTACCTCCAGCCGTCGCCGGCCCGGGCGCGCTGCCCGGCCCCGGTGGCGATGGCCTCGCGGTAGCGCTCCGCGGTGAGCTCGGCGGCGCGCTCCCAGGTGAACCTGGCCAGCACCCGCTCGCGTCCGGCGGCCCCGATCCTGGCCCGCAGGTCGGGATCGTCCAGCAGCCGGCCCAGCGCCACCGCGAGCGCTCCGGCGTCGCCCGGGGGCACCGCCAGGCAGGTCTCGCCGTCGGCGCCGGCCACCTCGGGGATCGCGCCGCCGGTGGTGGCGACCAGCGGGGTCCCGGTGGCCATGGCCTCGGCGGCGGGCAGCGAGAAGCCCTCGTAGAGGGAGGGGACGCAGGCGACCTCGGCGCTGCGCACCAGGTCGACGAAGTCACGGTCGTCGATGCCGCCGCGGAACTCCACGGCGCCCTCCAGGCCGAGCCTGCGGATCGCGTCGGCCACCGGGCCGTCCTCGCGCCGCCGGCCGACCACGACCAGATGCGCCTCGCGCTCGGTGCGGACCTTGGCCAGCGCCTCGACCAGATGTATCAGGCCCTTGAGCGGGACGTCCGCGCTGGAGGTGGTGACGATGCGCCCGGGCACCACGGGCACGGACGCGTCCGGCGACCACAGCCGGACGTCGGCGCCGATGGGCACCACATGGACCCGTTCGGGGCGCACGCCCAGGTGCTCGCTGATCTCCCGGGCCGAGCTCTGCGACACCGTCAGCACCGACTCCAGCCGCTGGGCCACCCGCCGCTGCATCCGGGTGAAGCCGTACCAGCGGCGCACCGAGAGCTGCTTGACCAGGCCCTCGGCGGCGGCCAGGTCCAGCTCGCGGTCGACGGTGACCGGGTGGTGGACCGTGGTGACCAGCGGGAAGCCGATGCGCTCCAGGCCGAGCAGCCCGTAGCCGAGGGTCTGGTTGTCGTGCACGACGTCGTAGCGGCCGCGGTGCCGGGCCAGGTGTCGGCGGGCCCGCATGCTGAAGGTCAGCGGCTCGGGGAAGCCGCCGGTGCGCATGGTCGCGTACTCGACCACGTCGGCCACGCTGCGGTACTCGCCGAGGCGGGGGTTGCGGAAGGGGTCGGGCTGCCGGTACAGGTCCAGGCTGGCGATCTCGGTGAAGGAGAGCCGCCCCACGGCGCCCTCCCCGACCTCGTCCAGCACCGGGTACGGCTGGCCGCCGAGCACCTCGACGTCATGGCCGAGGCGGGCCAGCTCCCGGGAGAGGTGGCGGACGTAGACACCCTGCCCACCACAGAAGGGGTTGCCCTTGTAGGAGAGCAACGCGATCCGCAGCGGCCGGTCAGCGGGCGCGAGGCCTCGCACGGCACTGGTCACCTTGGATTCTTCTCCTCTGTCAACGGCTGCCTCGGTCAGGGTAATCTAGAACACGTTCCAATGATGCAGCGTATGGAGTCCCTGAGATTACCGGCCCGTAGCTTTGTGCTCCGGGGCAGGGCTGGTGATTCGCGCCACCCGTGGTGTCTGCGCCATCATTCGGAGCGCTGACGGAACGCTGACGGAACGCCACGAGACGGAACCACACCAGACGGGGTGAGCGACCTGACCACCAATCCCAGGCCGCCGGCCGCGCCGCCGCTCACCGAGCGGCAGGAGGCCCGCCGCCGCCGGATCCTGCACACGGCCGCGCAGCTCGCCTCCCGCGGGGGGTTCGACGCCGTGCAGATGCGCGAGGTCGCCGAGAGCTCCGGCGTCGCCCTGGGCACGCTGTACCGCTACTTCCCCTCCAAGGTGCACCTGCTGGTCGCGACCATGCAGGACCAGCTCCAGCTGATGCAGTCGCAGCTGCGCAAGCACCCGCCCTCGGCCACCGACCCGGGCGCCCGGGTGACCGAGACCCTGATGGGCACCTTCCGCGGGCTGCAGCGCGAGCCGCAGTTGGCCGAGGCCATGGTGCGGGCGCTGACCTTCGCCGACCGCTCGGTGAGCGCGGAGGTGGACCAGGTCAGCCGGCTCACCGCGGTGCTGATCACCGAGGCCATGGCGCTGGACCACCCGCTGAGCCGCGACCAGCTGGCCGCGGTGCGGGTGATCGAGCACACGTGGCACTCGGCGCTGGTCACCTGGCTCAGCGGGCGCGCGTCCATCGCCCAGGTGCGGATCGATCTGGAGACGGCCTGCAAGCTCCTTGCGGAGTAGGTGCAGCACTTGCAGGGTTGGGAGCGCAGTTCCCCGCGCCCCTGGGGGCTGCAACTTCTCCACAGCGGTTCAGCTGCAGCCCCATAGGGGCGCGGGGAACTGCGCGCCCAACCCCCTACGGTCCGCACCCGAAGAACAGACCGTCAATCCGGCGGAAATACGGGTTCGCTGCTGCCGGCCAGCCGCAGGCGAATGGCCTCGACGGGACAGCTCTCCGCCGCCGCCAGCAAGGACTCGGCGGCGTCCGCCTCGTCCTCGACCGGATGCGACTGCCGCGCCCCGTCCAGCCGGAAGCCGTCCGGCGCGGAGGCGACGCAGAGCCCGGAGCCGATGCACACCGCCCGGTCCACCTCCACCTGCCAGCGGTCCCCCATCAACCCTCCCCGCCCTGCGCAGCCCCGTCCGCAGCCGCCGGCGCCACCGCGCTGTACCCCTGCGGCAGGTGGATCGTCTTGGCCTCCAGGTACGAGTCCAGCCCCTCCGGGCCGAACTCACGCCCGATCCCGGACTGCTTGTAGCCGCCGAAGGGCCCCTTGAAGTCCAGGCTGAAGGTGTTCACCGAGAACGTCCCGGTACGGATCTGCCGCCCCACCTCGATGCCGTGCTCGACGTCCCCGCACCACACCGAGCCGGACAGTCCGTAGTCGGAGTCGTTGGCGATCCGCAGCGCGTCCGCCTCGTCCTCGTACGGGATCAGGCAGACGACCGGGCCGAATATCTCCTCGCGGGCGACCCGCATCCGGTTGTCCACGCCGCCCAGCAGGGTGGGCTCGACATACCAGCCCTTGGGCTGGGCCGCGGGCACCCCGCCGCCGGTGAGCACCTTGGCGCCCTCCTCCTGGCCGATCCGGATGTAGTCCAGGTTGCGCTGCTGCTGACGGCGGGTCACCAGCGGCCCGAGCTGGGTGGCCTCGGCCAGCGGGTCGCCGACGACCAGCGAGTCCACCGCGGCGACCAGCTGCTCGGCGATCTCGTCGTGGCGGGCCCTGGGGGCGAGGATGCGGGTCTGCGCCACGCAGGCCTGGCCGTTGTTCATGTAGGCCGAGCCCATCAGGCTGGTGACGGCGGCCGGTATGTCGGCGTCCGGCAGCAGGATCGCCGCCGACTTCCCGCCCAGTTCCAGGGTGACCCGGGTGAGGTTGCGCGAGGCCACCTCCATGATCCGCTTGCCGGCCGCCACCGAGCCGGTGAAGGAGACCTTGTCCACACCCTGGTGGCCCACCAGGTACTCGCTGACCTCGCGGTCCGCGGGCAGGATGCTGAGCACCCCTTCCGGCAGCCCGGCCTCGCGGACGATCTCGGCCAGGATGTAGGAGTCAAGCGGGGTCTCCGGCGAGGGCTTGAGGATCACCGGGCAGCCCGCGATCAGTGCCGGGGCCAGCTTGGCGGCGGCGACGAACTGCGGGACGTTCCAGGGCACCACGGCGGCCACCACCCCGACCGGCTCGCGCCGCACCAGGATCGGCCCGAGCACGCCGGAGCGGTGCTCCTCGAAGGAGAAGTCCCTGGCGGTGGCGATGGCGGCGTCCCAGATCATCATCGGGCCGTAGGCCTGGGCCAGGATGCTCCAGGAGTACGGCGAACCGTTCTCCGAGCTGATCACCCGGGCGATCTCGTCCGCCCGCGCCGCGATGCCGTCCTTGATCCGCTCGGCGACCGCGAGCCGCTCGGCCAGCGTCATCCTGGGCCAGGGCCCCTCGTCGAAGGCCTTCCGGGCGACGGCGACGGCCCGGTCGACGTCCTCGCGGGAGGCGTGCGGCACCCGGCCGATGACCTCCTCGGTGTGCGGGGAGACCACCTCGATGACGTCACGCCCGGCGGGGGCGACCAGTTCGCCGCCGATGAAGAGTTCGCCGTACTCCACTACCTCGGCCATGCCGTCCTCCGGATCGACGATCAGCGATCAACGCAACGCCCGATGTCCTGACGCCCCGTCACTTATGGCGGTTGATAGAACTGATATCAGTTCTACTTATTGAGGGCAACGGTCGTGCAGTAGGCTGCGCAACTAGTTGCCCTATACATAGAACACGTTCTATACCGTTGGCCCGGAGAGGACGGCAGCATGCCCGCCACCGAGAAGTCCCCGCCCCCGCCGACCCAGGACCTCGGCGGCGGGGTGTGGAGCATCACCGTCCCGATCCCTGACAACCCGCTCCGCTACACCCTGGTCTACCTGCTGGAGAGCGACCGCGGCCCGGTCCTGGTGGACACCGGCTGGGACGACCCCAGCGGACGCGAGGCCCTCGCCGCGGGCATCGCCGCGGCCGGGCACAGCCTCTCCGACGTCCACGGCGTGCTGGTCACCCACCACCACCCGGACCACCACGGCCTCTCCGGCCACGTCCGCGAGCAGTCCGGCGCCTGGATCGGCATGCACGGCGCCGAGGCCGCGATCGTCCGGGCCCTGCACAGCAACAGCTCCGGCCGCTGGATGAGCCGGATGGCCGAGCTGATGCGCGGCTCGGGCGTCCCGCAGGAGCACCTCGACGGCCTCAGCCACT
The DNA here is from genome assembly GCF_042510965.1 of Streptacidiphilus jeojiensis. Taxonomy (NCBI): domain Bacteria; kingdom Bacillati; phylum Actinomycetota; class Actinomycetes; order Kitasatosporales; family Streptomycetaceae; genus Streptacidiphilus; species Streptacidiphilus jeojiensis. The sequence goes on from NZ_JBEUKS010000009.1 coordinate 94,280, forward strand.
TCGGCAGCGCCGGCGCACCGCTGGCCGACACCCTGCCGGACCGGGAGCTGGTGCACGGCGAGTCGGCCGGAGTGCCCGGACGTGAGCTGCGCGTCATGTGGACCCCCGGGCACACCCCGGGCCATGTCTGCCTCTACCTGGACGAACCGGACCGCCCGACCCGGCTGCTCTCCGGCGACCACCTGCTGCCCACCATCAGCCCGGTGGTCAGCCTCTACCCCGAGACCTCGTATCCCGGGAACGAAGGCGGCGACGACCCCGCCGACCCGCTCGGCGACTTCCTCGACTCCCTGGAACGGATCGCCGCGCTGGCCCCCCGGGAGGTCCTGCCGGCCCACCAGTACCGCTTCGACGACGCACCGGGACGCGTCCGCGAACTGCTGGACCACCACGCCGTCCGGCTGGCCGACCTGCACGTGCAACTCAAGCACGAGCCACTGACAGTCTGGGAGTGCGCCCAGCGGATGCACTGGAACCGCCCCTGGGCGGAGCTCACCTTCGTCGCCCGCCACCTGGCCCTCTCCGAGGCGGCGGCGCACGTCCGCCGGCTGGTGAAGACCGGGCTGGCGGAGGAGAACGGCTCCGGGGAGCCGCAGCGGTTCGTCGCCACGGGCTGACGGGGTGACGGCCGGGCCGGTCTCACGGTGCGGATACAGTGGCCGCACAACCTGAGTCCGCTCGATCCGTCACGTCTTCTCCCGCAATGTCTCCATCCGCTTGACCCGCCCCCTGACGGGGGAAGCCGGTGCGATTCCGGCACTGACCCGCAGCCGTACAGTCGGATCACCCGTCAGGAGGCGAGCGGCACCGTCGAGGTCTACGGTCGCCCACCGCTCTCCGAAAGGCTCCACCCATGCCCACCGCCGCCCGCCTGGGCGCCGTCGCGCTGTCCGCCGCCGTCCTCACCGGTACGGCCGCACCCGCGTTCGCCTCCTCGGCAAGCACCGGCGCCAGTCTGAGCGCCAGCCCCAGCGCCAGTCCGGTCAGCATCCCCGTCGGCCTGTACGGCACGGGCGACCCGACCTACGACGGCGTCTGGCGGCAGGGGCTGAGCCTGCTGGCCCTGCACTCCCAGGGGGTCACCCCGGCCGCCTCGGCGGTCGACTGGCTCACCGGCCAGCAGTGCGCGGACGGCGGCTGGCCCTCCTACGACGCCGACCCCGCCAAGGGCTGCGCGGCCGCCACCGAGGACACCAACGCCACCTCCGCCGCGGTCCAGGCGCTGGCCGCCCTCGGCGGCCACGACGACGCCGTGTCCAAGGCCGTGGCCTGGTACCGGAAGGTCCAGAACGCCGACGGCGGCTGGTCCTACAACCCAGGCTCGGCCAGCGACGCCAACTCCACCGGACTGGTCGTCAGCGCGCTCGCGGCGGCCAAGGCCGACCCGGCCTCGGTGGCCAGGGGCGGCAGGACCGCCCTGGACGGTCTGCACGGCTTCCAGCTCGGCTGCTCCGCCGCCGCTGCCGAGCAGGGCGCCTTCGCCTACCAGCCGGACAAGAGCGGCAAGCTGGTGGCCAACGACGCCGCCAGTGCCCAGGCCGCGCTCGCGACCGGCAGCGGCTTCCTCCCGGTGCCGGCCGGCACCGCCGCCGCCTCGACGGCCACGGCCGCCTCCTCCACCGCGGCCTGCGCGGACTCCGAACAGTCCGCCGCCCAGTACCTGGCCCGGCGGCTCGGCTCCGGCCAGGAGCACCTGACCAGCCAGCTCGCCGGCGCCAGTGCCACCCCCGACTACGCCAGCACCGCCTGGGCCGCCCTGTCGCTGGCCGGCACCGGCCACCTGGACCAGGCCAGGAAGGCGGTGGACTGGCTCAGCGCCAACAGCGCGGGCTGGGCCCGGGGAGCGGGTGCCTCCGCCGACGCCGTACTGATCCTCAGCGCCCACGCCACCGGCGTGGACCCGACCCGCTTCGGCGCCGCGAACCTGGTCGCGCAGCTGGAAGCCGCCGGACCGGCCCCGGCCGCCACCGCCGCTGCCAGCGCGACCGCCGGCGCCACCACCGCCTCCACTGCCACCGCCGAGAAGTCCTCCAGTAGTTTCAACCCCTGGTGGCTCGTCGGCGTCGGCCTGGTCGCGGGCGCCGGCATCGGCATGTACATCAGCTTCAACCGGAGTAGGCGGCGGGCATGACAGTACGTCGTACCGGCACGGTGGCCGGGCTGCTGGCCACCGTGCTGTTCCTGGTCCTGGCTGCGGTGACCCCCGCCTCCGCCAGCAGCTACCGCTACTGGTCCTTCTGGCAGGGCTCCGCCGGCAGCTGGACCTACCAGCAGTCGGGACCCAACACCTACCGCCCCGCTGACGGCTCGGTCGACGGCTGGCGCTTCGGCATCAGCGTCAACAGCTCCAGCGCGGCCAAGCCCGGCGCGACGCCGGACTTCGCCACGGCCTGCGCCGGCACCCCCGCGGTGAGCGGCAAGAAGCGGGTCGCCGTGGTGATCGACTACGGCGTCGCGGGCGACGTCCCGGCCGGTTCCACGCTGCCCCGCAGCACCCCGTTCACCACCTGCGCGGTGCTGTCCACCGACGCCACCTCGGCCCAGCTGCTGGCCCAGGTCGCGCCCCCGCTGCGGTACGACAGCAACGGCATCCTCTGCGCCATCGGCGGATACCCGACCACCGGCTGCGGCGAGATCGTCACCGGCACGGCGGCCGGCGGCGCGACCACCGCCGCCCCGAGCGCCACCGGCAAGGCCGCGCCCGCCAAGTCGTCCAAGACCGCCGGCTGGGTCGTCGGCGCCGTACTGCTCGCCGTCCTCGCCGGAGCCGGCTACTGGCAGACCCGCCGCCGCAGGCCGGAGTAGCCCGGCGATGCCCCTGCCGCCCGTGCCACAGCGCAACCTGCACCCGGGCGCCTGGTGGCTCTGGGCGCTCGGCCTGGCCACCGCCGCCTCCCGCACCACCAACCCGCTGCTGCTCCTGCTGGTCACCGCCGTCGCCGGCTACGTGGTGGCGGCCCGCAGAACGGACGCGCCCTGGGCCCGCTCCTACAGCGTGTTCCTCAGGCTCGGCCTGCTGGTGCTCGCCGTCCGGATGGTGTTCTTCACCCTGCTGGGCTCCCCGATCCCCGGTACCCACATCCTCTTCACGCTCCCTCAACTTCCGCTCCCCTCCTGGGCCAAGGGCGTCCAGCTGGGCGGCCCGGTCAGCCTGGAGGGGCTGCTCTTCGCGCTCTACGACGCGATGAGACTGGCCGTGCTGCTGGCCTGCGTCGGTGCGGCCAACGCCCTGGCCAACCCGGCCCGGCTGCTCCGCAGCCTCCCCGGGGCGCTCTACGAGGCCGGCGTCGCGGTGGTGGTCGCGCTGACCTTCGCGCCCAACCTGGTCGCGGACGTGACCCGGCTCCGCGCCGCCCGCCGACTGCGCGGCCGCAGCGGGCGCGGTGCCAGGGCGCTGCTCACCGTCGGCGTCCCGGTGCTGGAGAACGCCCTGGAACGCTCCATCGGCCTGGCCGCCGCGATGGACACCCGGGGCTTCGGCCGCACCGCCGACGTACCGCCCGCCGTGCGCCGCACCACGGCCGCGCTCACCCTCGCCGGGCTGCTGGGCGTCTGCGTCGCGGCCTACGGGCTGCTCGGCGCGGACGGCAGCGCCTGGGCCCTGCCGCTGCTGGCCACCGGAGCCGCGGCCACCGCCGGCGGACTGCTGCTCGGCGGCCGACGCGCCGTCAGAACCCGTTACCGGCCCGACCCCTGGGCCTGGCGGGAGTGGACCGTGGCGGGCTCGGGTATCGCCGTCGCAGCGGTAATGGTCAGCCTCGGCCCGGCCTTCGCCGACGCCCTCGATCCCCCCGTCGTACCGCTCGCAGCACCCACGCTGCCCCTCCTTCCCGCAGCAGCGATCCTGATCGGCCTGCTGCCCGCCTTCACCGCCCCGGTCGCACCCCGGACCGCGCCCGCCCCGACCTCACCCACGACCGCCGCAACCACTGCCGCCACCTCCCCGGGAGGAGTCCGATGATCACTTTCGACCAGGTCTCGGTCACCTACCACGGAGCATCGCACCCGGCACTGACATCCCTCGACCTGACCGTCCCCGAGGGCGAGCTCTGCCTGCTGGTCGGCCCCTCGGGATCCGGCAAGTCCACCCTGCTCGGCACCGTCAGCGGCCTGGTCCCGCACTTCACCGGCGGCGTGCTGCACGGCCGGGTCACCGTCGCCGGGCGCGACACCCGCACCCACCGCCCGCGCGACCTCGCCGACGTCGTCGGCACCGTGGGCCAGGACCCGTTGGCGCACTTCGTCACCGACACCGTCGAGGACGAACTCGCCTACGGCATGGAGTCCCTGGGCCTCGCCCCCGAGGTTATGCGGCGCCGGGTCGAGGAGACGCTGGACCTGCTCGGCCTCGCCGAGCTCCGCAACCGCCCGCTGGCCACCCTCTCCGGCGGCCAGCAGCAGCGGGTCGCCATCGGCTCGGTGCTGACCGTCCACCCGAAGGTCCTGGTCCTCGACGAGCCCACCTCGGCCCTGGACCCCGGCGCCGCCGAGGAGGTCCTCGCCGTCCTCCAGCGCCTGGTGCACGACCTGGGCACCACCGTCCTGCTCGCCGAGCACCGCCTGGAACGCGTGGTCCAGTACGCGGACCGGGTCATCCTGCTGCCCGGCGGCGGGCAGCCGCCCCGCTACGGCGAGACCGCCGAGATCATGGCGGTCTCCCCGGTGCACCCGCCGGTGGTGGCCCTGGGCCGCGCGGTCGGCTGGTCCCCGCTCCCGCTGTCGGTCCGCGACGCCCGGCGCCGGGCCGCCCCGCTGCGCGCCCGGCTCGCGGAGCTGAGCCCGGCGCCGGCGCCCGCACCCGCGCGCCCCAGCGGACCCCCCACTGGATCCCCCGCCGTCGCCACGGTGACCGCCCTGGCCGTCCGACGCGGCGGCGTCGAAGCACTGCGCCGGGTGGACCTCACCCTCCGCCCCGGCGAGATCACCGCGCTGATGGGCCGCAACGGCGCGGGCAAGTCCACCCTGCTCAGCTCGCTCGTCGGCCTGCACGCCCCCACCGCCGGCCGGATCGACATCGGCGGCACGGTCCCGCACAAGGCCAAGCCGGCCGCGCTGCTCAGGCAGGTGGGCCTGGTCCCGCAGGAACCGCGCGACCTGCTCTACTGCGACACCGTCGGCGCCGAGTGCGGCGCCGCCGACCAGGACACCGGCTCCGCCCCGGGCAGCTGCCGCGCCCTGGTCGAACAGCTGATCCCCGGCATCCCCGACGAGGCCCACCCGCGCGACCTCTCCGAGGGCCAGCGGCTCACCCTGGCCCTCGCCGTGGTGCTCACCGCCCGCCCGGGACTGATCCTGCTGGACGAGCCCACCCGCGGCCTCGACTACGCCGCCAAGGCCCGTCTGGTCGACATCCTCCGCGAGCTGGCCGCGGCCGGCCACGGCGTCCTGCTCGCCACCCACGACGTGGAACTCGCCGCCGAACTGGCCCACCGCACGATCGTCCTGGCCGAGGGCGAGATCGTCGCGGACGGCCCGACCCGCGAGGTCGTCGTCTCCTCCCCCGCCTTCGCCCCCCAGGTCGCCAAGATCCTCAACCCGGAGCCCTGGCTGACGGTCCGCCAGGTCACCGAGGCGCTGGCGGCGGACGGCACCGCATGAGCACCGACCGGAACCCGCTCGCGCGTCCGGTCCCGCTGGGCCGCCGCGCCACCGCCATGCTGCTGCTGGTCTCGGCGATCGGCGTGGTCGGCTTCGGCTGGCCGCTGCTGGCCTCGCCCGCCTCCGGCCTGGCCCACTCCGGCGACGCCCCCTGGCTGTTCGCCCTGCTGCTGCCGCTGCTGCTCGCGGTGGTGGTCGCCCAGATCGCCGAGGGCCGGGCCGGCACCGGCGGCCAGGCCGGGCTGGAGACCAAGTCCATCGCCCTGCTCGGCGTCCTGGCCGCGGCCGGAGCCGCCCTGCGCCCGCTGGGCGCGGGCACCGCCGGGCTGGAGCCCACCTTCTTCCTGATGGTGCTCTCCGGACGGGTCCTCGGCCCTGGCTTCGGCTTCGTCCTCGGAAACCTCTCGCTCTTCGCCTCGGCCCTGCTCACCGGCGGCGTGGGCCCCTGGCTGCCGTTCCAGATGCTCGCCATGGGCTGGGTCTGCCTGGGCGCCGGCCTGCTCCCGGGCCCGGCCACCCTGCGCGGCCGCCGCGAACTGTGGACACTGGCGGTGTACGGGGCGGTGTCGGCCGAGCTCTACGGGCTGGTGATGGACCTTCAGGGCTGGCCCTACATCGCCGGCCTGGGCAGCTCCATCTCCTACGTCCCCGGCGACCCCCTGGGCGCCAACCTGGCCCGCTTCCTCGTCTACCACTTCAGCACGGCCCTCGGCTGGGACATCCCGCGCAGCCTGCTCACCGCGGCCCTCTGCCTCGCCCTCGGCCACCCGCTCCTCAACGCCCTGCGCCGAGCGGCACGACGCGCGGCCTTCGACGCCCCGGCCGCCTTCCGACCGCGCGCCGCCGACACAGCCGGCGACGCAGCTGCCGACACCGACGTCGACGCCGATGCCGGCTCCGGGGAGTGACACCCGGGCCGGCAACGGCAGTACCGGTCCCCTCAGATCCGCTGCAGGATCGTCCCCGTCGCCAGGGCGCCGCCCGCGCACATCGTGACCAGCGCGAACTCCTTCCCGGTGCGCTCCAGTTCGTGCAGCGCCGTGGTGATCAGCCGGGCCCCGGTCGAGCCCACCGGGTGCCCGAGCGCGATGGCTCCGCCGTTGACGTTGACCTTCTCCATGTCGGCCTCCAGCACCTGGGCCCAGGAGAGCACCACCGACGCGAAAGCCTCGTTGATCTCCACCACGTCGATGTCGGAGAGCTTCATCCCCGCCTTGCCGAGCACCGCCCTGGTCGCGTCGATCGGACCGTCCAGGTGGTAGTGCGGGTCGGTGCCGACGACCGCCTGGGCGACGATACGGGCGCGCGGGGTCAGTCCCAGCGCCCGCGCCGCACGCCGGGACGCCCACATCACCGCGGCCGAACCGTCGGAGATCTGCGAGGATGTACCGGCCGTGTGCATCGCCGTGGGCAGCACCGGGCGCAGCCCGGCCAGCGCCTCCAGCGAGGTGTCCCGCAGCCCCTCGTCCCGGTCGAACAGCCGCCACATGCCCTGTCCGGCGAGCTGCTCGGCCTCCGTGGTCGGGACCTGGACCGCGTACGTCTCCCGCTTGAACCGCTCCTCGGCCCAGGCGTTGGCGGCCCGCTGCTGCGAGGCCTCGCCGAAGCGGTCCAGGTCGCTGCGGCTGAGGCCGCGCCGCCGCGCGATCCGCTCGGCGGCCTCGAACTGGTTGGGCAGGTCGACGTTCCACTCCTCCGGGAACGGCCGTCCCGGCCCGTGCGCGGAGGCCGCGCCCAGCGGCACCCGGGTCATCGACTCGACGCCGCAGGCGATGCCGACGTCGATCACCCCGGCCGCGACCATGTTGGCGACCATGTGGTTGGCCTGCTGCGAGGACCCGCACTGGCAGTCGACCGTGGTGGCGGCGACCTCGTAGGGCAGGCCCATCGCCAGCCAGGCGGTGCGGGCGGGGTTCATCGACTGCTCGCCGGCGTGGGTGACCGTCCCGCTGACGATCTGCTCGACGACGTCCGGCTGCACACCCGTGCGGGCGAGCAGCTCCCTGAAGGTCTCCCCGAGCAGATAGCCCGGGTGGAGGTTGGCGAGGGCTCCGCCTCGCTTACCGATGGGGGTGCGCACTGCTTCGACGATGACGGGTTCAGCGGCCATGACTCGCCCTCCGGAAGCTCCGGCGTCCGCAGGACACCGAAGAGAACTGATACGCGTTCTAGTTCTGGCCCCCTTTGTATTCGCCGTGAGCACTGTCACGCAAGGCTCTTGCGCGGACTAGAACGCGTTACTACGGTCTAAGGCAGATCTGACACTCCGTCAGCTAAACAGCGGCTGACCCAGCAGCTGACCGTCGGTAGCTTTGGAGGCCCCCGATGACCTGCCCGGCCCTGCCCGACGGCTTCGACTTCACCGATCCGGACCTGAACCAGCAGCGGGTGCCGCTGCCCGAGTTCGCCCTGCTCCGCAGCACCGCCCCGGTGCACTGGATCGCCCAGGCGCACGGCACCACCGGGTTCGACGACGGGGGCTACTGGGCCGTCACCCGGCACGCCGACGTCAAGGAGGTGTCGGTGCACCCGGAGACCTTCTCCTCCAACACCAACACCGCGATCATCCGCTTCAACCCGGAGATCACCCAGGACGGCTTCGAGGGCCAGAAGCTGATCATGCTCAACATGGACCCGCCCGAGCACACCCGGCTGCGCCAGATCGTCCAGCGCGGCTTCACCCCGCGGGCCATCAACGCCATGCAGCAGGCGCTGCGTGACCGGGCCGAGCGCATCGTCGCCTCCGCGCTCAAGGAGGGCAGCGGCGACTTCGTCCGCGACATCGCCTGCGAGCTGCCGCTCCAGGCGATCGCCGAGCTGGTCGGAATACCCCAGCAGGACCGGGCCAGGATCTTCGAGTGGACCAACAAGATGGTCGCCTACGACGACCCGGAGCTCGCCGTCTCCCAGAACGTCGGCATGCAGTCCGCGTTCGAACTGATGATGTACGCGATGGGCATCGCCGAGGAGCGCAAGGGCTGCCCGGCCCATGACATCGTCACCCAGCTGGTCAACGCCGAGGGGCAGGGCAACCTCAGCTCGGACGAGTTCGGCTTCTTCGTGCTGCTGCTGGCCGTCGCCGGCAACGAGACCACCCGCAACGCCACCAGCCACGGGATGCACGCCATGCTCACCCACCCCGAGCAGTGGGAGCTCTACAAGGAGCGCCGGCCGCAGACCGCCGCCGACGAGATCGTCCGCTGGGCCACCCCGGTGATGTCCTTCCAGCGCACCGCGACCGAGCACACCGAGCTCGGAGGCGTCGCGATCTCCGCAGGTCAGCGCATTGGAATCTTCTACAGCTCGGCCAACAACGACCCCGAGGTCTTCGACCGCCCGGAGGAGTTCGACATCCTCCGCGACCCCAATCCGCACCTGGGGTTCGGCGGCGGCGGACCGCACTTCTGCCTGGGCGCCAACCTGGCCCGGCTGGAACTCGACCTGATCTTCAACGCCATCGCCGACACCGTCCCGGCGATCCGGCTGACCGGCGAGCCCCGCCGGCTGCGCTCGGCCTGGCTCAACGGGGTCAAGGAACTCCCGGTCCAGTACGTGTAGCCGGGCCAGTTGCAGACCCCCAGGGGCGCGGGGAACTGCGCGACCAGCCAGCTACGATCCGCAGCCGAAGAACCTTGCTCTACCCCGTTCGGCTCCCACCGCAGGCACCCCCGCCGCTCTGCTGAAAACCTGATGCCCAGTCCCATCCATCAGGCAGGCGGACAGCGGAGGGTCGATGGCCCAGCAGCAGGCAACCGCGGGAGCACCGGGTACGGCACCGATCGAGGAGAGCTCCGGACGGGTCCGGCTGGTCTTCCTCGGCGTGATGCTGGGCATGTTCCTGGCCGCCCTCGACCAGACCATCGTCTCCACCGCGCTGCCCACCATCGTCGGCGACCTCGGCGGTGCCAACCACCTCTCCTGGGTGGTCACCTCCTACCTGCTCGCCGCCACCGCCACCACGCCGCTGTGGGGCAAGCTCGGCGACCTCTTCGGCCGCAAGCACGTCTTCATCATCTGCATCGTCATCTTCCTGATCGGCTCGGCCCTCTGCGGCGTCTCGCAGAACATGCTCCAGCTGATCGTCTTCCGGGCCCTGCAGGGTCTGGGCGGGGGCGGGCTGATGGTGCTGGCCATGGCCGTGATCGCGGACGTGGTCCCGCCCCGCGACCGGGGCCGCTACCAGGGCGTCATCGGCGCCGTCTTCGGCGTGTCCTCCGTGGTCGGGCCGCTGCTCGGCGGCTTCCTGGTGGACAACCTCAACTGGCGCTGGGTCTTCTACGTCAACCTGCCGGTGGGCATCGTCGCGCTGTTCGTGATCGCCACCGCGCTCAAGGCCAAGAACCCGGACGTCCGCCCGAAGATCGACTACCTCGGCACCTTCCTGCTCGCCGCCGCCTCCACCTGCCTGGTGCTGATCACCAGCCTCGGCGGCACCACCTGGTCCTGGAACTCGGTCGAGGTCTGGGGCTGCGCCTTCGGCGCGGCCCTGCTGATCTTCGCCTTCGTGCTGGTGGAGCAGCGGGTGGACGAGCCGGTGCTGCCGCTGCGGCTGTTCCGCAACCCGGTCTTCTCGGTCTGCTCGGGCATCGGCTTCGTCATCGGCCTGTGCATGTTCGGCGCCCTGTCCTACATCCCGCTGTACATGCAGGTGGTCAACGGCAACTCGCCGACGGTGTCCGGGCTGCGGCTGCTGCCGATGATGGCGGGCGTGCTGATCACCTCGATCGGCACCGGACAGCTGATCAGCAGGACCGGCAGGTACAAGATCTACCCGATCATCGGCACGGCGCTGACCGCGGTCTCGCTGGTGCTGCTGGCCCAGGTGGACGACACCACCAGCGACACCGTCATGGGCGTCTACATGCTGCTGCTCGGCCTGGGACTGGGCCTGGTGATGCAGGTGCTGATCATCGCGGTGCAGAACGCCTCGGACTTCTCCGACCTGGGCACCGCGACCTCCGGGGTCACCTACTTCCGCTCCATCGGCGGCTCCTTCGGCGCCTCCATCTTCGGCACGGTGCTCAACAACCAGCTGAACCACAAGATCAACACGGCCCAGGCCAACGGCACCCTGTCGGCGCAGTTCCCGGTGAAGGAGGTGCTGGCCAACCCGACCATCGTGCACAGGGCGCCGGCCGCCGAGAAGCCGCTGCTGGAGCCGTTCCTGCACATCTACGCGATCTCACTGCAGACGGTCTACCTGGTGGCGGCCGCGATCGCGGTGATCGCCTTCCTGCTGGCGCTGTTCCTGCGCGAGGTGCCGCTGCGCACCTCGACCCGCACCTCGCAGCAGGGCGAGGCGGCCGGCCCGCCGACCTTCCGCACCTCGGCCGAGGAGATCGAGGGCATGGTCACCCGGCTCTCCAGCCGCGAGAACATCTGGGAGCGCTACGGCCGCGCCATCGAGAGGTCCGGAATCGACATCAGTGTGCCGGCCGCGTACGGGCTGTTCCGGCTGCACCACGCAGGTCCGGTGACGCTGGAGGAGATCTGCCGCCGCAACAAGTTCAAGCCGGACGAGATCCGACCCAAGCTCGCGGCGATGGAGCAGTCGGGCCGGATCCGGACGGACCCGGACGGCACGATCCGGCTGACCCCGCACGGCGAGGAGATCGTCACCAAGCTGAGCGAGGCCCGACTGGCCCTGCTCAACGAGAAGCTGGACGGCTGGTCCCCGGAGCAGCACGCCGACCTGGTGGCGATGCTCAAGGAGTTGGCGGACAACTCGATGGACGCCCCGGGAAAGGTGATGAACTGACCGGGGCGACATATCCCCACAGCTCCACTCCCTCCCCTCGATTTTCGCTGCTCTCCCTGGACACCGCTGCCACTGTGAACTGATGTCCTGCATAATCGTCCCCTGTTCGACTTCGCACAGGGAGCTGATGGTGGGACAGATCTGCGGCAGATGCGGCCTGGCGCTGTCGAGCGGCGGCTGCGGCTGCCGCCCGGACGACGCCGAGACGGCGGTGCTGCCGGTGATCGGCGGACCGGAACTGGTCCGTCCCTACGTCCATCCGGCCGACGCCGCCGACCCGGTGGACCCGGCCGAGGCCGCGCACCTCGCCGCCGAGGCCGCTGAGGCCGCTGAAGCCGCAGGGGCATCGGCCACGAGCGGCGAGCTGCTGCCGGCCGCCCGGTACCTCCCGGCCACCTCGCGGCTGCCGGAGCCGCGCAACGACGCGCTGCCGGTGCTGCGCACCTCCCCGCTGCCGGCCGTCCGGCACCGCGCCGCGCCCCCGGCGAAGGGCCGGCGCAGGCGGCGCGGCCTGCTGATGGCGGCGGGCGCGCTGGCGGTGGCCGGACTGGGCACCGTGGCGGCGGCCCTGCCGCACATGCTCAACAGCGACACCACGGACCAGTCGCTGCCCGCGCCCGGAGTGACCGTGGCGATGGCCTCGTCGGGACCGGACGACGCGACGTCCGACGCCCCGTCCGCCACCGCCGGCAGCGCCTCGTCCTCGGCCGCCGCCTCCGCCGCGGCGACCCGGCGGGCGGCGGTGGCGCAGACCTCCGCGGCCCGGTCCACGGCCAGTTCCTCGCCGACGCCCGCAGCGACGCCCTCGCGGAGCAGCAGCCCCTCGGCGAGCACCGCTCCCAGCAGCGCGGCATCGGCCTCGGCGAGCACCACGGCCTCCGCATCGCCCGCACTGGCCTCCGGCTCGACCACGCTGCAGCTGGGCGACTCCGGGTCGGCGGTGTCCACGCTGCAGTCGCAGTTGCGCGCGCTGTGGGTCGACCCCGGCCTCAAGGTCGACGGCAACTACGGCTCCCGTACCGAGCGCGATGTGGCGACGTTCCAGATCTGGTTCGGCGTCCAGGGCGACCCGCAGGGCGTGTACGGGCCGAACTCCCAGGCCATGATGGCCCAGCAGCTGCAGGCCCAAAACCGCTGACGGTCAGTCGGTCAACCGGTGATCGCGCCGAACAGGCTGACGCCCGCCATCACGATCATGATCACGGCGGCCACCTTGGTGATCACCGCCAGCGGAACGTGCTTCATCAGCTTCTGACCGCCCACGATCGCGACCCCGGCCACCGCGCACAGCCCCAGCCAGGACCCCAGGAACACGGACAGCGGATCGGAGTACTTCGCGGCCAGGTTCGCGGTGGTGATCTGGGTCAGGTCGCCGAACTCCGCGATCAGCACCATCAGGAAGCCGGTCCCGGCGACCCGCCAGAAGCCGGTGGAGCGGGGCTCCTTCACCGACTCGTCGTCCTCGTCCTCCTCCTTCTGCAGGAGCAGCATCAGCGCCCCGCCGAGGAACAGCAGGCCGACGACCAGTTCCACCCAGCGGTGCGGCAGCAGGGTCAGCAGGCTACCGGCCGCGACGGCCAGGGCGGCGTGGACCGCGAAGGCGGCGGCGATTCCGGCGAACACATAGCTGGCGCGGTAGCGGGTGCCCAGGACCAGACTGGCCAGTGCCGTCTTGTCCGGGAGTTCGGCGAGGAAAATGATGCCGAAGGTGATTCCCAGAATGATGATGTTCACGTGGTGAGTGTCCTCGGGAGGTCATGAGCACTGCCGTGGCTTCATGATCCGTTCCCGGAGTCGCTTCGGCCCGGCAGGACTCGGGGCCGAAGCACGTCGGTCTACGACGACGTACCAGCTGGAGTGACTGCGCGGCCGAAGGTCTCACCAGCACCGCGCCCGACAACGGACTCCTGCAGTGCCCCGGGCGCCGGGCGGCCCGCCATGACGCGTGGGCTGCCGGTATGTCGACGTTCCGGTAGGGGGCTACTCCCCTTCGATCAGCCGTAAGTCTACCTGACACACCCACTTGCCTGACACCCTCGACAATCCATGCCCCCAAGGGTGAGGGTGAGGGTATGGAGTACACCTCACTCGGCCGTACCGGCCTGTCCGTGTCCCGTCTGTGCCTGGGCACGATGAACTTCGGCCCGCTCACCACCGAGGCCGACGCCCACCACATCATGGACGCCGCCCACCAGGACGGCATCAACTTCTTCGACACCGCCAACGTCTACGGATGGGGCGAGAACAAGGGCCGCACCGAGGAGATCGTCGGCACCTGGTTCGCGCAGGGCGGCGGCCGCCGCGAGCGCACCGTGCTGGCGACCAAGCTCTACGGCAGCATGAGCGCCGACGACAGCAAAAAGTGGCCCAACGAGGACAAGCTGTCCGCGCTGAACATCCGCCGGGCCGTGGACGCCAGCCTCAAGCGGCTGCAGACCGACTACATCGACCTCTACCAGATGCACCACGTCGACCGGGCGACCCCCTGGGAGGAGATCTGGCAGGCGATGGAGGTGCTGACCGCCCAGGGCAAGATCCTCTACGTGGGCAGCAGCAACTTCGCCGGCTGGCACATCGCCACCGCGCAGGCCGCCGCGGCCAAGCGCAACTTCCTCGGCCTGGTGGCCGAGCAGTCGCTGTACAACCTGCTGGCGCGCACCGTCGAGCTGGAGGTGCTGCCCTCGGCCGAGTACCACGGCCTCGGCGTCATCCCCTGGTCCCCGCTCCAGGGCGGGCTGCTCGGCGGCGTGCTGCGCAAGGCCGGCGAGGAGGGCGGCCGCAGCGCCGACCGCGCCAAGAAGCTGTCGGCCACCGAGCGCGAGCAGCTGCAGGCGTACGAGGACTTCTGCGACAAGCTCGGTCAGGAGCCCGGCACCGTGGCCCTGGCCTGGCTGCTGCACCAGCCGACCGTCACCGCACCGATCGTCGGGCCGCGGACGGCGGGCCAGCTGGACACCGCCCTCAAGGCGCTCGACGTCAAGCTGGAGCAGGGCGACCTGGACCGGCTCGATGAGATCTTCCCGGGCCACCGCACCGCGCCCGAGGACTACGCCTGGTGACGACCGGCTCCGGCAGCGGGTCAGGCGCTTCAGGAAACCGGTAAGAGCGCCCCGGGCGGTCAGCGCCTGGTGGCAGCGCTGTGCAAGAAGCCGGAGTCGCCCTTTACCGGGTCGACTCCGGCGACGCCAGCCCGTGGACAGACCTCGACGCAACATTCACGTTGTACGATCCGTCACGCCCGCCTACGCACGTGAGTCGGCGCACTCCGACGACCAACGAGGTGGCGCGTGCCGCAGCAAGCAAGTCTCAGCCACCCCGTGCCGACACCGACCACTGCGCGCAGCGAGTCCCGGTGGGCGAGGACGGCGCTGTGGGCGGTACCGACCCTGGTCTCCTTCCTCATCGGCGTGTTCCACTCGTCCCGTCCGGAGCTGTGGCGCGACGAGCTCGCGAGCGTCAGCGCCTCCGGCCGCAGCCTCGGCCAGCTGTTCGACCTGCTGGGCAACACCGACGCGTCGACCGGCTTCTACTACCTCGTCCTGCACTTCTGGACCGCCGCCTTCGGTGATTCGCTGACCCTGCTCCGGATGCCCTCGGCGCTGGCGATGGCCGGCGCCGCCTGCTGCGTCGCCCTGACCGGCCGGCTGCTGTTCGGACGCTGGGCCGGTCTCGGCGGCGGCCTGCTGTTCGCGCTCGTGCCCGGCATCAGCCGGTACGGCCAGGAGACCCGCGCCTACGCCTTCGTGGTCTGCTCGGTCGCCCTCGCCACGCTGCTGCTGGTGCGGGCCGTCGACGCCGCCGCGCGGCAGACCCCGGAGCGAGCCCCGGAGCAGGCACCGGGGCAGGCAGCCGAGCGGGTCCCCGAGGGCGTGCGTCCGGCGGTGCCGAAGGGCCGCTGGGTGGCCTACGGTGCCTCGCTCGTCCTGATCGGGCTGTGCCACATCGTCGCCCTGGCCTGTCTGGCCGGGCACACGGTCCTGCTGCTGCTGCACTGGCGACGGACCCGCTCGGCCCGTGCCCTGCGCTGGTGGGCGGGCAGCGTCGTGGTGGCCCTGGCGCTGCTGACGCCGCTGCTGATCCTGGGTCAGTCCCAGGTGGACGGCCAGCTGTTCTGGCTGAAGCCGCCCTCGCTGAAGCATCCGACGGCCACCCTGCTGCAGATGCTGCGGCCGATGTTCTCCTCCACCGGGTACCTGGCGCTGTTCGCGGTGCTGAGCCTGTGCGCGCTGCTGCTGTGGCGCCGTCACCGCGACGCGCTGCTGTTCCTGGTCGCCAGTGTGGTGCTGCCGATCGCCGCGATCTTCGTGATCTCCCGGGTCGGATCGACGTCCTACTGGTTCGGCCGCTACATGCTCTTCACCCTGCCGGCCTGGTCCGTGCTGACCGGTGCGGGGCTGGCCGCCGTCGCCCGGCTCGCGGCAGGCCTGCTGACAGCGGGTCAGCCGGCCCCCGGAGCAACCCCCGCAGCCGGCCGGACCGGGCCCGCCGTCCGGCGCCGGGTGTTCGCCGCCGTGACCGCCCTCGGCGTGGCGGCCGCCGTCCTGGTCGGCTACTCGGACCAGGTGGCCGTTCGCTCCTACATCTCGCACAGTTGGACGAACTACCCCCTGGACTCGGCCGGTGACGCGTGGGGCTACCAGCCGGCGGCGCAGTTCCTGCTGCACCGGGCCAAGCCCGGGGACGGCGTCTACTACGGCGGTTCGCACCTCTACATGGTGGGCGCGGGCGTCGAGTACTACCTGCGGGGCCGCCTGCCGCTGAACCAGTTCCTGACGACCGAATCCGCAGCCGACAACGGCAGTTACGGTCCGACCCTGTGCCCGGATCTGGCATCGTGTGTCGCCGGGGCCCCGGACCGGGTGTGGCTGGTGATGGCACCTGCACGGCCCGTCCCGGAGGACGCCAAGGTCCAGAAGGCCCTGCTGGACTCGGGCGCGTACCGGATCAGCGAGCTGTACAACGTCCCCGGAATGAGCCTGTACCTCCTGGAGCGGAAGAGCTGACGCCATGGCCGAGCCGTACATCGCCTTCCTGCGAGCCGTCAACGTCGGTGGCCGCAAGGCGCCGATGGCCACGGTCCGCGAGCTCTTCGGCGGGCTGGGGCTGGAGGACGTGCGCAGCTACATCGCCAGCGGCAACGTCTTCTTCCGGCCGCCGGGCGGGCAGCGCGGGGCGGTCGACCGCCCCGCGCTGACCTCGGCCATCGAGGCCGCGCTGGCCGAGGGGCTCGGGTTCGAGGTACCGGTGATGGTCAGGACGGCCGGCGAGCTGGAGGCGGCCCTCGCGGCCGCCCCGTTCGACGACGTGGAGGTCACCCCGGAGATCCGGCTGAGCGTGGCCTTCAGCTCCGAACCGCTGACCGGCCTCCAGCTCCCGCTGCGCTCCCCGAAGGGCGACTGGGAGGTGCTCGGGGCGACCCGGGGCGAACTGTTCGTGGTGCTGCACCTGCCGGACGGGCGGATGAACGGCAATCCGATGGCGGCGATCGAGAAGGCCCTGGGCGTGAAGCTCACGGCCAGGTTCTTCCACACCTCGGCGAAGATCCTGACGGCGGCCCGGGCCTCCTGACCCGACTCGCCGCGCCGCCTACCCGCTGACGGCCTACTCCTCGCTAGCCGCCTACTCGCTGACGGCCTGTCGGATCACCGCGAGCAGCTCCCGCAGCCGGGTCCGGTCGGCCTCGTCCAAGCCCCGGGTGGCATGGGCGAGGGCGTCCCGGTCCACCGCTTCGGCCTCCCGGTGCCGCACCCGTCCCAGCTCGGTCAGGGTCAGCAGGAAGGCCCTGCGGTCGACCGGGTGACGCACCCGCTCCACCAAGCCCTCCCGCTCCAGGCTGTCCACGATGGTGGTGGTGGTCCGCGCCGCCACGCCGAGCATCTCGCTGAGATCCCGCATCCGCAGCGGCTCCGGGGAGGCGGCCAGCATGCGCATCGCCCGTACCCGGGCCACCGAGGCGCCGCACTCCCGCAGCCGCGCATCCGTGAAGGCGCGCAGACGCATGGTGGTGGCGAAGAGTTCGTCCACCAGGATGTCGCTGCTGCCGGGTGCCTTCATCCGCACGCCCTTCTTCTTCGTCCGCAATTCTTGTGAGCACGCACATAGTGAGTATGCTCAGTATGTGCGGAGGGCCCGAGCGGTCGGGACCGGTCCGCCCCGACCGCCGTTCCGTGGAGGACCGGGGGTCCAGTTCCGCCGAGTTCCTGCGCTGACACTGCCGTCACGATCATCCACCATGCGCCCACAGGACCCTTTCCCATGGCTCACCGCCACTTCAGCCAACGCGTCGTCGTCCCCGTCATGTTCGTCGCCACCGTCTTCATGGTCATCGTCGACGGTGCCATCACCACCGTCGCTCTCCCTGCCATCGCCCGGCAGTTCCAGCTGGCGCCCGCCCGGCTGGACGCCGTGGTCGTCGTCTACCCGGTCTGCGTGGGAGTGGCCGTCCCCGCCTCCGCCTGGCTCGGCGACCGCTTCGGCGGCAAGCGCCTGATGCTGGTGTCCATGGCCCTGTTCTCGGCATCGTCGGCCCTGTGCGGGGCCGCGGGCAATCTCGGCACCCTGGTCGCCTTCCGCGCCCTGCAGGGCCTGGCCGGCGGGCTGCTCATGCCGGTGGCCGGCGCGCTGCTGTACCGCACCTTCTCGGCCCGGGAACGGGTCCGTGCCTCCCGCGTGCTGATCTTCCCTCAGCAGATCGCCCCGGCCGTGGCCCCCATCCTGGGCGGGGTACTGGTCGACGGCCTCTCCTGGCGCTGGGTGTTCTACGTCAACCTGCCGCTCGGGCTGGCGGCGGTCCTCTTCGGGCTGTTCTTCCTCGATCCGCACCGCCCCGAGCAGCACGGCCGCGGCCGGCGCTTCGACCTGCCCGGGCTGCTGCTCTCGGCCGGCGGTCTGGCCGCGATGACCTACGGCATCTGCGCGGGCTCCGACCACGGCTGGACCTCGCCCGGCATCGTGATCTCCCTCGCCGCCGGGGCCGTCCTGCTCACCGCCACCGTCCTGGTCGAACTCCGCACGGCCGAGCCGATCCTGCGGCTGCGGCTGTTCCACGACCGGCTGTTCCGGGACTGCAGCCTGATCTCCCTGGTCGGGCTGGTCCCGATCCTGGGCGCGATGTTCCTCGGCCCGCTGTTCATCCAGGACGCGCTGGGCGGCAGCGCCATGGACTCGGGCACCAGCACCTTCACCGAGGCCTTCGGCGTGCTGCTCACCGTTCAGGTCGCCGGCGCCCTCTACGCCAGGATCGGACCGCGCGCGATCATCGGCGGCGGACTGCTCGGCGTGGCCGCCGTCCTGGTGCTGCTGTCCACCTGCGATCTGCAGACCAGCCTGTGGACCTTCCGGCTCTACATGTTCCTGCTGGGCGTCGCCATGGGCGCGGTGTTCATGCCGACCACGGTGGCCTCGATGAGCACCATCTCCAAGGCCGACATGGCACAGGCCTCCACGCTGAACACGGTGGTCCGGCAGACCGCGGGCGCGCTGGCACCCGCCGTGGTCACCACCCTGCTGGTGATGGGCGGCACCGGTACGGTCGGCTCCGGCGGCGCGGGGCCCTCGGTCGCCACCTACCAGGACGCCTACCTGGTACTGGCCGCCATCGCCGTGGTGTCGGCGCTCTATGCGTTCACCCTGCGCGACGGTGCCGCCCGGCAGGCCGCGACCAGCGGAATCCCCGAGCCCGCCGAACCCGCGCCGGTGGGCTGACCATGATGACTGAGGGCGCTCCGCGGCGTGAGCGCCCTCAGCCCGGACCGCCCCAGTCCAGCGTCGGCGCGAGCACCCCCTCCAGGGTCAGCAGCCAGCGCTTCACCTCCATCCCGACCACTCCCCCGCCGAACCCGCCGATGCCGTCCGCCGCGACCACCCGGTGGCAGGGCACCAGCAGGAACAGCGGGTTGGAGCCCATGATCTGGCCCACCGCCCGCGCGGCCAGCCCGCCCTGGTCCAGCACGTCGTCGAAGACGCCGCTGCGGGCGGCCAGTTGGCCGTAGGCGATGGTCTGCCCGTAGACCACGGTCCGCTGGAGCTTCTGGAGCACGGCGCGCTGCGGTCCGGCGGCCGTCGCGCGCCAGTCGATCGGCAGGTCGAAGGCCCGGCGCCGCCCCGCGAAGTACTCCCCGAAGCGCGCGGTGACCAGCGCGGCCTTCTCCTCGTCGCCGGGCCGTACCGCGTCCGGCCCGCGCTCGCCGAAACTGGTCGCGACCACACCGGCGTCGGTTATCCCGACCCGGACCGGACCGCTGGGCAAGGGCGTGGGCACACCGAACCAGGACGTCGGGACGGACACCGCCGCGACGGAGCCGAAAGGTACCGACGGGGTGGGGACGGACGGAGTGGGAACGGACACGGGCGCGACCCCCTTCAAGCTCTCAAGCCGCTGCCCGCCACGCTATCTGCCGCCACTGACAATCGGCCGCGCCCGCACCCAGGTCCGGTCCTCGGTCAGGTAGGCGTCCACCGACAGCCCGGCCCCGGCCAGCGCCGCGGCGAAGGTCTCGTCCGTCAGCGGGCGGGAGAGGAACACCTGGCTCCAGGCCGCGTCCGGGAAGACGTAGTCGAACCGGACCGAGTTCACCCCGTCCCCCACCGGCTCCGAGGAGGCCAGCCGGAAGATGCCGCCCTGGGCCTCGCGCTCCCAGGGGACCCGGTCGTGCCAGCCCTCGCCCTCCCGCTGGACCAGCACGCACCCGTCGTCCGCGACATGCCGCCGGCAGGCCCGCAGCAGTCCGTCGCGCACCGCCAGATCCCCGGCGTGCACCAGGAACGAACCCAGCAGCACCACGTCGAACCGCTCGCCCAGGTCCAGTTCCTCGATCGGGCTGCACACGGTGCGCGCACCGTGCACCCTGGCCAGCATCTCCGGCGACTCGTCCACCGCCGTGACGGTGAAGCCTCGCTCCAGCAGCGGGTGCGTCACCCTGCCGACGCCGCAGCCCAGCTCCAGGATGCGGGCGCCGGCCGGAACCGCCCGCTCGATCACCTCCGGCTCGTCGCCGACCTGCAGCCGCTCGTAGAGCTCCACCGCGCAGCCGTCCGGGGTGATCGGCCCCGGCCCGGTTCCCGCATAGCCCGTCCGTATCCGCTGAGTCGTCATACCGGCCATCCCAACACGGTGTCAGTGGGTCTGGCCAGTGGGCCGGACCACGACGGTGTTCAGCTCGACCCCGGTCGGCTGCCCGAGCACCCAGAGCACCGTGCCAGCGATCTGATCCGGCGTCAGCACCGGCCCTTCGGGGACCTCATGGCTCGGGTGGCTGCTCCAGAACGGGGTGTCCACCCGGCCCGGCGCGACCAGGGTGACCGCCACGCCGGCGCCGGTCACCAGCACCCGCGCGTTCTCGGCCAGCGAGGTCAGCGCGGACTTGGAGACCGAGTACATGTTGCCCGGGGTGTTCTTGATCCCGGCGGTGCTGCCGATCAGGACCACCCGTCCGCCGCTGCGGGTGAGCTCCGGAAGCGCTGCCTTGATCAGCACCGCCGGGCCGAGGACGTTGACCAGCAGCATCTCCCGCCACTGCTCCGGGTCGCCGTCCGCCAGGTTGTCATGGGTCGAGAAGCCCGCGTTGGCGATCACCGCGTCGAGCCGGCCGAACTCCTTGACGACGGCGTCCACCGCACCGCTTACCGAGGCGTAGTCGGTGGTGTCGGCGGCGACCGGCAGCAGCACGTCCCGACCGGCCCCGATCCCGGCGGCGAAGCGCTCCAGCCGCTCCTGGTCGCGTCCGGTGACCCCGACCCGGTGCCCGGCGGCGAGCAGCCGCCCGACGGTGGCGGCGCCGATGCCGGTGGCACCGCCGGTGATCAGCGTGACGGGTGCGGTGCTGGCGTCCTGGCTCATGCTGCGACTCCCCCTGGTACTGATCTTTGAAGCAATCAATGCGCAGTGCATCGGAAATGACGAGGTAACAGTTTCAACAGAAAGTTGACGCACCACACGCCCCTGGTGGGCTGATCAACACCTTACGGAGCTCCCATGGCCGACGCACCGCCAACAGCAGACCTCGCCCCCACGACCGCCGCCGAAGCCCCACCGGCCGAAGCGGCCGAGCCGCACCCCGTCGACCGACTGCTGCCCCCGGCCCGCCTCGGCCTGCTGGGCCTGCAGCACGTGCTGGTGATGTACACCGGATGCGTCACCGTGCCGCTGGTCTTCGGCTCCGCGGCCAAGCTCGGCGTCTCCACCATCGGCCTGCTGATCAACGCCGACCTGGTGGTCGCCGGAGTCATCACGCTGATCCAGGCGCTGGGCGTCGGCAAGTTGCTCGGGGTACGGCTGCCGATCGTGGCCGGCGCCACCTTCACCGCCGTCACCCCGATGATCCTGATCGCCGGCCAGTACGGGATGCCGGCGGTGTACGGGTCGATGATGCTGGCCGGGGTCTTCGGCCTGCTGGTGGCGCTGCCCTTCGCCCGCGCGGTGCGCTTCTTCCCGCCGCTGGTCAGCGGCAGCGTGATCACCGTGATCGGACTGTCGCTGATCGGCGTGGCCGTCGGGCTGATCGCCGGCAACGACAGCACCGCCAAGGACTACGCCGCACCCTCCCATCTGGCGCTGGCCGCCGGGATCATCGTCTTCATCATCGGCGTCAACCGCTTCGGCCGGGGCATCCTCACCCAGCTCGCCGTGCTGCTGGGCCTGGTCCTCGGCACCCTGGTGGCCATCCCGATGGGCCTGACCGACTTCTCCTCGGTCGGCCACGCCGGCTGGTTCGGCCTGCCCGGCCTGTTCCACTTCGGCGCACCGCAGTTCCCCGCCGCGGCGGTCATCTCGATGTGCGTGGTGATGCTGGTCATCTTCACCGAGTCCACCGCCGACATGCTCGCCGTCGGCGAGATGACCGGCCGCCCGCTCAGCACCGGCGACCTGGCCCGCGGCCTGGCCGCCGACGGCCTGTCCGGCATCCTCGGCGGCGCCATGAACGCCTTCATGGACACGGCGTTCGCCCAGAACGTCGGCCTGGTCGGGATGACCCGGGTGCGCAGCCGCTATGTCGCGGCCGTCGCCGGGGCGATCCTGGTGCTGCTCGGCGCGATCCCCAAGCTCGGCGCCGTCGTGGCCTCGCTCCCCGGACCGGTCATCGGCGCCGCCGGCCTGGTGATGTTCGCGACCGTCACCGCCGTCGGCATCAACACCCTGCGCACGGTCCGCTTCGAGGGCACCGACAACCTGCTGATCGTCGCCGTCTCGCTGGGCGTCGGCATGCTCCCGGTGGTCGCCCCGTCCATCTACCACGGCCTGCCGCAGTGGTTCCAGACCATCGCCGGCAGCGCCATCACCAGCGCCACCCTCACCGCCTTCGCCCTCAACCTCTTCTTCAACCACCTGAGGCTGGGCCGGCCTGGTGACGCCCCGTCAGCGGAAAGCGCGGAGCCGGCACCGGCTGCGGCGCCCTGACCCGGCGACGCCCCGGAAAACCATTCGCTTCCGACTGCGCCGACCCTGCATGATGCTCGACATGTCCAGCTTCGTCATCGCCCTCAAGCCCGCAGTCGCGGGCGCGATGACCGCTGCCCTGGAACTGGACCTGGCACTGGCACTCGCGCCGGCAACCGCCGCCGCGGCAGCAGCCTTCGACGGCGCGCGACGCTGACCTTCCCCGGGATGTCCCGGGACCTCGGACGGGGAAGGTCGGCCCGTCCTTGAGGTCCCCACCCCGCCAGGCCCTTCGGGCCGGTCACCACCAGGAAGCATCATGTCCAAGCAGGCCTACCTGCGCACCAAGCCGCACCTCAACATCGGCACCATGGGTCACGTCGACCACGGCAAGACCACCCTCACCGCCGCCATCACCAAGGTCCTCGCCGACCGCGGCAGCGGCAGCTACGTGCCGTTCGACCGGATCGACCGGGCCCCGGAGGAGGCCGCCCGGGGGATCACCATCAACATCTCCCACGTCGAGTACGAGACCGCCACCAGGCACTACGCCCACATCGACATGCCGGGGCACGCCGACTTCGTGAAGAACATGATCACCGGCGCCTCCCAGCTGGACGGGGCGATCCTGGTGGTCTCCGCGCAGGACGGGGTGATGCCGCAGACGGCCGAGCACGTGCTGCTGGCCCGGCAGGTCGGGGTCGAGCACATCGTCGTCGCGCTGAACAAGGCCGACGCCGGCGACCCCGAGCTGCTGGACCTGGTCGAGCTGGAGGTGCGCGAGCTGCTCACCGCCCAGGGCTACGACGGCGCCGGGCTCCCGGTGGTCCGGGTGTCCGGGCTGCGGGCCCTGGACGGGGACCCGCAGTGGACGGCCGCGATCGGCGAGCTGCTGGACGCGGTGGACACCGCCGTGCCGACGCCGGTCCGCTACACCGACGCGCCCTTCCTGCTGCCGGTGGAGAACGTGCTGACCATCACCGGTCGGGGCACGGTCGTCACCGGGGCGGTCGAGCGCGGCCGGGTGCGGATGGGCGACCGGGTGGAGCTGCTCGGCCTCGGCGGCGAGCCGCTGACCTCGGTGGTCACCGGCGTGGAGACGTTCGGCCGGACCATGGAGTCGGCCGAGGCCGGCGACAACGTCGCGCTGCTGCTGCGCGGGGTGCAGCGCGGGCAGGTCCGGCGCGGGCAGGTGGTCGCCGCGCCGGGCAGCATCAGCACCCACACCCGCTTCACCGCGCGGGTGTACCTGCTCGGCACCGCCGAGGGCGGCCGTCGCACCCCGGTGGCCAACGGCTACCGTCCGCAGTTCTACCTGCGGACCGGGGACGTGGTCGGCGACGTCACCCTGGGCGGCGTGCACCAGGAGTCGGGCGTGGCCCGGCCCGGGGAGACGGTCGAGCTGACCGTCGAGCTGGGGCGGCCGGTCCCGCTGGAGCCCGGCCTGGGCTTCGCGGTCCGCGAGGGCGGCCGCACCGTCGGCGCGGGGAACGTGACCGCACTGCTGGACTGAAGCGCCGAACCAGACCAGAGCAGGGCAAGAGGGACAACGGGCGGTACAGGAATAGATCACCTGTACCGCCCGTTGTTGCGCCTGTATAGTTGAACCATCAACTACTGGAGGAGCCAGCCATGACCGCCATGCAGTTCGGGATCTTCTCGGTCGGGGACGTGACCGTCGACCCCACCAACGGGGTGAAGCCGACCGAGCACGAGCGGATCAAGGCCATGGTGGCCATCGCGCTCAAGGCCGAGGAGGTGGGCCTGGACGTCTTCGCCACCGGCGAGCACCACAACCCGCCCTTCGTGCCCTCCTCCCCCACCACCATGCTCGGCCACATCGCCGGCCGCACCGAGAACCTGATCCTCTCCACCGCGACCACGCTGATCACCACCAATGACCCGGTGAAGATCGCCGAGGACTACGCGATGCTGCAGCACCTCGCCGACGGCCGGGTCGACCTGGTGATGGGCCGCGGCAACACCGGCCCGGTGTACCCGTGGTTCGGCAAGGACATCCGCGAGGGCATCAACCTGGCCGTCGAGAACTACGCGCTGCTGCGGCAGCTGTGGGACAACGACGTGGTCGACTGGCAGGGCAAGTTCCGCACCCCGCTGCAGGGCTTCACCGCCACCCCGCGCCCGCTGGACGACGTGGCGCCGTTCGTCTGGCACGGCTCCATTCGCAGCCCCGAGATCGCCGAGCAGGCCGCCTACTACGGCGACGGCTTCTTCGCCAACAACATCTTCTGGCCCAAGGAGCACTACCAGAAGCTGATCGCCTTCTACCGCAAGCGCTTCGCCCACTACGGCCACGGCACGCCCGAGCAGGCCATCGTGGGGCTCGGCGGCCAGGCGTTCATGGCCAAGAACTCGCAGGACGCGATCCGGGCGTTCCGGCCGTACTTCGACAACGCCCCGGTCTACGGCCACGGCCCCTCGATGGAGGAGTTCATGGCGGAGACCCCGCTGGTCGTCGGCAGCCCGCAGCAGGTCATCGAGCGCACCCTGGCGTTCCGCGAGCACTTCGGCGACTACCAGCGCCAGCTGTTCCTGATGGACCACGCCGGACTGCCGCTGAAGACCGTGCTGGAGCAGCTGGACCTGCTCGGCGAGGAGGTCGTCCCGGTGCTCCGCAAGGAGTTCGCGATCGGCCGCCCGGCCGGGGTCCCGGACGCGCCCACGCACACCGCCCGGGTCGCGGCGAAGGCGGCCGAGGCGGACGCCAAGCCCGACACCGCCGCCGCCACCACGTTCTGACACCAATTCACCAGCCGTACCAGTCAACACCGTTGGAGGACACCGTGACCGCCCCCGTCCGGATAGCCGTCGTCTCGGCCGGCCTCAGCCAGCCCTCGTCCACCCGACTGCTCGCCGACCGCCTGGCCGAGGCGGTCCGGGTGGGCCTGGACGGGCGGGGACGCGAGGTGGAGATCCGGGTGGTGGAGCTGCGGGAGCTGGCGCATGCGATCGCCGACAACCTGGCCACCGGCTTCCCAGGCGGCGCCCTGCGCGAGGCCGTGGACGCGGTGACCGGCGCGGACGCGGTCATCACGGTCACGCCGGTGTTCAGCGCCTCCTACAGCGGCCTGTTCAAGTCCTTCTTCGACGTGATCGACAACACCGCGCTGACCGGAAAGCCGGTGCTGATCGCCGCCACCGGCGGCAGCGCCCGGCACTCGCTGGTGCTGGACCACGCGCTGCGCCCGCTGTTCTCCTACCTGCGCGCCGTGGTGCTGCCCACCGGTGTCTACGCGGCCTCGGAGGACTGGGGCTCCGGCGACTCCGCGCTCACCGACAGCCTGCCCGGACGGATCACCCGCGCCGCGGGCGAACTCACCGCGCTGCTGGACCACGCCCGGCCGGAGGCCGCCGCCCCGCTCGACCGGGCCGACGACGAGGAGGAGCTCGACTTCCTCCCCTTCGACCAGCAGCTCGCCGCCCTGCGCCCGCAGGGCTGAGCCCTCGTCACTTTCCCTCAGCTGATCGGGAGTCCGAGTCCGTCGACCACCCGGGCTCCCGGAAGCCCTGCCAGCAGGGCTCCCGGGAGCCACAGCTTGGAACCCCGGATCCCGGACCCGACCACCACCCGCGGATGCGCCGCGACCACGGCGTCCACCAGGATCGGCCAGTCGGCCGGGAGCCCGATCGGGGTGATGCCGCCGTACTCCATCCCGGTCGCCGCCAGCACGGCGTCCAGCGGTGCGAAGGACGCCTTGCGGGCCTCCAGCAGCTGCCGCACCAGGCCGTTGACGTCCGCCCTGCTGGTGGCGGTCACCATGCAGGCCGCATAGGTGGTCACCCCGCCCCGCTTGGCGGCCACCACGACGCAGTTGGCGGATTCGGCGAGGGTCACCCCGTAGCGCTCGCAGAAGGCGGCGGTGTCGGCCAGTTCGGGATCGATCCCGGCGACCTCCACCCGGGCGGCGAGCTCAGCCGGCCAGCCGCGCAGTGCGGCCGCCACCGGCGGGGCCAGCAGATCGGTCCGGTCCAGCGCCGGGGTCAGGGCGAGTGCGGTGTCCATCGCCCCATACCACCAGCTCCGCCGCCCGGAAGCCAACTGCGGGCGGCGGGCCGGACGCTGCGTCAACCGGCCGGACGGATGTGGACTACGTCCTGCCCCACCTCGGGCGGGTTGGTCAGCAGTCCGTACAGCAGGCCCGCCACCGTGGCCGAGCTGAGCGGCTTGGCCGCGCCGACCCTGGTCAGGTAGCCGTCGGCCTCCCACACCGGGTGCGCGCGCCGACGGTCCTCGTCGCTGAAGTTCTCGACGAAGGCACTGTCGGCGATCGACCCCAGGATCACCAGACCGACCCTGATCCCGTCCGCGCGCAGCTCCCTCCGCATCGCGGCGGTGAAGCCGTTGAGGCCGTGCTTGCTCGCCGCGTACATCGACATCAGCGGCATGTGGTCCAGGGTGATCTCGGACGAGATGTTGAGGATGTCGCCGCCGCCCGCCGCGCGGAGCAGCGGCACCGCGGAGCGGACGGTGTGGATCGGGCCCAGCAGATTGGTGCCGACGCAGGCGTGGATGTCCTCGTCCCCGGTCTCCTCGATGGCGCGGATGCGTGCGACACCGGCGCAGTTGAGCAGGATGTCCACCCGCCCGAACCGCTTCTCGACCTCGGCGAAGGCCGCCCGGACACTGTCGCCGCTGCTCACGTCCGTCGGGATGGTCAGCACCGTCCCGGCCATCCCGAGCGCGGCCGCCTCCAGCCGGTCCGCGCGCCGGGCCAGCAGCACCACCTGGGCCCCGTTCTGCGCCAGCAGCTCCGCCGCGGCCCTGCCGACGCCCGTCGAGCCGCCGCTGACGACAGCGACCTTCCCCTGCACAGTGCCGGCCAAGGAGGCCTCCCCATCGAGAAGTTCCGGCCCAGCCGAGGGCTGGACCGGCAAGTCGATGAGAGGATACCTCTCTCATTTGGAGAGCGCGATATTCGCTGCAGAGCAATCAGGCTGCGGTTCGGAGGAAGAGGCCGCGGTGGACGGTCACCGTGCCCTCGCTGACGGCGACCGCGTAGTTGAGCATCCGCATCGGACCGTCCGCCAACAGCGCCGGGAGCGTGGCCCGGGTCTCGCCGCTCGCGAGGCGTTTCCCGAGGTCCTCGAACCACTGCCGGACCCACTCGGTCTCATCGACCCACTCCACGGGTTCGAAGCCGGCGGCCCGGACCGTGTCGCGCAACTCGTCCGCCGCGACCAGGAAGCTGTCGCTGCCGTCGAGCGACCAGGGCAGCGGCGGGGCCGGCCGGCCCCCGGCGCCGAGGCAGACCTCGAAGGTCGCGAAGGGCGCTCCCGGCCGGAGCCGGTGTGCGATCTCGGCGAAGAAGGCCTTCTTGTCCTCGACGTTCATCTGGACGTGCATGGTGTAGCCGGCGTCGAAGCCGTCCTGGTCGTAGCCGGCGATGTCACTGCAGAAGAACCTGACCCGTTCGGCCAGCCCCGCCGCGTCGGTCAGCTCCTGCGCCGCCTCGACGTAGGCGGACGTGATGTCGACGCCGACGACCGTCGCCCCGGTGGAGCGGGCGATCTGGCGGGCCGGACCGCCCAGTCCGGAGCCGATGTCGAGCACGGTCGACCCGGCCGCCAGGCGCAGGCCGGGTAGCAGCCGGTCGACGGCCTCCGGGCCGCCCGCGTGGAACTGGTCGAGCCAGTCCCGCTGCTGCTGGGTCAGCGCGGCCAGATCCGCTCCGGCGAGGCGTTCCATCGTGGCGACGAGGTCTGTTTCGGTGTAGGTCATGACGTGTCTCCTGACCGGGCGGGTGGACCTGCGGTGACGTGCAGAAGTTCGGTGAGCACGGACGGCGTGCCGGTGATCGCCAGGCCGAACGCCGTCGCCTGATCGGGACTCAGCAGACCGGAGAGGACGGCGCCGACGAGCTGGGGCTCCCCCGACAGCGTCACGTCGGCGCACCGGGCCGCCCCGCGCCGGATCTCGAACGCGCCGTGCCACAGCACCGCGTGGACCGCTTCGTCCCCGGCCTCGACCCCCACCACCACCTCGGCCCCCGGGGCGACCTGCGGCGCGAGCTCCAGCCCGGCGAACAGTGCGGTCCACTGCGGCTGGACCGCGTCCCCGACCTCCGGGCCGTCCAGCATCCGGCCCAGCCCCCAGCGCGCCAGCGCATGCACGACGTCCTGCAACTCGGCACCGCGCTCGGTGAGTTGGTAGAGGGTGGCGCCCACCGGCGCGGGTGCCTCGTAGCGCTCCAGCAGCCCCTCGGCCTCCATCGTCCTCAGCCGCTCGGCCAGCAGGTTCGTGGCGATGCCCGGCAGCCCCCGCTTGAGGTCGCTGTACCGGCTGGGCCCCAGCGCCAGCAGCTCCCGAACGATGAGCAGCACCCACCGGTCCCCGACCACGTCCAGCGCGCGGGCCACGGAGCAGTACTGCTGATAGCTCTTCATGGGCCCACTCTAGAGCGGTGTTGTTTATTTTTTCAAGCTTCTACTTGAATCTATCAAGTGCGGGACTGAGGGCGATGCCCAGGGCAGCACACCCACACGTCATCCACCAGGTCGAGTGCCAGCCGCCGGTGCGGGTGGCCAGAGCCGCGGCGAGGGTGGGGCCGATGAAGCTGCCGGCATTGAACAGTTGCTGGATCAGACCCATGGCGGCAGGCGCCGAGCCGCCCTTCGGGGTCAGCTCCGCGACCATGCGCAGCAGGGTCGCGGGTATCGCGCCGCCGATCAGCGAGAAGGCCGCGATGCACAGGAACTGCCCGGTGGTTCCGGTGGGCAGCGTGCGCCAGTCCGGGGCGAAGGCCAGCACGGAGGTGGCGGCCATCAGCGCGAAGGCGGGGACGAGCACGGCCCGGGCCGGCAGACCGCGCTTCAGGAGCGCCGCGGTGGCGATCGAACCGACGGCGTTCGCCGCTCCGACCACTGCGGTGAGCACACCCGGCCAGACACCCGCCATGCCACCGTCCCGGTAGATGGTGGGCAGGAACCCGACCACCGCCATCCACTGGAGCGTGTAGCAGGCGAAGACCAGACCGGCCGTCCAGGGGCCGGAGGAACGGACGGTGCGTCCGATCCGGGCGACCGCCGCCACCGCGCCGCGTGCGCCCGCGGCCCGGTCCCGGGGAACCCGGGCCAGCACCCAGGGCAGCGGCGCGGGCGCGAGCACGGCCATGGCCCACCACCACACCCGCCACGACACCACCTGCAGCACCAGCGCACCGGCGATCAGCCCGACGAAGGTGGAGATGCCCTGGTAGGCGCCCCAGAAGCCGATGGCCGTGGCCAGTCGCCCCGGCGGCGCGCTACGACGGACCAGCCCCGGACCGGTCACCGCCACCAGGATGAAACCGGCCCCCTCGACCGCCCGGGAGGCCAGCAGCGGCGCCGCCGACCAGGCGAAGCCGCCGGCCACCGACCCCAGGCACAGCAGCACCAGCCCCCCGCTCAGGCAGCGCCGCTCGCCGATCAGTTCGGCCAACAGCGACACGGCGAGTCCGCCGAGCATCCCGGCCAACTGCACCACCCCCAGCAGCGTCCCGGCCTGAACCAGCGACAGCGACAGGTCGTGCCGCAGGGCCGGGAGGGCAGGCGGCAGCTTCCACACCTGCAGCCCGGCGACCACCCCTGCGGCGACGACGACGATCCAGGCGTTGCCGCTCCCGGCGGGGTGCGTCTTCAAGGCCATGGCGGCGGTCCTTCTTCGGGGCAGGAGGGCGACAGGTCCCACCACCTTGGACACACGCCGGTGCATCAGCGCAACACAGTCCATCATCACTATGACAGATGCTCAACGAATCATGCTTTGGATGTCAGAATGCCCAACATGACACTGATGGACCCCTTGGACGCCCGCATCGTCCTGGCCCTGGACGACGATCCTGACGCCACGATCCTCGCCCTGGCGCAGACCCTCGGCGTGGCCCGGAACACCGTCCATGCCCGACTGCGCCGGATGGCCGCCGACGACATGCTCAAGCCCTTCAGCCGGCGGGTCGATCCCGCCGCCCTCGGCTACGGCCTGGTGGCGTTCATGTCCCTGGCGGTGAGTCAGGCCGAGCCCGAGGGCGTCCACCAGGGGCTCCTCGCCGTCCCCGAAGTCATCGAGGTCCACTACACCACCGGGGACGCGGACCTCCTCGCCCACGTCGTGGCCAGGGACACCGCCGACCTGCACCGGATCACCAAGGCGATCCTCGCCATCGACGGCGTCGACCGGACCAGCACCGCCGTCTCCCTGGCCGAGGTCATCCCCTACCGGCCCCGCTCCCTGCTGCACCGCCTGGCCAACGGCTGACCCCCGGCCGCCCCGATCGCCGCTGAGACGTTCGCCCGTCATGTGTTCCATCAATTCCGGTGACATGAACAAGCCCCACGTAGGAAGCCGGTGGGGATCTCCGTCGTGATCCAGATGAACCATGCCTTGTGTCGTGCGGCACCGGGCAGGATGCTGGGCGACGTCGGTCGTCGGCCGGATCGTCCGGCCGGACGACTCTGCGGCCGGCTGCACGTCAGGGGGAATGCATGAGTGATCAGACTGACCTCGGCAAGGGAGGATATGAAATCCGCCCGTTCTCCGAGGACTGGCCCGACGAGATCAAACGACTCCGGGACGAAGTGGTCGCCGTTCTCCATAAGATCAGCCCGTTCTACATGGCTCCGCCCGACCCCGACGATGTCGCACTGGAGGGCAAGGTAACCGCCCTGGTAGCTCCCTACGGGCTGAAAGAGAACGAACGGCACAGCACAATCACGGACGCCGTTGCGACCGTGGGCGAGCAGATCCAGAACTTCGCAGCCTCGCGAAACGACATGGGCCACAAGTACATTTGGTCGGCCCCCGCGATCACCATGAAGCTGGACGGCGTCTTGCTGACCGGGACCCTGGAAGCCATGGGCGATTTCCGCAACTACCTGCGGGCCACCGCGAACAGGTTTGCCGATATGACCGGCGGTGAGACCCGCAAACAACTGCAGGACCTTGTGCAGTCCCAGCCGATCGACTCGACGACGCGAGTGCTCGTCGAGCAGTATGCGCTCGTCTGCGGTCTCGCCGGCAGGATGATCGACGCAGGAAACGCATTCCTGAACCTCGACGCCCAACTGCGCGTGGCTCTCGAGTTCTACGCCGAAGGGAGGGCACCGCAGGGATGGTGGGACAAGCTTCCTGCGCCCCTGCGGAGTGTTTTCGACGAGGGAACCTGGGTAATCATCGACGAGTCCCTACGGATCGCTGCCGAGCACGGTCTCGGCGGCGCACTCGGCCCCTTCACCTCAATACCGGTGGCGGTAACACGCACCGTCCTCACGATCAGAAAAGAACGTGAGCACGAGAAGCGTAAGTTCCGGAGGGATGACGTCGATGAACTGCTGGACCTGGCCGACCAACTGACCAAGGCCAATGATGTGGCGAACGAGCTCGGGCGTTCGATCGACGCCATCGTGCTGGCCTCCCGATTCGCCTGACGAGCACGGGACGGCGATCCGATTCGGGGCGATGGCCGACTCTCGCCCTGCGACTCGGTCAGACCTCTGACCTGCAGGTTTGCAATCAATTGTGGGCGCAGACGGTTTCGAACCGCCGACATCCGCCTTGTAAGGGCGGCGCTCTACCGCTGAGCTATGCGCCCGTGCGCGAGGTAAGGATACCTGCTCCGGAGGGTGCCCGTTGTCGGGCCGGGGCCGGGCCGGGGCCGGGCCGGTGATCGGAACCGGTGTCCGCTGCATGTCAGGTTGAGTGCGGCGGCGCGGGCGGGGGTGCGAGGATGGGGACGGCGGGCCGACGCGGCCTGGTGGCAGGGCATGTGGAGCGGGAGAAGACGTGGCGTCGGGATCAGCGCGATGGGGGCGTGGCGATGCTGGGCGCGCGGCCGCGCAGGCCGCCAAGGATGCGGCCGCACAGGCGTTCCTGGACCTGGACACGGTGCAGCGGGACGTGCGGATCTCGGTGGAGGCGGTGGCCGCCTCCGACAACTCCCCCAACGCCCGCCGCGCGATCGCGGACTTCGCCGCACTCGGCACCAGGATCGACCAGGCCAGCCAGGAGTACATCACCGCCCTCGACGCCCATGACCTGGACGCCGAGGACCTCGACCACGGCTCGGCCAACCAGGCCCGGCAGCAGCTGGAACGGGCCAAGCAGCAGCTGGTCGCGGTGAAGACGGAGCTGGAGCGCTTCGCCGGCTTCCTGCAGCCGCTGGTCGCCGCGGCCGAGACCCAGCTGGCGCAGGTCGGCCCGGCCGTGGAGCGGGCCAAGCGGGCCTGGCTGGCGGCCAGCAACGCGCTGGACGCGGTCAAGGCGGCCAGGATCGGCTCCGAGGACCTGTCCCGGCAGCTGGCCGCGCTCGGGCCGCAGCTGCAGCTGATCGGCGAGGGGGCGGGCAAGCACGGCGTGCAGACCGTGCTGCGCACCGCGGCGGACGTGCAGCGCAGCGCCGAGAAGATCCGCGCCGAGGCCGATCGGCTGCCGGAGCAGGCCCGCGAGATCGACCAGCGGCTGGCGTCGCTGCGGACCCGCACCCAGGCGCTGGAGACCAGGGCCGGCAACATCGGCCCCACCCTGAGCGAGCTGCGCCGCCGGTTCAGCTCGGCCTGCTGGGTGGACCTGCAGAACGTCCCCGAGCAGACCGAGGCCGCGGTCCGCAACGCGCAGCAACGGCTGGCCGAGGCGGCCAAGGCCAGGGACGAGCAGCACTGGCCGGACGCGATCAGCATCCTGGCGACCACCCGCACCCTGCTGAACACCGCGGACGGGGCCGTCGCCACCGTCAACGAGCGGCTGCACTCGCTGAACGAGGCCCAGCGCGCGCCGCAGGCCGAGATCGAGCGCACCCGCTTCGCGCTGCGCGACGCGCAGCGGCTGGCGATGGCCGGGCGCAGCTCGCCCGACCCGCGGCACGCCGGCCCGCTGGACGCCGCGGTGGAGCGTCTGGACCGGGCCGAACAGGGGTTGACGGGGCGTCACCCCGACTACTGGCACTTCCTGACCGAGCTGGCGGCGGTCCGGGAGACCGCGGCGCAGGTGGTCCAGGCGATCCGCGAGGAGCGGGGCGCGGGACACCGGTAACCGGGGGGCGATCAGGCCGTACAGTTGGCGGCATGCCTCGCTATGACTACCGCTGCCGCACCTGCGGTGCCACGTTCGAACTCCGCCGCCCGATGTCCCAGTCGGACGCCCCGGCGATGTGCCCGGCCGGCCACGGCGACGCCGTCAAGCTGATGTCGATGGTCGCCGTGACCGGCACCGCCTCCGGCGGCGCTGCCGCCCCCGCCGAGGGCGGCGGAGGCGGTTGCTGCGGCGGCGGGTGCTGCGGCTGACCACCCCGCACGCGGCGCCGCCGGCGCGGCCCCGTCAGCGCAGTCCCGTCAGCGCACGGGTGTGCGCACCCGGACCCGGGCGAGGAGTCGCCGGACGATCTCCTCGCCCGCCGCCACGCCCACCTGCTCCAGCGCGGTCACGCCCGGCGCGGTCCAGCCGGTGTCGGCCAGCTCGCCGTGCCCGGGCCGGTAGCCGGCGTCCGCGGCCAGCAGCAGCTCGGCGTCCAGCAGCGAGTCCCCGGCGGTGAGCACCGTGGAGGCCCCGGTGCGCCGCTCCACCTCGGCCAGCGCCGCCGACTTGGTCAGCGGCTGCGGCACCAGGTAGATCTTCCGGCCCTGCAGCGAGACGGTGTAGCCGCGCTCGTCGGCCCAGCCGGTCAGCTCGGCGACCCAGCCCTCGGGCAGCAGCTCCCGCTCGACCACCAGGTAGGCGAAGAGCTCCTCGGCGACCCGCCGCTTCAGGGTCCACTCCGGGTCGGCCTCCAGCGCCAGGTGGCGCACGATCTCGTCCAGCGGCGCGCAGCTCGTCGCCAGGGTGGACGAGATGTGCGCGGTCCAGTCCTCGTCAGTGACCCCGTCCACCAGCAGCCGTCCGCCGTTGGCGCAGATCGCGTAGCGGGGGGCCCAGCCCGGGACGGGTCCCGGCAGGTGCACCCGCTGGTACTGGGCCCGGGTGCGGGTGGTCACCGGGACGAACTCGGCCGCCGTGATCAGCTCGACCAGCAGTTCGGCGCAGTGCTCGGTCATGAAGGACAGCGGCTTGCCGTTGTGCACCTCGACCGCCAGCAGCCGGGGCGCGGTCT
Source organism: Streptacidiphilus jeojiensis (assembly GCF_042510965.1). Taxonomy (NCBI): domain Bacteria; kingdom Bacillati; phylum Actinomycetota; class Actinomycetes; order Kitasatosporales; family Streptomycetaceae; genus Streptacidiphilus; species Streptacidiphilus jeojiensis. The sequence continues at coordinate 129,087 of NZ_JBEUKS010000009.1, forward strand.
CGTCGGACATGTCCAGGGCCAGCGCCCGCGGCGAGTAGATCAGGGTGCGGTCCAGGTCGCTGCCGACCAGGAAGCGCCGCTCGGTGTGCTCGGAGTCGCTCATACCGCGGTGCCCCCGTCCCCGGTCGCACCGCGGGTGTACTGCGGGTGGATCAGTCCGACGCAGCTGTAGGGCAGGTCGTCGACCACCTCCACCGGTACGCCGCGCTGCTCGGCCAGCAGCCGGACGTGGCGCAGCTCGGCCTCCGCGCCGCGCCGTACCAGCACCTTCCAGGGGACGCGCCGCAGCAGGACCCGGGTGGTCTCGCCCACTCCCGGCTTGACCAGATTCACGCTGTTGATGCCGTACTCCTCGCTGATGCGCTCCACGGCGGCCCAGCCGGACCAGTCGGGTTCGCGTTCGGGGCTGTCGGCGGCGGCACTGGCGCTGACATCGGGGCTGACGCGTGGGAAGTGCGCGGTGATCGCGTCCAGGAACTGCTCGGAGACGTCGCCGTCGGCGAGCTCGCGGTAGAACTTGGCGCCGTGGAAGTCGTCCGGCCCGATCAGGTCCGAGCGCAGCACGGTGCGGGAGACCAGCCCGGACACGGTGGAGTTGAGGCAGGCCGAGGGGATCAGGAAGTCCTCCCTGGTCCCGAAGGTCCGCACGCAGTGGCCCGGGTCGGCCAGCACGGCCATCTCCGGGTTGAAGCCGGTGCCCGCCAGCGCCTCGGCCAGCTCGCGGGTGATCGCGCCCTTGCCGGTCCAGCCGTCGACGAAGACCACGTCGGCGGCGTTGTGACGGTCCGCCAGATAGCGCAGGGCGACGGTGTCGATGCCCCGGCCGCGGACGATGGACACCGCGTAGTGCGGCAGGTCGATCCCGTGCGCGTACTGCGCCCAGCGGCGCATCAGCACGCCGACCGGGGTCCCGGCGCGGGCCAGCGAGGCCAGCACCACGCCGCGGCCGCGCTCGGCCAGTACGGTCTCGGTGACCACGGCCACGGCCTCGGCCATCCGTCCCGCCGACTCCCGCAGGGCCTGCTGGAACAGCTCCTGGTAGGCGGCGGTGGGCTGGTATTCCACCGGCAGCGACTCGGCGTAGTGGGCGCCGCCCTGCTGGATGGCCTCCTCACGCTCCTCGGTCGGTGCCTCCAGGGTGACCTCGGAGAGGTCCTTGAGCAGCCAGGAGACCTCCTCTGCGCGGTAGGAGGAGAAGGCGGGGCCGTACAGCGGCTCGGGGAGCGGGCCGGAAGCAGCGGCCGCACCGGCCGCCGGCCGCTCCCGGCCCGGACGGTGCGCGGGCACCACGGCCAGCAGCACCCGGTCGGTGACGCCGCGCAGCCGGTCCAGCAGCCCGCGGCCCGGGGTGTGCAGCGGCGCCCGGTCGCCGTGGTCGTCGACGACCAGCACGATGGCGTCGAAGCGGCGGGAGGGGTCGCTGCCGGGGGCGACGTTGTAGGCGTAGCGGCGGCCCTCGCCGTCGGCGGGGGCGTCGTGCGAGGGGAAGGCGAGGCGGGTCCGCAGGGCGTAGCCGGGGTGGTCGACGGTCAGCGCCGGGGAGCGGGTGGTGGTGGAGAAGCGCACCTCGCTGCCCTCGCCCAGGCGCTCCGCGAGCGCGCCCGCGAGCCGCAGCGGCGCGTACATCAGCTCCTCATGGCCCAGCACCAGGACCCGGCGCGGCGCGGTCCCGCCGTCCGGCTGGCCACCGTCCGACTGCCCGCCGGGCAGCTGCTCCGCGAGCCGCTCCGCCATCGCCGGCAGCGCCTGCTCCAGCCGTGCCCGGTCGGCGGCGCTGAAACCGTGCCGGCCGCCGTCCGGCAGCCCGGCCGGCCAGCCGAGCTCCACCCGGGTCAGCGGGGCCAGCGGCCCGGCCGAGGGCACCTTGCAGCCCTGCCGGGTCTCCTCGGCGGCCACCAGTGCGGCGCCGCGCTCCAGCACGCCCTCCGGCAGCCGCACCGCGCCGGTGGCGGTGGCCACCACGTCGATGCGGACTCCCAGCTCGGCGGCGGTCTTGGCGAAGACCTCGCGGTCCTCGGGGCTGCGGGTGTCGACCAGCGCGGCGACCACGTAGTGCCCGCGCGGGTACCGCCCGTGCAGGGCGGCCACGGTGTTCAGCACGGTACGGCCGGTGGACAGCTCGTCGTCGACCAGGACCAGCGGTCCGTCGCCGCCGAGGAAGTCCGGGTCGGCCGGGAGCAGCAGGTGGGAGGTGGCGTGCGAGTGCTCCTCCTCGAACTCCACCGCCGCGATGCCGGCGACCGGGCGACGGGTCGAGTGCAGATAGCGGGCGGCCGTTCCGGGGCCGCCGCCGAGGCCGTCCGCCACGCAGTGGCCCAGGCCGGTCGCCGTCTCCGCGTAGCCGAGCACCACCGGAGCGGCCTGCGGGCCGAGCAGTTCCCGCACCGCCTCGCCGAGCCGGTGGCCGGCGCCGTAGACCATCTCGGGCAGCTGCGGCACGTGCTTGCCCAGCACCTGCGACACCAGCAGATGCGCCCGGCGCGGATTCTGCCGCAGCGCCAGGCCCAGCAGCTCCCGCACGGACGGCTCCGGCAACCGGACGCCGAGCCGCTGCTCGACCCACTCCCCCGGCCACACGGTCCCGCTGTCCCGCCCCTGGATCTGCTGCTCAGCCGTCATCGTCCTGCTTTCGTCGTTCGTTCGTGCGTGTACATGCGCATGTCCGTCCACTCCCCTCAGTCCATCACAGGGGAGTGACCGTCAGATGTCCCGCAGCCCTCGTCAGGGGCACAGGCAGGCAGCCAGGAGTTCGGCGAAGGTGACGCCCTCGCGCGCCACACCGAAGACCGAGGCCCGCAGCATCACCCGCTGCGCCCAGGCGCGGTGCGGCTTCACCTCGTTCATCTTGTTGGTGTAGGCCGACCGCATCACCCCGCCGCCGGACCGGTCCTCGTGCAGGATGTCCATCGCGTCCGACCACTCCTCGTGGCTGGCGACGGACAGCGCGTGCACCGCGGGGACATGGCTGGGGTGGATGCAGGTCTTGCCGAGCAGGCCGTTGGCCCGGTCCAGTTCGATCTCCCGGATCAGCCCGTCCAGGTCGTGCGCGATCAGCTTGCGGCGCACCTCCTCGGTCGGCGGCTCCGTCCCGGCGAACGGGGTGCTGCGCAGCTGCGGCTTGAACTTCCGCTCCTGGACCGGGAAGTACTCCCACACCGGGCCGGTGACGGTGTATCCGGTGCCGTCGGCCCGGCCCAGCACATTGACCACGTCGCCGATGACCGAGGCGACCAGCTGGACGTCGTAGGCGGTGAGGTCCGGGGGCCGGCGCAGCCCGTACGCGGAGCTGAGGTCGGTGACGCCGAGCCGGACCGCGAGCACCTGCTCGCGGTGCTTCTCCAGCACCAGCGCGATCCCGGCCAGGGTCTCCCGGCGGGTCTCCAGATGGGCGAGCTCCGGGGACTCCAGCACCGGCATCGCGAACAGCCGCTGACCGGTGCTGCCGCGCACCTGGTCCAGCGCCTCCAGGAACGGCAGTCCGCTCTCCTCGGTGAACTTGGGCATCACGAAGCCCGACAGCACCGCCAGCGCGGGGCCGAGCCGGGCCGCGAGGTCCACGATCTGCTCGGGCCGGCGCACCCGGACGAACAGCAGCGGCAGCTGCTCACCGGCCTCGACGCGCTCCAGCAGCGGCGGCAGCTGCCGGACCAGGTTGGCCTCGGCGGCGTCCACCTCGCTGTCGTCTATCGCGTCCTCCAGGCAGAGCACCATCGACACCACGCCGTGGGCGGCCTGCTTGCGGATGTCGTCGTACAGCCGGGGCCGGGTGGCCGGCGAGTACAGGGTGGCGCCCAGTGCGGTGGACAGCACCGCGGGATCGCTGGACCGATCAAATTCAGCCGGTTCACGGAGGAAGAGGCGCTCACGGGTCTCGGCGTCGAGCTGACTGAAATGGCGCATGGCCCCTCCTCGGGATTCCTGGGCGTGACAGCATGGTTGTTCTCTGCTGCGGAGAGTGGGACGTCCGGGACCACGGGGGCCGTTAACGATAATCGTACGGATCCAGCGGTAAGAATCCAGTCAAGAAACCTGCTGTTCTCGGAACAGTGGCATCCGCTTAACATGCCCACCGGGCTCATCCACTGATCGACTCCGGCACCGGTGGTACACGTCGGTTCTCAGCCATGCTGCTCGCTGTCCAGGTGAGCGGCAACCCGACCGCGACGCGTCGGCGTGCGACGCGCCCGGCCCGGTTCCACCGGCGCCGCCCCGCCGCCTACCCTGGTGCCCGGCACATGTTTCCCGCCGGTGGCGTCCGCAGCAGCGCTGAAACAGAGGGAGAGCGTCAACCCGTTATGACCAAGGTCATGCCCAAGGGCTCCAACACACCGCTCACCAAGGTGGACGCGGTGCGCGCGGTGCTGCGCTGGCGTGTCGTCCCCGGTGCTCCCGACGTGGACGTGTCAGCCCTGCTGCTCGGCCTGGACGGCAGGGTCGGCTCGGACGACGACTTCGTCTTCTACAACCAGCCGCGGCACCCGTCCGGGCTGGTCCGGCACCGGTCCAAGGCCAGGATCGGCGACGACGTCACCGAGACCATCGACATCGACCTGGCGCTGCTGCCCACCGAGATCGACCGGGTGGTGGTGGGCGGCTCGGTCGAGCACGGCGACTTCGACGAGATCCCCGAGCTGCGGATCCTGCTGTTCGACATCGCCGGAGGTCCCGGCGCGGAGGCCATCGCCCGCTTCGACATCGCCGACACCACCGGGGTCACCGCGCTGCTCTGCGGCGAGCTGTACCGGCGCGGCGGGGGTTGGAAGTTCCGGGCCATCGGCCAGGGGTACTCCTCCGGGCTGGTGGGTCTGGCCACCGACTTCGGCATCACCGTCGACGAGGAGGAGCCGGCCGCGACCGCGGCTGTCGCAGAAGCGGCACCGGTCACGGAGCCCGCGCCCGAGCCGGAGCTGGTCATCCCCCCGCCGCCGAGCCACCCGCCGACGCCCCCGGCCCCGCAGCCGGCCGTCGAACCCGCAGCAGCGGCAGCGGCCCAGCCGGCGGCCTCGCACGGCTACGGGTACCCGCCGCCGTACCAGCAGCCCGTCCTGCTGCCCGAACCCGAGGGCTTCGTACTGCCGCTCCAGGGGCCCCAGTTCCAGGGCGGCCAGCGGTAGGTCCGTTTTCGGGGTGCTGCAACTGACCCACCGTGGGCAAGTTGCACTACCCAGGGGCGCGGGGAACTGCGCGACAAACCATGCACAAGCCGCACCCGAAAAGAGACCAACCAACCCGCCGTAGGCGTCATGCGCTGGGCGACTTGACCCCCCGCTGCCACTGCAGCCCCCACCCGTACAGCCGGTCGAGCTCCGCCTGGAAGCCGTAGACGTACTTGGCCTCCCGTCGGACCGTCAGGTTCCCGCCCTTGTTCTCGATCAGGGCCACCGCACACGACCTGGCCTGCGTCGCCCGCTGTTCCAGCCGGACCTCGATCGGCCTGCCGCCGGGCGGGGCCAGGGTGACCACCGCGTGGGTGCGGTCGAAGGCCGGGGTCTCGTCGTAGATGTAGACGAAGATCAGGATGCGCTTGAAGTTGTCCTTCTTCTCCAGGTCGATGTAGAGCATCTCCCCGGACGGCGCCCCGGACCGGTCGTCCCGGCTGAGCCGGATGAACGGCGAGTGCTGCAGGTCGCCGTAGAAGTTGCCCAGCGGCTGCACCACCCCCTTGGTGCCGTCGGCCAGTTCGTACAGTGCGCCGAGGTCGAGGTCCACCGCCAGGATCTGGTTGACCGACTGCGGCATCGTCATCGGCCGGAACAGGGTCGGGTGCAGCAGCCCCCGCAGCCGCTCCCCCGCGGGCCGCGCGGCCGGCTCCGCCTCCCGCGCGGTCCAGTGCAGGTTGACCTGCATGGTCCCGTGCACCGTGCCCAGATCGCTCAGTGACACCAGGGGCGAGCCCTTGGTCAGTGTCAGCCGGTCCACCCCTGGACCGAAGGTCTGGTCCGTCCTGCGCATGAAGTCCCGAATACCCGCCATGTCCCCACCCCTCCGTACTTCTCCCTGGCACCCACCAGCGGAGTACCCATCCGCCGGGCTTCCCGCACCCCTGACTGGAGGTCACAACTGGCTCAGGCGTACGATGCGTTCTCTGCTGACGCGATATCGTCATGCACGCACGCGTGTCGAGGCGTCAACTCCGCCGCCTCCGGGGGACACCGTCGTCGCACCATCGCCCGACCCTGTCCCCCCAGTCCATGGCCCCCCGTGCCGACCGACCCGAAGCCGAGGCTATCCGCTTTATGAACCTTTCCTCCATACAGCTGGTGTGGCTGGCCGTTGGATGTGCGATCGCCCTGGTCATCGCGGTCGTCATGGGCCTGCTGCGCACCAAGAAGCCCAAGCACGCCGCCGAGCCCAGCGACTCCTGGGAACGCAGCGAAGCACGCCGCCGCCGCAAGGAGACCATCTACGGCAGCGCGTCCTACGTCCTGCTGTTCGCCTGTGCCTCGGTCGCCGCGGCGCTCTCCTTCCACGGACTGGTCGGCTTCGGCCAGCAGAACCTGAACCTCTCCGGCGGCTGGGAGTACCTGGTCCCCTTCGGCCTCGACGGCGCCGCGATGTTCTGCTCGGTGCTCGCGGTCCGCGAGGCCAGCCACGGTGACGCCGCCCTCGGCTCCCGCATGCTGGTCTGGCTCTTCGCCGGCGCCTCCGCCTGGTTCAACTGGGTGCACGCGCCGCGCGGCGGCGACCACAACGGCGCCCCGCAGTTCTTCGCCGGCATGTCGCTGTCGGCCGCGGTGCTGTTCGACCGGGCGCTGAAGCAGACCCGCCGTGCCGCGCTGCGCGAGCAGGGCCTGGTGCCCCGCCCGCTGCCGCAGATCCGGATGGTCCGCTGGCTGCGCGCGCCCGTCGAGACCTACCAGGCCTGGTCGTTGATGCTGCTGGAGAACGTCCGCACGCTGGACGACGCGGTCGAGGAGGTCCGCGAGGACAAGCGCGAGCGCGAGGCCGCCGCCGCCCGGCAGCGCAGCGAGAACCGGCGCGAGCGCGCCGAGTTGAAGGCCATCTCGCGTTCCGCACCGCTGCGCGAGCTGACCACGCTGGAGGCGTCCGGCAGTGCCGAGACCGCCGCCGCGCTGGAGCCGGCCTCGCCCCGCGGCGTGCTGCCGCGGCGCCGTCGCCACGACGCGCTGGAGAGCACCGCCCCGGCGTCGGCGACCGTCTCCGACGACGGTGACTCCCCGCTGCCGCGGCTGGACTCGCTGGAGAAGAAGCTCAAGGACCTGGAGCAGCAGTTCGGCTGAGCCGCCGACCGGGAGGGACGCGGGCCCAGGGCACTAAAGTGTGGGCATGATTGCCAGGCCCGCGACCTCCTCCACGCTCAAGGAGATCAACCTCCGGACCGTCCTGGACGTGATCCGCGCCGAGGCCCCGGTCTCCCGCGCGGAGATCGCCAGGCGGACCGGCATCTCCAAGCCGACCGTCTCCGCACTGCTCCAGGACCTCCTGGAGATGGGCCTGGTGTCGGAGACGGTCAGGGCCGAACTCGGGCCCACCTACGGCGCGCTGTTCTTCGCCCCGCGCCCGGAGGCCGCCTACGTGCTGGCGCTGGACGTCGGCGCCCGGCGGCTCCGCGGCGCGGTCGCGGACCTGGACGGCACCATCAGGATCCGCCGCGACGTCCTGGTCGAGGGCCTGGACGCACCCCGGATCGTGCAGACCGGCGCCGAGCTCGCCGAGGAGCTCTGCGCCGAGGCCGGCATCCACCGCGGCGCGCTGCAGCACGCGGCCGTGGGCGTGCCCGGCGTGGTGGACCGCAGGGACGGGCGGATCTGGCAGGGCGCCAACATCCCCTCCCTGGACGGGTTCGCGGTGCAGGAGGCGTTCGAGCAGGCGCTTGGCATGCCGGCCACCGTGGAGAACGACATCCACCTGGCCGCGCTGGGCGAGCAGCGCCGCGGCAACGGCACCGCCGCCGAGAGCTTCACCTTCCTCTCGGTGGGCACCGGTGTCGGCGCCGGCCTGGTCCTGCACGGAGAACTGCACCGCGGCTTCGCCGGCGCGGCCGGCGAACTGGACTGCGCGGTCGAGCCCGCCGAGTTCGACGCCCAGGACCCCTGCGCCGCCTCGCTGTTGCGCTACGCCGTGAGCCGGCTCCCGGAGGAGGCCGCCCTGGGCGCGCTGACCACCGAGCGGGTCTTCGCGCTGGCCCGCGATGGCCACCCGGGCGCCTGCTCAGTGGTGGACGAGGAGGCCAGGCGGATCACCGGCTACCTGGCCCCGGTCGCCGCCGTGGTGGACGTGGAACTGGTGGTCCTGGGCGGCGGCATCGGACTCAACGGCGACCTGCTGCTGGACCGGATCCGCGAGCGGCTGGCCGCCCGGGTCCCCTACCCGCCCCGGATCGAGGTCTCCGCCCTGGGCGACGCCGCCGTGCTGACCGGCGCCGTCTCGGTAGCCACCCGCGCCGCTCTGGAACAGATCCTCACCCTCCGCTTCGCCGCCCCAGGCCACCGCAGACCGTAGGGCTCGAACGGCCCCACGGTCTGCGGTATCGGTATCGGTGTCCTGCTGGTACTGCGGTCGCTACAGCTCCGGGACGTCCCCTGCCGCTGCCAGTCGCTTGTTGCGCAGCACCGAGGAGAGCAGGGCGAGGCCGATGAAGGCCACGCCGATCAGGCCGGTGACGATCTCCGGGATCGTGTACTTGATGGAGACCATCAGGATGATGGCCAGCGCGCCGATGGCGTAGTGCGCGCCGTGCTCCAGGTAGACGTAGTCGTCCAGGGTGCCCTGGCGGACCAGATAGACCGTCAGCGAGCGGATGTACATGGCCCCGATGCCCAGGCCCAGGGTGATCTGGAAGATGTCCTGGCTGATGGCGAACGCGCCGACGACGCCGTCGAAGGAGAACGAGGCGTCCAGCACCTCCAGGTAGAGGAAGAGGAAGAACGCGGCCTTGCCGGCGACCAGGATGGCGGGCTTGCCGTTCTTCGCGGCCGGGGCGGCCGGGCCAGCCGCTGCCTCCTCGGCGCCCTCCTCGTCCTCGTCCTCGTCCTCCTCGCCGGCCTCCTCGAACAGGTTGGACAGACCGCCCACGGCCAGGTAGGTGGTGAGCCCGGCGACGCCGGCCAGCAGAACCGTCTCTGCGCCGCCTTCGGCGAAGAAGCGGGCCGAGAGCATCAGCACGATCAGCGAGACGACCACCGACAGCTGGTCCAGCTTGCCGATCTTCTCCAGCGGCTTCTCCAGCCACTCGAGCCACTGGATCTCCTTCTCACCGAGGATGAAGTCCAGGAAGATCATCAGCAGGAACATCCCGCCGAACGCGGCGATGGCGGGGTGGGCGGCGTCCAGGTGCTGGGCGTAGGTCAGCCCGGCCTCGGTCTTGGTGGAGTCCAGCGCCAGCTGCACCACGGTGACCGGGCTGATGTGCGCGGTGAGCGCCACCACCAGCAGCGGGAAGACCAGGCGCATGCCGAACACGGCGATCAGCACGCCGACGGTGAGGAAGATCTTCTGCCAGAACGGCGTCATCCGCTTCAGGATGGTGGCGTTGATGACGGCATTGTCAAAGGACAGTGAGATCTCGAGTACAGAGAGGATCAGGACGACGCCGAAGCCGTCCGCCCCCCAGAAATACGCGGCAGCCGCGAGGCCGATCAGGGTGATCCCGAAGGACCACCCGAAGGTACGGAGGAGCACGGAGGGGCCTGAACCTTTCTGTAGCGCGCGCAGCCACAGTCGCGGGGACCGCCCTGCACGCCGTGTCCGTCACGCCGTGGGAGCGATCCCCGACAATCCCCGCCCTGCCCGCAAGATTCTCTTACTGAACGTTAACTCCGAAGTCTAGGGCGATCCCCCTGAGCCCCGACGCGTACCCCTGCCCCACCGCGCGGAACTTCCACTCGTTGTTGTAGCGGTACAGCTCGCCGAAGATCATGGCGGTCTCGTTGGAGGCGTCCTCGGAGAGGTCGTAGCGCGCCAACTCGGCGCCGTCGGCCTGGTTCAGCACCCGGATGTAGGCGTTGCGGACCTGGCCGAAGTTCTGCAGCCGGGCCTCCGCGTCGTAGATGGAGACCGGAAAGACGATCTTGTCGACCTGCGGCGGGACCTGGGTCAGATTGACCTTGACGACCTCGTCGTCCTCCGCGCCGGTGCCGCCGACGAGCTCGTCGCCCATGTGCTCGACCGAGCCCTCGGGGCTCTTGAGGTTGTTGTAGAAGATGAAGTACTCATCCCCCAGCACCCGGCCGTTGGAGCAGAGCAGGGCGCTGGCGTCCAGGTCGAAGTCGGCACCGGTGGTCGCCCTCGCCTCCCAGCCCAACCCGATCTGCACGGCGGTGAGGTTGGGGGCGGCCTTGGACAACGAGACGTTGCCGCCCTTGGCGAGCGTGACACCCATCTGTTCTTCCCTCCCTGGGAATCCTGCTGCTGCGGTACTGCTTGCCCCGCGGCTGCCCGCGGCCGTGCACGACGGCCGCGGGCAGCCTACGAGAAAGGCGTCCTGGACGTCAGACGTTGACGCCGAAGTCCTGGGCGATGCCGCGCAGGCCGGAGGCGTAGCCCTGGCCGATGGCCCGGAACTTCCACTCGGTGCCGTTGCGGTACAGCTCGCCGAAGACCATGGCGGTCTCGGTGGACGCGTCCTCGGTGAGGTCGTAGCGCGCGATCTCCTGGCCGCCGGCCTGGTTGACGACCCGGATGTAGGCGCTGCGGACCTGGCCGAAGCTCTGCTGCCGGTTCTCGGCGTCGTAGATGGAGACCGGGAAGACGATCTTGGCGACATTGGCGGGGACGGCCGCCAGGTTCACCTTGATGACCTCGTCGTCGCCCTCGCCCTCACCGGTGGTGTTGTCACCGGTGTGCTCGACCGAGCCGTCCGAGGACTTGAGGTTGTTGTAGAAGACGAAGTCCTTGTCCGAGACGACCTTGCCGGTTTCGGACGTGAGGATGGCGCTGGCGTCCAGGTCGAAGTCTGCGCCGGTGGTGGTACGAGCGTCCCAGCCCAGGCCGACGAGGACCGCGGTCAGGCCGGGCGCCTCCTTGCTGAGCGAGACGTTGCCACCCTTGCTGAGGCTGACACCCACGAGTCCTCCAGATGCAGGGGGAGCACTTCGCCGTGCCCCCGTTGGTGCGGTTGCGGTTTCTGTCCAGCCAACGGATCGATCGTAGTGGCCAGTTCCCTAAAATGTCGGGATCACGCATACCGCAAGCCGCACCACCGAGGGGTCTTACCGGAGATTTCCAGGCGACGCCGCTCAGATGGCGGCGAGCGCCTTCAGGTACTCCTGCTGGTCGCGGGCGTCCGGCAGGCCGTTGACGACGGTCCAGCGGACCACGCCGGCCTTGTCGATGACGAAGGTGCCGCGCACCGCGCAGCCCTTCTCCTCGTCGAACACGCCGTAGGCGCGGGAAGCGGCGCCGTGCGGCCAGAAGTCCGACAGCAGCGGGTACTCCAGGCCCTCCTTCTCGGCGAACACGCGCAGCGTGAACGGCGAGTCGTTGGAGACGGCCAGGATCTGCACGTCGTCGTTCTGGAACTGCGGCAGCTCCTTCTCCAGGCTGCAGAGCTCACCGGTGCAGACGCCGGTGAACGCGAAGGGGTAGAAGACCAGAACGACGTTCTTCTCACCGCGGAAGTCGGAGAGCTTGACCAGCTCACCGTGCTGGTTCTTGAGCTCGAAGTCCGGAGCCTCGGTGCCGACCTCGATAGCCATGCTTACCTCTCAGGGATGCTTGCGGGCCCTCGGCTCAGCGCCGGCGGAACCCTTGCGGACGTCGTGCCCGCGCTCATCCTGCCACCCGGGTCCGGCCCGTCCCGCATCCAGGTCACCCGCTGCGCTGCGGCGCCGGCGCGGGGGTCCGGGTCAGCGCAGACCGGGCAGTCGCCCGAGCAGTCCCACCACACCCACCGCGCGCCGCAGCAGCGCGCCGCCGGGCAGCCCCGGCACCTGCTCCACCAGCGGGGCCAGCGCCATCAGCCCGCCGATCCGGTGCAGCCGGATCTCCCCCTTGGCCAGCAGCGAGGGCAGCGCCGCGCGCCCGATCGGGACGCCGAGCACGGTCGCCGCGGCCCCCTCGATGCCCGGGGTGTCGGCTCCGGGACCGCCACCGGTGCCGGACTCGGTCCGCCATCCCTGCGCGTCGGCACGGAACACCCAGCCACTGGTCCCCTCGCCCCACACCCCGGCCTCGGCGCGCAGCCCCTGCCGGTGGGCCAGTGCCCCGACCACGTCCACCATCGCGGCGACGGCGGCATCGGTGACCGCCGGGGAGAGTCCGGCGCGCGCGGCGGCGCGGTCCGGGAAGCAGTCCAGGGCCGCCAGGGCGACCTCGTGGGCGGAGGCGTGGATCTGAGTGAGCAGCGGCAGCGGGCCCAGCGCGGAGTTCAGCTCCAGCAGGGCCAGCCCGGGCTCCCGCTCGACCTCGGCCAGCGCCTCGGCGATCCTGCGCCGCGCCTCGTCCAGGGCTGCCAGGATCCGGGCCGGGGGCTCGTCGGAGTGGTCCTGCCGCGGTGCCTCGGGCGGCGGCGTCTCGGACAGCGGCGCCTGGGACGGCGGTGCCTCGGACGGCGTCGGGGCGGGACCGCGGGCGGAGTAGCCGACGGAGTCGCGGGCCTGGGCCATCAGCCGGGCCAGCACCGGGCGCTCGGGCCAGGAGCCCAGTTCCGCCAGCCGGCCCAGGCCCGCGGGCGGCAGCGTCCGGGCCAGCTCCAGCAGCCCGTCCCAGGCCCCCAGGGTCCGCTCGGCGAGTTCTCCGGGCGGCCCGGTGGCGACGCCGCGATGATGGTCCATCCCAGCATTCTGCCTGTTGCAGAACGCAACGGCCCGCCGTATCGGCCGAACCCGTGGTGCCGGGCGGCCGGTACGGCGAGCCGTCGCAGTGTTGAGCTGTCGGTCCCTCTGTTACGCCGTCAGCCGATCAGCGCTGGCCTGCCTTGGCGGCCTTGGGGGTGGCCAGCCGAACCGCCTGCCAGTCCTTGCTGACGGCGACGGTGCTGGTCTGGGAGAGGCCGGCGGTCTGCGCCGCTTCGGCGATGTCGCTGGCCTCGACGTGCCCGGTACGCCCGGTCTTGGGGGTGAGCAGCCAGACCAGGCCGCCCTCCACCAGGTACTCCTGGGCGTCGACGAGGGCGTCGGTGAGATCGCCGTCCTCGCTGTCCTCGCGGAACCACATCAGCACGGCGTCCGCGACGTCGTCGTAGTCCTCGTCGACGAGTTCGCTGCCGGTGAGGTCCTCGACGGCCTCACGCAGATCCTGGTCGACGTCGTCGTCGTAGCCGAGCTCCTGGACCACCTGTCCGGGCTGGAATCCCAACCGGTTTGCCGGGTTGGTCCTGTCCTCCGCGGGGTCCGCGGTCGCGCTCACGGGAATTGCCTCCTATATCCGACCCTGCCTCCTGAAGGCAGGGCTGTGGCCGTAGTCCACACGGGCGGGGCGTTCAGCGCAAGTACCCGCTCCCCGATCCCGTACCGACGACGATGCGCCGCAACGCGACACGCCGCCGAGCGTGACACACATCACGCCCATTTGCCCCAGTATCAAGCGGTGCGGCGGATCCGCGCAGCGGATTGCCGACTCACTTACCCCTCGCGCCGCCCCCTCACTCCCCGTACAGCAGTTCCGGAGCACTGCTCCGCCGGGCGTAGAGTTCCTGATTGGCCCTCCCCAGCCTCCCACCACCACAACGTCGTGGTTTCGGTCGGGCCGCTACGTCGCAGCCAGGACCCCCACCCAGGGTTCCGTCTGCACAGCTGGGCCGGTTTCACCCTAATGGGGAGCTTTTGGATGCAGACATCCCAGGGCACGAACCGGTTACCCACTGGTAGAGATGACGTTTCTCGACCTGCGGTCCACGATGGAGGCGGCGCGACACCACCTCAGTTCGACCGACAGTGAAGGAACAGCGTGGCTTCCGGATCCGATCGCAACCCGATCATCATTGGCGGCCTGCCCAGCCAGGTCCCGGACTTCGATCCCGAGGAGACCAGCGAGTGGCTGGAATCGCTCGATGCCGCCATCGACGAGCGGGGCCGTGAACGCGCCCGCTACCTGATGCTGCGGCTCATCGAGCGCGCCCGCGAGAAGCGTGTCGCCGTGCCCGAGATGCGCAGCACGGACTACATCAACACCATCGCGACCAAGAACGAGCCGTTCTTCCCCGGCAACGAGGAGATCGAGCGCAAGGTCCTCAACGCGACCCGCTGGAACGCGGCCGTGATGGTCTCCCGCGCGCAGCGCCCCGGTATCGGCGTGGGCGGCCACATCGCCACCTTCGCCTCCTCCGCGTCGCTGTACGACGTGGGCTTCAACTACTTCTTCCGGGGCAAGGACGCCGACGGCGAGTCCGGCGACCAGATCTTCTTCCAGGGCCACGCCTCCCCCGGCATCTACGCCCGCGCCTTCCTGCTGGACCGACTGAGCGAGCAGCAGCTCGACGCCTTCCGCCAGGAGAAGTCGAAGGCCCCCTACGGCCTGTCGAGCTACCCGCACCCGCGGCTGATGCCGGACTTCTGGGAGTTCCCCACCGTCTCCATGGGCCTCGGCCCGCTGGGCGCGATCTACCAGGCCCGGATGAACCGCTACCTCAGCGACCGCGGCATCAAGGACACCTCCAACTCGCACGTCTACGCCTTCCTCGGCGACGGCGAGATGGACGAGCCGGAGTCGCTGGGCCAGCTGTCGCTCGCGGCCCGCGAGAACCTGGACAACCTGACCTTCGTGGTCAACTGCAACCTGCAGCGCCTGGACGGCCCGGTCCGCGGCAACGGCAAGATCATCCAGGAGCTGGAGTCGCAGTTCCGCGGGGCCGGCTGGAACGTCATCAAGCTCATCTGGGACCGCAGCTGGGACCCGCTGCTGGCGCAGGACCGCGACGGCGTCCTGGTCAACAAGCTGAACACCACCCCGGACGGCCAGTTCCAGACCTACGCCACCGAGTCCGGCGCGTACATCCGGGAGAACTTCTTCGGCGGCGACCTGCGGCTGCGGAAGATGGTCGAGGACCTGACCGACCAGCAGATCCAGCACCTGGGCCGCGGCGGCCACGACCACGCCAAGGTCTACGCCGCGTTCAAGGCCGCCCGCGAGCACGTCGGCCAGCCGACCGTGATCCTGGCGCAGACCGTCAAGGGCTGGACCCTCGGTCCCAACTTCGAGGGCCGCAACGCGACCCACCAGATGAAGAAGCTGACCACCGAGGACCTCAAGCGCTTCCGCGACCGGCTGCACCTGCCGATCACCGACAAGCAGCTGGACGAGGGCTACCCGCCCTACTACCACCCGGGCCGCGACTCGGAGGAGATCCAGTACATGCACGACCGGCGCAGCGAGCTGGGCGGCTACATGCCGACCCGCAAGGTGCGCCCGGTCAAGCTGGAGCTCCCCGGCGACGACACCTACAAGCTGCTCAAGAAGGGCTCGGGCAAGCAGGAGATGGCCAGCACCATGGCCTTCGTCCGGCTGCTCAAGGACCTGATGCGGGACAAGGAGATCGGCAAGCGCTTCGTGCCGATCGCCCCGGACGAGTACCGCACCTTCGGCATGGACTCGCTGTTCCCCTCGGCGAAGATCTACAACCCGCAGGGCCAGCTGTACGAGTCGGTGGACCGCGAACTGCTGCTCGCCTACAAGGAGTCGCCGAACGGGCAGATGCTGCACGACGGCATCTCCGAGGCCGGCTGCACCGCCTCGCTGATCGCCGCCGGCTCCTCCTACGCGACCCACGGCGAGCCGCTGATCCCGGTCTACGTCTTCTACTCGATGTTCGGGTTCCAGCGCACCGGCGACCAGTTCTGGCAGATGGCCGACCAGCTGGCGCGCGGCTTCGTGCTGGGCGCCACCGCCGGCCGCACCACCCTGACCGGCGAGGGCCTGCAGCACGCCGACGGCCACAGCCAGCTGCTGGCCTCGACCAACCCGGCCGTGGTCGCCTACGACCCGGCCTTCGGGTTCGAGATCGCCCACATCGTCCAGGACGGCCTGCGCCGGATGTACGGCAGCAGCGCCGAGTTCCCGCACGGCGAGGACGTCTTCTACTACATGACGGTCTACAACGAGCCGATGCGGATGCCCGCGGAGCCCGAGAACGTCGACGTGGACGGCATCCTCAAGGGCCTGCACCGGTACGCCCCGGCGACCGGCGGCCAGATCCCGGCGCAGATCCTCGCCTCCGGCGTGGGCGTGCCGTGGGCTCTGGAGGCCCAGCGGATCCTGGCCGAGGAGTGGAACGTCAAGGCCGACGTCTGGTCCGCGACCTCCTGGAACGAGCTGCGCCGTGACGCCGTCGCGGTGGAGGAGTTCAACCTGCTCCACCCGGAGGAGGAGCAGCGCGTCCCGTACGTCACCAAGAAGCTGAGCGGCTCCGAGGGCCCCTTCGTGGCCGTCTCGGACTGGATGCGCGCGGTGCCGGACCAGATCGCGCGCTGGGTCCCGGGTCAGTGGCAGTCGCTGGGCGCGGACGGCTTCGGCTTCGCCGACACCCGTGGCGCGGCCCGTCGCTTCTTCCACATCGACGCCCAGTCGGTGGTCCTGGCGGTGCTCACCGAGCTCGCCAAGCAGGGCAAGGTCGACCGCTCGGCGCTGAAGGTGGCCATCGACCGCTACCAGCTGCTGGACGTGGCGGCGGCCCACCCGGGCGCGGCCGGCGGAGACGCCTGACCTGCAGTCAGTTCCCTCAGCACCTGCGGTATCCGGCCTCGGCCCGGCGACGTCACCGTCGCCGGGCCGAGGTTTTTCGGTGTGGATTTCTGTTAAACCACTGTGCGGGGTGGCAGCAGCCGCTACCTTGACGGTACTCCGACAACATCGGGATCCCCACCGCGAGAAGGAGCACCATGTCGACGACCCGTCGCATCACTGCCCTGTCCGCCGGCCTGCTGGCCGTCCTCGGCTCCGCCGCCCCCGGGCTGGCCGTGGCGGCCCCCGCGTTCAGCAACGCGCCGCTGCAGCTGTCCTCCCCGGCCGGCCACCACATGGTCGCGCAGGTAGGCGGAATACGGAACAGCACGTCCTCGAACTGGTCCGGCTACGCCGCGACCGGCGCCAAGTTCACCAGCGTCAGCGCCAGCTGGGTCCAGCCCACCGGCAAGTGCACCAGCGCCACCACCTACTCCAGCTTCTGGATCGGACTGGACGGCGACGGCAGCAACTCGGTCGAGCAGACCGGCAGCGAGGTGGACTGCTCCGGCGGCTCCCCGCAGTACTACGCGTGGTACGAGATGTACCCGGCCTACCCGGTGAACTTCTCCAACACGGTCCGGCCCGGCGACCACTTCACCTCCTCGGTCACCGAGAGCGGCAGCGGCTCCTTCAAGCTGGTGCTCTCGGACACCACCCAGGGCTGGAGCAGGACCGTCACCAAGACCCTGGCCAGCGCCGCGCTGGCGTCCGCCGAGGTCATCGCGGAGGCCCCGTCCAGCAGCTCCGGCGTGCTGCCGCTGACCAACTTCGGCACCGCGTCCTTCACCAGCGCCACCGCCAACGGCCAGCCGATCGGGAACTTCTCCCCCGACCAGATCAACATGGCCTCCGGCTCCACCACCAAGGCCACCACCTCCGCCCTCTCCGGCGGCAACGCCTTCACGGTGACCTGGAAGCACAGCTGACCCCAGCCCCGCAGTCCTCGGGCCCGCACCCCGCTACCGGGGTGCGGGCCCGAGGTGCGCCTTGCGCCAGGGGTGCGGCGGGTGAGATAGGTCGCTGGTAAGAAAAGCCTTGAGGCCGCCGACACGAGCGAAGCCGTTCATCACACCGGTTCCCTCGTTCCGGGGACGGTCCGCGTGGCCGCCGGCCCGGGTCCACCTGGGTCCCCGCAGGCTTCGCGAGGGCTTTCCGTGTGTGAAGCAGCCGTGAATCTGTGGGCCGATTGGCGCTCCTTGTGACGGTTGTCGCAGTTTGGTTGTACCGGGTACAGCGTACGCAGACCGGTATTGCGCTTACGCTGACGCAGAGCATCTCAGCAAGACCTCCGGGCACGGCCCGTATGACGGTCGCCCCACGCCCAAGGAGAGTCACGCGTATGCGGTTCAGGCGCACGCTGATAGCTGCGATGGTGTCCTTCACTGTTCTCGCCGGCACCGGTGCCGCGGCCGCGGGCGCCGCGGTCTCCGACGAGCAGATCGCGATCACCACTCCGCCGGCCGGCAGCAAGGCCTGGACCCAGGACCACTCGCTGGGCCGCGACCTCCCGAACCCGGCCAAGGCCACCGCGGCCGAGGTCGCCGCGTTCTTCGCCTCCCTCACCACTGCCCAGCAGCAGCGGCTGGTACACGCCTACCCGCTGGTGGTCGGGAACTTCGACGGCGCCCCGCTGGCCCTGCGCTACCAGGCCAACGCGATCGCCATGGAGCAGGAGCTCGCCACCCAGAAGGCCCGCGCCGCCGACACCTCGCTGACCGCCTCCGACCGCGCTTCCGCCGCCGGACGGGTCGGGATGCTGAACACGCTGCTCACCCCCGGCCGCCAGATCCTGGCCTTCGACCCGCGCGGACGCGGCCTGGTGGCCGAGGTGTACGGCAACCTGTCCACCGCCCAGCGGGTGTCGGTGCTGGTCCCCGGCTCCGACATGGACCTGGCCCACTTCGAGCGCACCGACCAGCCGCTCAAGGGCGCCGCCGGGATGGCGCAGGCGCTGCGCGCCGAGGAGGAGGCGGTCTCGCCGGGCACCAGCACCGCGGTCATAGCCTGGTCCGGCTACGTCACCCCGGTCGGACTGGGCGCGGACGCGGCCACGGCCCGCCTCGCGGAGGCCGCCGCGCCGCGGCTGGAGAGCCTGCTCGACGGGCTCAAGATCACCTCGCACCCGGAGACGGCGCCCTCGCTGTACTGCCACTCCTACGGCTCGGTGGTGTGCGGGATCGCCGCCCCGAAGATCGACGCCCCGCAGGGCGTCACCGACATGGTGGTCTTCGGCAGCCCCGGGATGGACGTCTCCGACGCCGCGGACCTCGGCACCGGGGTGCGACTGTGGGCCACCGCGCGCAACCCCGGCGACTGGATCGGCAACGTGCCCTACCTGGAGGTCGCCGGGCTCGGCCACGGGGCCGACCCGACCAGCACCGACTTCGGCTCCCGCGTGATCGCTTCCACCGGGGCCAACGGGCACAACGGGTACCTGTCCCCCGGAACCGCGAGCCTGCGGAACTTCGCGGACATCGCGCTGGACCGGTACCAGGACGTGGTGTGCAGCAACAACAACGGCGGGTGCATCTCAGGGCTCTAGGGGTTGCCCCGCGCCCCATAGGGGCGCGGGGAACTGCGCGACAAGCCAAAGGCCTACTCGCGGGCGGCCGACGTCCCCGTCATGTCCGCGTACCGGTCGCCCACCACCGCGGCGGCCATCGGCTCCAGCGCGGCCAACTCCTCGGAGCTCAGGTGCAGCGCCGTCGCTCCCGCATTCTCCTCAAGACGAGACCTGCGCCGCGTCCCGGGGATCGGCACCACCGCGAGCCCGTGCACCTCGGCCTGCTGCTGGACCCAGGCCAGGGCGACCTGCCCGGCCGTGGCCCCGTGCGCTGCCGCGATCTTGTGCACCGGGGCGAGCAGCGCAGCGTTGTGCGCGGCGTTGTCGCCGGTGAAGCGGGGCTGGTGGTTGCGGAAGTCGGCCGTCCCCAGCTCGCCCGCATGGGCGAAGGCACCGGTCAGGAAGCCCCGGCCGAGCGGCGAGTAGGGCACGAAGGCCACCCCAAGCTCGGCCGCCGTCGGCACCGCGGTCCGCTCCACGTCCCGGGAGAACAGCGACCACTCCGACTGCAGCGCCGTGATCGGGTGCACCGCGTGCGCCTCCCGCAGTTCGGCGCCGGTGACCTCGGACAGGCCCAGGTACTTGACCTTCCCCGCCGTCACCAGCTCCCCCATCGCGCCGACCGACTCGGCCAGCGGCACCTCGGGGTTGCGGCGGTGCATGTAGTACAGGTCGATGACGTCCACGCCGAGACGGCTCAGGCTGGCGTCGACGGCCTGCCGGATGTACGCCGGGTCGTTGCGCACGGCCCGGTAGGTGGGGTCGTCGATCCGGCGTTCGATGGAGTACTTGGTGGCGACCACCACCCGGTCCCGGTTGGCCCGTACGAACGGGCCGATGAGCTTCTCGTTCTCACCGAAGCCGTACATGTCGGCGGTGTCGAAGAAGGTGACCCCGAGTTCCAGGGCCCGGTCCAGTGTGGCCAGGGCCTCGGCGGTGTCGGTCTCCCCGTAGAAGTCGCTCATGCCCATGCAGCCGAGGCCCTGGACGCCGACCACCGGGCCGCCGGTGCCGAGCGTGGTGGTCGCGATGGCGTTGTTGCTGCTCATGTCTGCGTCTGCCTCTCCGCGTACAAGTCGATCTTGTGGTCGATGATCATCAGCGTGGCCTGGAGGTCCGCGATCCGCCGGCGCACCTCGTCGCGGTGCTGGATCAGCAGTTCCTGGCGGGCGGCGGCGGTGTGCTCGCCCTCGCGCCGCAGTTCGGCGTAGCGGACCATGTCCGCCACCGACATCTGGGTCAGCCGGAGCTTGTTGAGGAACTCCAGCCAGACCAGGTCGCGGTCGCTGAACCGCCGCTGGCCCGAGTGCGAGCGGGCCGGGGGCTCCAGCAGGCCGATCCGCTCGTACCAGCGCAGGGTGTGCGCGGTGAGTCCGATCCTGGCGACCACCTCGCCGATGGTGTGGCGCGGCGTGTCGTCGGCCTCCGCCGGTGCTGCCGCCGAGTCCGATGTCTGCAGTGCCGCGATCGCCGGTGCCATGTTTCGAACCTACCGACTTTGAGTGCGCTCTAAGCAAGCGCACCGGGCGGTCACAACCGACGCCCCGGTCCGCGACCCGGCGGCCCGCCCCCAATAGGATCAGCCGATTTACAGTCGACCGGAACACAAGGGGCGGGACATGGGCAGACGAGCACGCGGCGTCGATCGCAGTCGGAAGCGACTCAGGACGCGGGCGCTGGTGACCGCCGGTGTCCTGCTGGTCGGCAGTGCCGGTGTGGTCGCGGTCCTGGACTCCGGATCGGGCAGCGCCTCGGGTACCTCGGCCGGCGCCACCGCCCAGCCCATCGTCCCCTCGGTGAGCGCGCTCGCCCTGACCGCGGACTCGGACCGGAGCGCCACCCTGGCGGCCCGCTCCACCAAGGCGTTCAGCTCCGTCGGCGTCACCTGGACCGGCGCCGCCGCCAAGCTCTCCGGCACGGTCGAGGTGCGGACCCGGTCCAGCGCCGACGGCCGCTGGAGCGGGTGGACCGCACTGGGCGCCGAGGACTCCCTCCCGGACCCGGACGAGCTGGGCCGCAGCGGGGTCCGCGGCGGCACCGAGCCGCACTGGGTCGGCCCCTCCGACGGGGTGCAGGTCCGGGTCGCCGCCGCCAAGGGCGTGACCGCCCTCCCGGCCGGGCTCACCGTCGACCTGGTCGACCCCGGCGTCGCCAGCGGCACTGGCGGATCCACGACGGACATGGCCGCAGCGGGCTACGCGATGGACGACACCTCCGCCTCGCCGAGCGACACTGCGAGCGACTCCCCCGCGGCAACGGACAGCACCGGCGCGACCGACAGCGCCAGCGCGACCGCGACGGACTCCGCAACCGACACGGCGACCGACACCGGCAGTGCGGCCGCCACGGACAGCGCCTCCGCCTCGGCGAGCGCCGAGGACACCACCACCGCCACTGCGTCAGCCTCCGCCTCGGCGTCCGCCAGCGCGTCCGGCTCCGCCGGCACGTCGGCCTCGGCGAGCGCCTCGGCGTCCGTAAGCGCCAGTGCCACGCCGGTCGCCTCCCAGCTGCCGACCCTGGCCCAGGCCTACCCCAGCTGCACGGGCGCCGCGACCACCACCAAGACCTCGCCCTCCCCGCTGCCGGCCGTGACCAGCAGCAGCATCGCCGCCCCGACCGTCGTCAGCCGGGCCTCCTGGGGCGCCGACGAGTGCCTGCGCGAGACCGGCTACCCGGCCTACGGCACCGCGGTGAAGGTGGTGTTCGTGCACCACACCGACGACAGCAACAGCTACAGCTGCTCCAGCTCGGCGGCGATGGTCCGCAGCATCTACGCCTACCACGTCAAGGTCCAGGGCTGGCGCGACATCGGCTACAACTACCTGGTCGACAAGTGCGGCACCATCTTCGAGGGCCGCTTCGGCGGCCAGGCGCTGCCGGTGGTGGGCGCGCAGACCTACGGTCTGAACACCAACAGCATGGGCATCGCCGCGATCGGCACCTACACCGACCTCACGGGCGGCGACTCGGCCGACGGCAAGGGCGCGACGCCCACCAAGGCCATGCTGGGCTCGATCGCCCGGATCACCGCCTGGAAGCTGGGGATGTCGAAGACCAGCCCGCTGACCGGCAAGGGCACCCTGGTCGAGGCCGGCACCTACGCCGGCAGCGGCAACAAGTTCACGACCGGCCAGCAGGTCACCCTGAACGCGGTGTCCGGGCACCGGGACGGCTTCGCCACCGACTGCCCCGGCAACCAGCTGTACAACGACCTCGGCCTGATCCGCTCCTACGCGGCCGGGCCGGTGACCGGCCTGTCGGTGACCGGGGTCGCCGGCGCCGCCAAGTCCGGGAGCAGCTGGTACACCAAGGGCAGTGTCACGGTCAGCTGGTCCACCGCCACCCCCGGCGCGGTGATCTCGGGTTTCGCCGTCCTGGTGGACGGCAATGTGGTCGCCCGCACCGGTGGCAGCGCCACCTCGGCCGCGGTCACCGTGGGCGCCGGCAGCCACAGCGTCAAGGTGGTGGCCACCCACGTCAGCGGCGCCGCCACCACGTCGGCCGCGTTCACCCTGGTCCGCGACAACACCGCACCGACCTTCAGCACCGCCCCCTCGGTGGGGCTGCGCACCGGCACCGTCTACGCGAGCAGCGTCCCGGTGCTGCTGAGCTGGCGGGCCGCCGACAACCTGGCGCTGGCCTCGGTCAACGCCACCTCGCCCAGTTCCGCGACGCTGGGTGCCTCGGCCACCGGCTGGTGGACCTGGCAGGCCGTGGGCAAGAGCAGCCTGTTCACGCTGCGGGCGGCCGACGCTGCCGGCAACACCGCCACCGCCTCGGTCAGCGCCACCCCGAAGCTGGTGCCGGAGACCTCGTCCAGCCGCACCGGCAGCTGGATCACCAGCTCCAGCAGCAACTTCCTCGGCGGACGCGCCTACACCTCCAAGGCGAAGAACGCGACCATCAGCTGGACCTTCAGCGGCCGCTCGGTCGCCTGGGTCGCCAACCGCTCCACCACCTCCGGACAGGCGTACGTCTACGTCGACGGCGTCAAGGTCGGCACGGTGGACCTCAAGGCCACCAGCACCGCCTACCACCAGGCGGTGTGGACCAAGACTTGGTCCGGTAGCGGCAAGCACACCGTGAAGATCGTGGTCGTCGGCACCTCGGGCCGGCCCACCGTCACCACGGACGGCATCGCGGTCATCGGCTGACGCCCGGCAGGTGACGGTCGGCGGCTGACAGCTGTCGTCATCTGTCAGCCGTCATCGGTCCGCCGCGGCACGGCCGCCCCGGTCCGGCCACCCGGCATCGATAGTCTGTCCGTCATGGACAGCCTGCTGATGATCGACAAGTGGCCGGTACCGACGGCGGCCGCCGCCGTGGTGCTCCGGGACGGCACCCTGGCCGGGGCGCGCGGACCGCAGCAGCACGCCTTCCCGCTGGCCTCCGTCACCAAGCCGCTGAGCGCGTTCGCGGTGCTGGTCGCGGTGGAGGAGGGGGCGGTCGAGCTGGACCAGCCGGCCGGCCCCGAGGGCTCGACAGTGCGTCACCTGTTGGCCCACACCTCGGGGCTGGCCTTCGACGAGCACCGGCAGATGGCCGCCCCCGGCACCCGCAGGCTCTACTCCAACGCCGGCTTCGACGTGCTGGCCGACACCGTGGAGAAGGCCACCGGCATCCCCTTCCCGCAGTACGCCGCCGAGGCCGTGTTCCAGCCGCTGGGCATGGCCGACACCCGGATCGACCCGGCGTCCAAGAGCCCGGCCGGTGCGGGCGGTGTGTCCACCGCCGCCGACCTGGCCCGCTTCGCCGCCGAACTGCAGGCCCCCCGGGTGCTGCACGCCTCCACCCTGGCCGAGGCCACCACCGTGGCCTTCCCCGGCCTGGACGGCGTACTGCCGGGCTTCGGGCACCAGCGGCCCAACGACTGGGGCCTCGGCTTCGACCTGCGCGACCACAAGGCCCCGCACTGGATGGGCCGGAACAGCGCCCCCACCGCCTTCGGCCACTTCGGCCAGGCCGGGACCTTTCTGTGGGTGGACCCGGTCGCCGGGGCCGCCTGCGTGGCCCTGACCGACCGCGACTTCGGCACCTGGGCCGCGGAGCTGTGGCCCCCGTTCACCGACGCGGTGCTGAGGGAACTGGCCGGCTGAACGAGGGGGTTCTGACGGATCCCGGCTGCGGCGTGTGCATGGCTGTTCGCGCAGTTCCCCGCGCCCCTGGGGGGCTGCAACTGACCCACTGTGAGTAAGTTGCACCTACCTAGGGGCGCGGGGAACTGCGCGCCCGACCACCTACGGTCCGCACCAGAAATCCCCCGGCTCAGCCGTAGCGCACCGCCGAGTGCATCTCCCACAGCAGCGCCTCCACACCCTCCGGCCCCGCCACCGGATCGACCGGCACGGCCGCTGCCCCGCTCATCCTCAGGCTGTCGCCGGGGCCCAGCTCCCGGCCCACGCCGCGCGGGCCGCCCGCGGTGCGGAAGCCCAGGCCGCCGCGGACCACATGCAGATAGCGGTAGTCGGCCGCAGGCAGCGCGGGCAGCGCCGCGCCGGGGCCGACCCGCAGCAGGTGCAGGGCCGCGTCCGCGCGCCGCAGCTCGCCGAGGCCGGCCAGGGTGAGCAGCCCGGAACCGTTCGGCGCGGGCCGCAGCGCATAGCGGGGCTCCGCCCCGAACTCGTCCGGCTGCAGCCAGAACTGCACGAAGCGCACCGGACCCGCCGCGGCGCCGACGTTGCCCTCGCTGTGCACGGCCCCGCTGCCCGCGCCCAGGTACTGCACCTGTCCGGGCCGGACCACCGCCGCGTGGCCGTGGTCGTCCCGGTGCGCCAGCGCGCCGTCCAGCACCCAGGTCAGGATCTCGGTGTCGCGGTGCTTGTGCGGGGCGAAGCCCGCACCGGCCGCCAGGGTCTCTTCGTTGCACGCCAGCAGCGCCCCGAAATGCGTGTTCGCCGGGTCGTAGTGGCCCGCGAAGGAGAAGGCGTGCCGGGTCAGCACCCCCGGCTCGGGCGCTGAGGCGTAGCGCTCGAACGCGAGGTGGACCGTGAGGGCGGGGGCGGGCTGTTCGGACACGCGCCCGACGCTACCGTGCCCGGGTTGTGACCGTTGCCACGCATCGGGAAGCTCCTGCTCGGCGCGCATCCCTCCGTACGTAGGGCAGTCTTGTGCCTGTGCCAGCCGTCCCAGTCGATAAGCCAGCGAAGAAGACCGCCAAGAAGGCCGCAGCCAGGGCGACGCCGCCCGCCGCGCCGCCGGACGGGCCCGGGCCGGAGCCCGAGCGCCGGGGATCGCCCCGGGGGACGGCGATAGAGCGCCGGACCGCCGCCGAGCGGGCCGAGCGGCATGCCGCCACGCTCAAACGGCTGGAGAAGGCGGCCGGGAAGCTGTCCACCGCGGCCATCGCCCGGATGGACGAGCAGCTGTCCTGGTACCGCAACATGCCGCCGGAGCACCGCTCCTGGATCGGTCTGGTCGCCCAGGCCGGTATCGCCGCCTTCACCGAGTGGTTCCGCCACCCGGAGGCGCCCCAGGCGATCAGCACCGACGTGTTCGGCACCGCCCCGCGCGAGCTGACCCGGGCGGTGACGCTGCGCCAGACCGTGGAGATGATCCGCACCACCATCGAGGTGGTCGAGGAGGCCATCGACGAGGTCGCGGCACCGGGCGGCGAGGACGGGCTGCGCGAGGCGGTGCTGGTCTACGCCCGGGAGATCGCCTTCGCGACGGCGCAGGTGTACGCGCAGGCCGCCGAGGCGCGCGGGGCCTGGGACGCCCGGCTGGAGGCGCTGGTGGTCAACTCGCTGCTGTCCGGCGACGCCGACGAGGGCGTGCTGTCCCGGGCCGCGGCGCTGGGCTGGGGATCGCCCGACCGGGTGATGGTGGTGATGGGCAGCGCGCCCGCCGGGGACAGCGAGCTGGTGGTCGAGGCCATCCGCCGGGCCGCCCGGCACGCCAAGCTGCATGTGCTGACCGGGGTGCTGGGCGCCCGGCTGGTGGTCGTGGTCGGTGACGGCGGCCGGAACCCGGACCGGGTCTGGGACCCGGTCCCGGCCGCCCGGGCGCTGATCGGGCAGTTCGCGGCGGGTCCGGTGGTGATCGGCCCGACCGTGGGCGACCTGCTGTCGGCGACCCGCTCGGCCCAGGCCGCCGCGGCCGGACTGCGGGCCTGCGCTGCCTGGCCGGACGCGCCGCGGCCGGTGCTGGCCGACGACCTGCTGCCGGAACGGGCGCTGGCCGGGGACCAGGCGGCCCGCACCCAGCTGGTCGAGGAGATCTACACCCCGCTGGACGAGGCCGGGTCCGCGCTGCTGGACACCCTGTCGGTCTACCTGGAGCAGGCGTCCTCGTTGGAGGGTGCGGCGCGGATGCTGTTCGTTCACCCCAACACCGTTCGCTACCGACTGCGGCGTGTGACCGATGTCACCGGGTATGCGCCCAGCGACGTCCGCTCCGCCTTCACTCTGCGCATCGCCCTGGCGCTGGGGCGGCTGCAACCGTCATGACCTGCGGCTGCGACCTCCCGGGGGGCCGTTCGCCACGCCCCCGGGCGCACCCCCGGCCGACCGGCCCGGGGGCAGGGACACCCCGAGTGACCTGCTGAAGTAGCGAACTGTAGAGAATCCACAACGGTGGCTGCGGTTATTGGTCGCCGTCCCCACCCGCGTCCGGTACGTCCGGCGAGAGAAGGTTGGTTCTGTGCTCGTAATCGTTTCTCCCGGACAGGGCGCCCAGACGCCAGGATTCCTCGCCCCTTGGCTCGAGGTCGACGGTGTGGCCGACAGGCTGCACTGGTGGTCCGCCGTGGCCGGGCTCGACCTGGTGCAGTACGGCACCGAGGCCGACGCGGAGACGATCAAGGACACCGCCGTCGCCCAGCCGCTGCTGGTCGCCGCCGGGATGGCCGCGGGTTCCGTGCTGTTCCCCGGCTCCGACGCACCGTCGGCCCGGCTGGGCGCGGTCGCCGGGCACAGCGTCGGTGAGATCACCGCCGCCGCGTTCGCCGGGGTGCTGTCGCCCGAGCAGGCCGTCGCCTTCGTCCGGCAGCGCGGACTGGCCATGGCCGGGGCCGCCGCGCAGACCGCGACCGGGATGTGCGCGGTGCTGGGCGGTGAGCCCGACGAGGTGGCCGCCAAGATCGCCGAGCACGGCCTGACCGCCGCGAACAACAACGGCGGCGGCCAGATCGTCGCCGCCGGCACGGTGGAGCAGCTGGAGGCCTTCAAGGCCGACCCGCCGGCCAAGGCCCGGATCATCGCCCTCTCGGTCGCCGGCGCCTTCCACACCGAGCACATGGCCGCCGGGGTGGAGCGGCTGGCGCGGCTCGCACCGGGCCTGACCGTGCAGGACCCGCAGACCGCCTATGTCTCCAACGCCGACGGCAAGACCGTGGACGGCGGCGCCGAGGTGCTGAGCAGGCTGGTCTCGCAGGTCGCCAACCCGGTCCGCTGGGACCTGTGCATGGAGGCCCTGGAGCGGTTGGGCGCGACCTGTGTGATCGAGGTCCCACCTGCTGGGACGCTGACCAACCTGGTTAAGCGCAACCTGAAGGGGGTGGCTACCCTCGCTCTGAAGACTCCGGACGACCTCGACAAGGCCCGCGAGTTGATCGCTGAGCACGCCGCACCCGAGGGGACCGCTTCATGACTGCCACTCCTGCCATCACCCCCAGCACCGGGGCCGCGTTCGCACGCATCCTGGGCGTCGGCGGCTACCGCCCGGTCCGGGTGATCCCCAACTCCGAGGTGCTGAACTGGATCGACTCCTCGGACGAGTGGATCCGCACCCGCAGCGGGATCACCGAGCGCCGCTGGGCCGGCCCGGACGAGACCGTCGCCGAGATGTCGGTGCAGGCCGCGGCCAAGGCCATCGCCCAGTCCGGGATCGCCCCCGAGCAGATCGGCGGCGTGATCGTCGCCACCGTCTCGCACCTCAAGCAGACCCCCGCCATCGCCACCGAGATCGCCCAGCGGCTCGGCTGCGGCACCGCCCCGGCCTTCGACATCTCCGCCGCCTGCGCCGGCTTCGGCTACGGCCTCAGCCTGGCCGACGGCATGGTCCGCAGCGGCAGCGCCGAGTACGTCGTGGTCATCGGCGTGGAGCGGCTGTCCGACCTCACCGATGTGACGGACCGTTCGACGGCCTTCATCTTCGGCGACGGCGCCGGCGCGGTCGTGGTCGGCCCGTCCGAGACCCCCGGCATCGGCAAGGTGATCTGGGGCTCCGACGGGGCGCAGAAGGAGGTCATCAGCCAGACGCAGGCCTGGGACACCGCCTTCGCCAAGCCGGACGCCGTCAACGGCACCGGCGACGAGGTGAAGTGGCCGGCCCTGCGGATGGAGGGCCAGGCGGTCTTCCGCTGGGCCGTCTACGAGATGGCCAAGGCCGCCCAGCGCGCCCTGGACGCCGCCGGGATCACCGCCGACCAGCTCGGCGCGTTCATCCCGCACCAGGCCAACATGCGCATCATCGATGCCATGATCAAGACGCTGAAGCTGCCCGAGAGCGTTCCGGTCGCCCGCGACATCGCGGAGACCGGCAACACCTCGGCCGCCTCCATCCCGCTGGCGATGGAGCGCATGCTGCAGAGCGGCGAGGCCAAGAGCGGCGACCTCGCCCTGATCATCGGGTTCGGGGCGGGTCTGGTCTACGCGGCCGCTGTGGTTACCCTGCCGTAAGTCACGAATCCACAATGACGACCGTGCTCCGCATTCCGGCGGGCACGGACAGTGCACAACACGAAGGAGTGCCGACATGGCCACCAAGGACGAGGTCCTTTCCGGTCTCGCGGAGATCGTCAACGAGATCGCCGGGATCCCGGCCGAGGACGTCGAGCTGGACAAGTCGTTCACCGACGACCTGGACGTCGACTCGCTGTCCATGGTCGAGGTCGTCGTCGCCGCCGAGGAGCGCTTCGGCGTGAAGATCCCGGACGACGAGGTCAAGAACCTGAAGACCGTCGGCGACGCCGTGGACTTCATCCTCGCCAACAGCTGACTCGCAGCAGCTGAGCCTCAGCGGCTCGACCCGGGTCGTCCCCCGGCCCGCTACCGGGCCGGGGGCGCCCCGCCCCCTCCTCAGCCCAATCCAGCAGACGTACACGTGGGAGATTTGCAGTGACCAACGACAGCCGCACCGTGGTCGTCACAGGGATCGGCGCTTTCACGCCGCTCGGCGGCGACGCCGCCTCCACCTGGGAGGGCCTGGTCAACGGGCGTTCCGGGGTACGGCTCCTGGAAGAGGAGTGGGCCACCGACATCCCGGTGCGCATCGCCGCCCGCACGGCGGTGGAGCCCGGTGACGTCATTCCCAAGCACCAGACCCGCCGGCTGGACCGCTCGGCGCAGTTCGCGCTGATCGCGGCCCGCGAGGCCTGGGCCGACGCCGGCTTCGAGACCGCGGCCACCGCCCCCGGCTCCACCGTGGACCCGGACCGCCTCGGCGCGGTCGTCGCCTCCGGCATCGGCGGCGTGACCACCCTGCTCGACCAGTACGACGTGCTGAAGGAGAAGGGCGTCCGCAGCGTCTCCCCGCACACCGTGCCGATGCTGATGCCCAACAGCCCGGCGGCCAACGTCGGTCTGGAGATCGGCGCGCGGGCTGGCGTGCACACCCCGGTCAGCGCCTGCGCCTCCGGCGCCGAGGCCATCGGCTACGCCATCGAGATGATCCGCACCGGCCGCGCCGACGTGGTGGTCGCCGGCGGCACCGAGGCGGCCATCCACCCGCTGCCCATCGTCGCCTTCTCCAACATGATGGCGATGTCCAAGAACAACGAGCACCCGCAGGCCGCCTCGCGCCCCTACGACAAGGCCCGTGACGGCTTCGTCCTGGGCGAGGGCGCCGGCGTGATCGTGCTGGAGTCCGCCGCGCACGCCGCCGCCCGCGGCGCCAAGGTGTACTGCGAGGCCGTGGGCCAGGGCCTGTCCTCGGACGCCCACCACATCGCCCAGCCCGAGCCCACCGGCGCCGGCATCGCCCGCGCGCTGGCCCACCTGTTCGAGTCGACCGACCTGGACAAGGCCGAGGTGGTGCACCTCAACGCGCACGCCACCTCGACCCCGCAGGGCGACGTCGCCGAGATCAAGGCGCTGCGCAAGGAGCTCGGCGACCACGTCGACCACATCGCCATCTCCGCGACCAAGTCGATGACCGGCCACCTGCTCGGCGGCGCCGGCGGCATCGAGACCGTCGCCACCGTGCTGGCCCTGCACCACCGCCAGGCCCCGCCCACGCTCAACGTGGACGACCTGGACCCGGAGGTCGACGCCGACATCGTCACCGGCGAGGCCCGCAAGCTCCCCGAGGGCCGGATCGCCGCCCTCAACAACTCCTTCGGCTTCGGCGGCCACAACGTGGTCCTGGCCTTCCGCACCACCGACTGACCCGCCGGCAGCAACGGGCCGGTGCCCGGCCCAGTCGTCGCGGGGGCCGGTGCCGGGCCCCGCGGTGCGCTGACGGCGGGTCCGCGGGTCTGGCCGATCAGGTCCACGACGGTGCGGGCGAGCACTGCGGTGATGCGGAGGACTGTGCCGGGCTTTGCCTTCGACACCCGCCCCCAGGCCGCCTGGACATCACGCTCGCCGAGGAATGCGTAGGTGGTGGTGTCGAAGATCCACTCCATGCGCACCCCGCTGAAGGAGTTCACCCGGGCCACTGCGATGCCGTGTTTCCCGACGGCGTCCACGGTGTTGGGCACCAGCACCACTCCTGGGATCAGCGCGGCTGCACGGTAGAGGGCCGCGCTGAGCTTCGGCGGCAGCAGTGCCTCCCCCAGCAGCTGTCCGATGCGGGAGTACGCCCGGTCGTCGCGGCTGTAGAGGTCGGCGTTCTGCTGCGCCCCGGTCTCGGCAGTCTCTGCGTAGATCCGCTTCAGCAGGGATTCGGGGTCGGTAGGCAGTGTGCTCAGGTAGTGGTAGCTCGACCTGTCAGGCTGCTCCCCGCTGGGGAGGAAGTAGCTGAAGCCGTTGTCGATCGCTTTCCCCGTTCGGATGTTCCCGTCAGCAGGGAACCAGGTCTGGAGGTGGCGGACCTTGCCCGGCGTCCGCCCCACATCCGCGTCGGGGTTCACGTAGGCGACGTCGACGTAGATGAACTGGTCGCTCCGCGGGGTGACGGCGGGCTGGACGTCGGCGACCGTCGCGGCGCGGTCGAGCAGGGCCACCGCGGTGTTCGGCGCAGAGGGAGCGGACGACCCCGAGACGGTGCCGGGCGCAGCCGCCCCGGGCCCGGTCGGCTGGCTGCCCACGGCCAAGGTGACCACCAGGGCAGCGGCCGCCGACAGCGACCCCGCAGTAATGAGCAGTCGGCGAACTGACCTCGGGCGAACCGCGGCAGCTGCGGGCGGGTTCTGGTCGGTGATCTCGCGCATCAGGTGCTCCCTCAGCAGGACATGGCGGTCGCGAGGGAGCTCCGGGTCACCGGGGGCCGGCAGCAGCCGGTCCAGGTCTTCATGGGCACTCATCGGTACTTCTCCTCCGTCGACCGGGACGGCTCGACGCGTCCCACCGAGTGCTGTCCGCTCCGGCCGAGCGGTTCCTGCTTCTGTTCGAGTTCCTTCTGCGCCAGGGCCCGCAACCGCTTCCGTGCCCGCGAGAGCCGGGACCGCACGGTACCGACCGGCACTCCGAGGGACTCCGCCGCCGCGGCGTAGTCCAGGCCCGACCAGACGCAGAGCATGAACACCTCCCGGTCGCCGCGCCGCAGCGCGGCCAACGCCCGCTGCGCGGCGGCCAGTTGCTCGGCGTCCCGGATCCGTCCGACCAGTTCGTCGGCGAAGTCGGGAACGGCCTCCCGCAGCGGCAGCCGGGCCAGCGCGGCCCGGTGCCGCCGGGCCGAACGCGCGGTGTTGCGCAGCACATTGGTGGCGATGCCGAGCAGCCAGGGCAGCAGACTGTCGCCCTCCGGACGCAGCGTCCCGCGCAGCCGCCAGGCCTCCAGGAAGGTCAGCGAGACGACGTCCTCGGCCGCCGACCAGTCGGCGGTACCGCGCACCGCGTACCGGTAGACGGCTCGGGCGTGGGCATCGAAGAGTTCGGCGAAGGCACCGGCATCCCCGGCCCTGATCCTTGCTCGTTGGGATTGGTCCACAGGATGTCCTGTCCGCCGCGACGGCCGGGTTCCAGTGATACGGATCACAGCGGTGCCGATCGAACTGACATCTTGTCACCCCGCCGCACCGGTCCCTACTCTTTGAGCAGTCGCTCAATTTGAGCGACTGCTCAAAAGAACAGCGCCACCGGAGGCCGGAGTTGGGGAAGTCCGAGGAGACCAGGGCGGCGCTGGTGGCAGCCGCCACGGCCGCCCTGCGCGAGAACGGCTTCGCCGGGGCCAGTGCCCGCGAGATCGCCCAACGGGCGGGCTGCAACCAGGCGCTGATCTTCTATCACTTCGGCTCCGTGGCCAGGCTGCAGCTGGCCGCCCTGGACGCCGTCAGCGAGGCGCGGGACGCCCGCTACCGGGCCATGGTGGCGCAGGCCGAGGGCCTGGCCGGGCTGGTGCGGGCGGCCAGGTCGGTCTTCGACGAGGACCTGGACCAGGGGCACGTCACCGTCCTGGTGGAGATGATCGCCGCGGCGCAGTTCAACCCCGAGCTGCGACCCGAGGTGGCCGCCCGGATCCGGCCCTGGCGCGAGTTCGCGGCCACTACGGTGCGGGACGCCCTGGCCGGCTCCCCCGCCGCCCGGCTGCTGCCGCCCGACGAACTGGCCCACGGCATCGTGGCGATGTACCTGGGGCTGGAGCTGCTGGCCAACCTGGAGGGCGAACGCGAACCCGCGCTGGCCCTGTTCGACCGAGCCGGGAAGGTCGCTTCCCTGCTGGACATCTTCAAGCGGAAGCGCAGGTGAGCAAGGTGAGGGCGCAGCTGAGCAGAGTGATGCCCGACCGTTCCTGGCTCTGGTTCGGTGCCTGGGCGCTGATCGGCGGCGGCTACGCGCTGGCGCTGGCGACGCTGCTGAGCATCGGGGTGTTCGTCCTGGCTCTGACCGCAGGGGCGACCGCGTGGCTGGCGTCCCGCCGGGGCTCGCCGGTGGGGCTGCCCGGGGCGCTCTCCGGGCCGGCGCTGCCGCTGCTGTGGATCGCCTACCTCAACCGGGGCGGCCCCGGGACGGTCTGCACCGGCACTGCGGAGGGCAGCAACTGCACAGACGAGTGGAGCCCCTGGCCGTTCCTGGGCGCGGGAGTGCTGCTGCTGGCCGCCGGCCTGGTGCTGTTCCTGGTGGTCCGCCGCAGGCTCGCCCGTCGCAGGCTCCAGACTGGCATCGGCGCGAACGGCGGAACCGGGACCGGGCGAAACGTTCCGCCCGGCCCCGGTTCCTGGGGTACCGCTGAGATGTGAGGTTCTACCAGCCGTAGCGGAACGAGTTCAGGTAGGCCTCGGTGGGCGAGCCGACGCCGGTGGCGTCGTCGTAGCCCTTGGTGGCGGCCAGACCGTAGTCACGGCCGAAGGCGACCAGACGGACCCGCAGCGATCCGCTGATGATGCCGGCGTCGTAGATCGCGTTCAGCGGCTCCTGGCCCGGCTTCGTCGTCTTGTTGATGACGTCGGTGAAGGCACTGCTGCCGGCCTTCAGGTAGATCTCCGGGTTGGCGAAGCCGATCGGACGGCCGTGCTGGGCCTGGATGGCGTCGGCCTGGACCGCGGAGAACTCCGGCGCCGAGACGCTGGTGCCGCCGTAGCCGCCCTCGCTGTACGGGGCGCCGTCGGACATGCCGACCAGCACCGAGGTGTACAGGTCACCGTTCATGGCGACGTCCGGGGTGACCCGCTGCGCGGTCTTGCTCTTGGCACCCGTCATCAGGGTGTGCGACAGCGAGTTCGGGACGGTCCAGCTCTGGTACCACGGCTGGGCGAAGTCCTCGCTGGTACCGCCGCCGCCACCGAAGTAGAAGGCGCCGGGGAAGGGCGTCCAGGACGTCCCGTCCGTCGAGAGCACCGAGCGCAGGGTGCCCATGTCGGTCTCGAAGCCGTAGGTGCCCTTCTTGCTGGACACCGCCAGCGCCGTGCCGCCGACATCGGTGGCCCACGGGTCCGAGGCGGGGTACGCGGCCTGGGCGCGGGTGGTGGTCGAGTCGCAGTTGACACCGGTCGCCGCCGCGGCGGGCGAGTTGTCGCCGCAGTCACCCGAGCTGAAGTCGAAGCCCATGCCCTCGGTCGCGCCCTGCTCGAAGATCTGCTCGTAGGCGGCGATCTGCGCGGCGGACTCGTCGCCCGACGTGCTGTGCATCAGGCCGTCCCAGGAGTTGGAGACGACGTCCGCCAGGTGGTTGTCGACGATGTTGGCCAGTGCGGCCGACAGGTCGCTGTCCTGGCAGGAGTTGGCACCCACGTAGACGACGTTGGCGTCGGGCGCCAGCCCGTGCACCATCTCGACGTCCAGGGCCTCCTCGCCCGCCCAGCCGTCGGCACCGCCGCAGAGGTCCTCGCTGTTCCACTGGTCGGGGGTGACCACCTCGGAGTACTGGCCGGACTTGAAGGCCTTGTCACCGTGGTTGGTGGAGAACTGGTTGGCGTCCGCCAGCATGGTGGAGGAGCCGTAGGCGTCCACGATGGCCACGGTGGCACCCTTGCCGGTCAGGCCGGAGGCGGTGATGCCGTAGGCCTGGCGCAGCTGCGAGGGCTGGAAGGAGCACTCGTCGTAGGTGGTCTTCTTGGTGTAGCCGAGCGGTCCGCCGGTGGCGGCCTTCTGGCCCCAGTAGTCGGAGCAGGTCGCCGTCGTCGCCAGGCCGTCGCTCGACTTGGCGCCGGACGCGATGGTGTTCTTCACCGAGACCGACTGCGGCTGGACCGTGGGCGCGGTGCCGGTCAGCCCGACGACCCCGCTGATCAGGGCGGAGACCGAGGCCGGCACGACCGCGTCCTTGGTCGGCGCGTTGACCTTCTTGCCGTCCACCTTGTACTGGTGCAGCTGGGTGCCGAAGGCCTTCTGGATCGCCGAGGTCTTACCGCTCACGCTGACCGCGTGGTCGGTGGCGCTGGTGACCGTGAGGCCCGCGCTGGTCAGCCAGCTCTTGACGGCCTGGATCTGGGCCGGGGTGGCCAGGTACTTGGCCTTGGCCTGGGCCGCGGTCAGGAACTTCCCATAGGCGGCGTTGCCGGGTGTCGAGACCGCCTTCGCGTAAGCGGCGAGCCCGGCCGGGTCCTGCCCGGCGAGGTACACGGTCGCGGCGGTGACGGTTTCCGCGGACACGGCTCCCTGGTCCGCCTTGGCCGTGGCCCAGGAGGGGTGGCTGCCGGTGAGGACCTTGGCAGAGGGGGTGACCGATGCTGCCTGGGAGGGCGCGGCGAGCGCGAGCGTGCCTCCGGCCAGAGCCATGGAGGCGAACGCTGCGGTGGCTATGCGAGTACGCCGTCCGCGTGAGGACTGGTTATCGGTAATGACGACTCCAGGAGTGAGGGTCCGTCAGGACTGGGGGTACCGAGCGACCCGCGTGAACGCCCGTTCGGAATGCCCCTGTGATGTGTACACGGGTCAAGAATTGCGGCGCAAGGGGTTAGCGGGAACAGATTCCAGGCCTGCCACCACGCCGAGTGGATGCAACAAGGGATTTACGCAGGTGACATCTGACGGTCCGCCATGAGTACGGAGCGCGTCTATAATCGGACAACTGCGGGTCAGGGGCGGTGCGCCTGACTCCCGAGGGGGTCGCTTCGAGGTTCCGTGACAGGGATATACCCGGACATGACGCCCATCCGACCGGTCGGCGACCATGAGTTGGATCACGGTGTCAGCGCCCGGCGCAGAAGAATACGGATGCGCCCCCTCCGTAAAATTTCCCGGCACCACCGAACGCGCTGGCGGGGGCACTCCGGAAGGGGGTCCAGGAGGGGCTCCGGAAGGGGGTCTCGCGCAGCCCGCAAGGGCCCTTCGGCGGCAGCGGGAAGGGGGTCAGACCACTTGGTGCAGCCAGCGCACCGGAGCGCCCTCGCCGGCGTGCCGGAACGGCTCCAACTCGTCGTCCCAGGGCTTGCCGAGCAAACGGGAGATCTCGGACTCCAGGTCCCCCTCGCCCATCCTGGCCCGCAGCAGGGCGGAGCGCAGCCGGTCCTCGGGGATCAGGATGTCCCCGTGCACGCCGGTGACCGCGTGGAAGATGCCCAGATCGGGTGTGCTGCAGTAGCGTTCGCCCTCCAGGCCGGCCGAGGGCTCCGCGGTCACCTCGAACCGCAGCAGCTGCCAGCCGCGCAGCGCGGAGGCAAGCCGGGAGGCGGTGTCGGGCTCGCCCTGCCAGGAGAACTCGGCACGCCAGGTACCGGGAGCGACCGGCTGGCGGATCCAGTCGAGACTGACGCGCACGCCGAGCACGCCGGCTGCGGCCCACTCGACATGCGGGCAGAGCGCACGCGGCGCGGAGTGCAGATAGAGAACTCCACGAGTCGTCACCGGGACCTCCAGTGTGGTGCGAGGGGCGCCTTCCCCAGCGGCCTCGTTGCCACGTCCGAGAACTCCAGATGTCGACACGATGTCAACACGTCACGTTGGAGATGGCTACCCGAAGTGACGTTCCGTAAACACTACTCAGTCAATTATCTCAACAAATCGGACAGGGGCTCACTCGTCGTGGCCAGAATCGGCCCGATTCGGTCGTTCCATCGAGAAGTTGAGCGCTCATCGGAATGCTGAGGAAACGGTACCGCGCCACGGCCCGCCATGGGTGACGGTCCCTCGGAACCACCCGAAAGCACGCGCATCCCACCCCCGGAAGGGTGGAATGCGCGTGCTTGTCAGACGATCGCATTCATCGTCTTGGATGATTGACCTAATTCACCGTCAGAATGGTCAGCGAGTAGGCGGCGAAGGTCTTGGTGAAGGTCGCCCCGAGCCCGTGGACCGGGCTGGTGACCGGGACGACGTGGGCCGGGTCGCTGATGGTGTTGGTGTCCGTCGGGTGGGCCGAACTGAGCACCGTCTGGCTGCCGGTCTCCGCGACCGTACCGGCGTCGGCCAGGTCGACGGTGACCGGCTGGGCGGTCCCGCCCGGGTTGACCACCGCGATGTAGATCCGGCCGGTTGTGGAGTCCTTGGTGACCACGGTGTTCAGGCCGCCGATCCCGGCGTAGGTTGCGCTGAGCACCTGGTCGCCGTGGTGCTGGGCCAGCATCGACTGGGCGTAGTAGCTGGGTGAGCCGTAGCTGGTCAGCGCGTCGAAGCCGATCAGGTTGGTGTTCCACTGCACGCTGTTGACATTGGCGAGCAGCGGCGCGTAGGCCTCCTGGGTGACGATGTCGGAGTTGCGCTCCAGGCCGGTGAGCCAGGAGGCGTCACCGAGCGCGGCGTTGAGGTCCGGGGTCGGCTTGCCCTCCTGCGAGGCCCACTCCCCCACCATGATCTTCGGGCCGCTGCGGGAGGTGGAGTCGTACAGGTTGGCGTGGCTGTTCATCCAGGCCGGGGTCTCGTAGTAGTGCTCGTCCACCACGTCCGGGGTGCGGGACTTGACCGGGGTGGTGGCGATGATCTTGATGGACGGGTAGGCCTTCCTGATGGCGTCGTAGAACTGCGCGAAGCGGCCGTTGTCGCCGTCGTAGCTGCCGGAGCCGTCGAACCAGTCCTCGTTGCCGACCTCGACGTAGCCGATGTCGAAGGGCTTGGGGTGGCCGTCGGCGGCGCGCTTGGCGCCCCAGACCGTCTTGGTGGAGCCGGTGGCGTACTGGATCTCGTCCAGGGCGTCCTGGACGTACGGGCCGAGCTGGCTCACGTCCACGTGGCTGCCGTTGAGGTTGTAGCCGGCGTAGACGGCGAGCAGCGGCTGGGCGCCGAGGCTCTCGGCCCACTCCAGGTACTCCAGCAGGCCCATGCCGTCGGTGGACCAGTAGCCCCAGGCGTCGTCCTGGTGCCCGGGCCGGGTCCAGACCGGGCCGATGGTGTTCTTCCAGTCGAAGCGGGTGGCGAGGGTGTTGCCCTCCAGGTAGTTGCCGCCCGGCTCGCGGATGAACGAGGGCTCCAGCCCGGCGATCTTGGTCATCAGATCGGTGCGCAGCCCGTTCTTGACGTTGCCGTAGGTCGGCGGGAAGAGCGAGACGTTGTCCAGCCACAGGGTCGCGCCGCTGCCGGTCTGCGCGGAGAGCACGAAGCGGGCGGCCGCGGTGGACGGTGCGTCGTCGCCGGTCCTGATGGTGGTGGTGAACTGCTTCCAGCCGGTGCCGACCCCGTTCACCCTGCCCTTGGCGTAGACGGTGCCGTCGGCGCCCTCGACGTCGACCGTGAGCGGGCCCTTGAACCCGGCGCTGGCCTTGGCGAAGAAGGAGACCGTGTAGCTGCGGCCGGGAGCCACCGGGATGCCCCAGAAGCCCGAGTTGGCGACCCCGGCCCGGCTGTCCCTGGTGGCGGTGGTCAGCGAGACCTTGAGCGACTGGGTCAGCGCGCTGTTGAGCGGGTTGCCGGTGTCCAGCGCGATGGTCGAGTCGCCGACCGCGGACCAGTCGACCGGGCTGGTGCTGCTGGCCATCATCGAGCGGTTCTGGATCAGCTCGGCGTAGAGGCCGCCCTCGCCGGAGTGGTTGATGTCCTCGGTCATCACCCCGAAGAAGGTGGAGGGCAGTGCGTGGGCCGGGTTGGCCGCGTCCACACTGAGGGTGCCGCCGGCGGTGCCGACCACGGTCTGCACCTCGTCGGCGGTCAGCGCGTGGTCGAAGACCTGGACGTCGTCCACGCCGCCGCCGAAGAAGTCGGCCGGTGCGCCGTTGTAGCGGCCGCGGCCGATCACGGTGTCACCGGTGGCCTGCCAGTTCCCGGTGTAGGCGGTGCTGCCCTGGAGCACGCCGTTGACGTAGAACGAGAGCTTGCCCGCCGCCACGTCGTCCACCCCGACCAGGTGGTACCACTGGCCCGCGGTGGGCGCGGCGGTGGCCGGGACGGTGGCGACGGCTGCCGAGTCCGCATCGGAGGCCAGCCTGGTGAAGGCGAACTTCCCGGTGTCCCCGCGCAGTTGCAGATAGAAGCCGCTGACGTTGGCGCCGTCGATGCTGACCGCGGTCTGGAAGCCGCTGACGGCGGTGGGCTTGACCCAGGCGGAGACCGAGAAGGACTGCCGGGTGTCCACCACCGCGCCGCTCGCGGTGGCGTTGCCGTTGGCGGTGCCGTCCAGGGTCAGCGCGTGCGCGCCGGCCCGGCCCGGGGTGGCCCAGCTGGCGCCGCTGCCGAGGGTGGCGGTGTGGCCGTTGCCGGAGGAGTCCGCGGCGCTGCTGCCGCTGCCCTCGTCCAGGTTCCAGTGCGCGGAGGTGTTGATCGCGGCGACCTGATCCGCCGTCAGTGCGCCCTGGTAGAACTGGACGTCGTCGACCGAGCCGTTGACGAAGTCCACCGGACTGCCGCCGAACAGGCCGCGCCCGATCAGGGTGTGCCCCGCCGCCTTCCAGCCGCCACCGGTGTAGGCGGCGTCGGTCTGCGCCGCGCCGTCGACGTAGAGGTGCAGCTTGCCGGCGCTCTCGTCGTCGACGCCGACCAGGTGGTACCAGGTACCGGTGGAGGGGGCGGTACCGTCGGTGGCGATCGCCGAGGTGGTGGCGCTGGTGCTGTCGGAGGAGAGCCGGGTGAAGGCGAAGTCGCCAGTGTCGCCCCGCAGTTGCAGGTAGAAGCCGCTGACGTTGGTGCCGTCGATGCTGACCGCGGTCTGGTAGCCGGAGGTGTTGTTCAGCTTGACCCAGGCGGAGACGGTGAAGCTCTGGGAGGTGTCGACGACCGGGGTGGGGATGTCGATGTTCCCGTTGGTGGTGCCGTTGAGGCTGACCGCGTGCGCACCGACCTGGCCGGCGCTCCAAGTGACGCCGCTGCCCAAGGTGCCGGTGTGGCCGTTGCCGGAGGAGTCGGCGGCAGTGGTGCCGCTGCCCTCGTCCAGCGCCAGATGGGCGGCGAGACTGGGCGCGGTGGTGGCCGCTCCCGCCGTACCGCTGCCCATCGCGGTGGTGAGGCCGCCGAGCAGCAGGGCCGTGGTGGCGGCGAGAGCGACGGCGCGACCGCGCCCCCGTCTCATTCGTGATATGAACATGACACCTCTCAGCTGACGATGGATCCCGATCCGTACGGTGCTGTGATGATGTGTGTGACGAGTCGAGCCGGGGGCGGCCCGGGCATGCCGAGCCGAGGGCTCGCGCGGGTCGGCGACCGGCCTCCCGGTCACCGACCCGCGTCAGCTCTCTGCTGTCGGTCGGTCAGTTGTTGTCCACTGCTTGTCGGTTGTGCCGGTTGTGCCGCGGGCTCAGCGCCGCTTGGCCAACCGCCGGGCCCGCAGCCGGTCCGCGGTGATGGCGATGCCCAGCACCGCGCCCAGCACGATCTGGGTGTAGTTGGAGTTGATCTGCAGCGTGGTCAGCCCGTTGTTGATCAGCTCCAGCAGCACCGCGCCGGCGACGATGCCCATGATCCGGCCCTGACCGCCCATCAGGCTCACCCCGCCGATGACCGCGGCGGCGATGGCTGAGAGCTCCCAGCCCACGCCGACCCCGCTGGCGGAGCCCACGCCCATCCGGCCCAGCACCAGCATGCCGCCAAGCCCGGAGAGCAGCGAGCTGGTGACGTACATGGACACCACCCGCCGGTCGCCGCGGATGCCGGCCAGCCGGGCCGCCTCGGCGTTGCCGCCGACCGCGTACACCTGGCGGCCCTGGTAGGTGCGCTCCAGGAAGAACCAGGCCGCCACCGCGACGATGACGAACAGCACCAGCGGCACCGGGATCTGCGCCAGGTAGCTCTGGCCCAGGTCGCTGAAGAAGCCGGAGATGCCGGGGATCGAGGTGCCCGAGGTGATGGCCAGGGTCACGCCCTGGGCGACGGTGTAGGTCACCAGGGTGGTCACGAACGGCGGCATCTTCAGCCGGGTCACCGCCAGCCCGTGGATCAGGCCCACCGTGCCGCAGATCGCCAGCGTGAACAGGATCGCCACCCCGGCC
The DNA here is from genome assembly GCF_042510965.1 of Streptacidiphilus jeojiensis. Classification (NCBI taxonomy): domain Bacteria; kingdom Bacillati; phylum Actinomycetota; class Actinomycetes; order Kitasatosporales; family Streptomycetaceae; genus Streptacidiphilus; species Streptacidiphilus jeojiensis. Next base: position 170,096 of record NZ_JBEUKS010000009.1, read on the forward strand.
GGCAGCCCGGCCCTGACGTTGAACCAGGAGGCCAGGATCACGCTGGTGCCCAGGAGCGCTCCCACCGAGAGGTCGATGCCGCCGGTCAGGATCACCAGCGACTCGCCGATCGCGATCAGTCCGTACTGGGCCAGGTCGAAGCCCATGCCCTGCAGGTTGACCGCGCTGGCGAAGGTCGACTTGTCGATCGCCAGCGCGGTGAACACCACCACGCAGGCCACGACCACGCCCACCTCGGGCGTCTCCACCAGCCGCCGGAGCAGGCCGGCGCCGGGCTTCGGCGGGGCGGCCGCCGTCGGGGCGGGCGCGGTGTCCGTACTGCTGCTCATGCCATCGCCTCTTTCGCCGCGGCCTGCGGGTCCGGGGACGGCGCGCTCTGCGTCCCCGCTGCGGCCGTCATGATCAGTTCCTTGCTGAACCGCTCCCTGGGGATGTCGGCGACCACCCGGCCGTGCGCCATCACCACGATCCGGTGGCAGATCCACAGCAGCTCCTCCAGCTCGGAGGAGGCTGCGACCACCGCCAGACCCTCCTTGGCGGCCTCGTCGATCAGGCCGTAGATCTCCGCCTTGGCACCCACGTCCACGCCGCGGGTCGGCTCGTCCAGCAGCAGCAGCCGCGGTTCGGCGGCCAGCCAGCGGCCGAAGACCACCTTCTGCTGGTTGCCGCCGGACAGGTCGCCCACCGGCTGCTCGGCCGAGTGCAGCCGCACGCCCAGCTCCTGCACCAGCCGGCCCGCGTGCTCGCGGTCGGCGCGCGGGGTGAGCACCCCGCGGCGGCTGATCCGGCGCAGCGTGGCCAGGGTGATGTTCCAGCGCACCGAGGCGCCCAGCACCAGGGACTGCTCCTTGCGGTCCTCCGGCACCAAGCCGATCCCGGCCGCCACCGAGTCGGCCGGATGGCGCGGGTGGAACGCCCGGCCCTGGAACTCGACGGTGCCACCGGTCCTGGGCTGGGCGCCCATCACGGTGTGCAGCAGCCGGCTGCGGCCCGACCCCATCAGCCCGGCCACGCCGAGGATCTCCCCGGCCCGCACCTCCAGGTCGACCGGGCCCAGCCCGTCGGCGGTCAGCCCCTCGGTGCGCAGCACCACCTCGCGCTCGACCGAGGGCGGCGGGCTGACGTCGGCCTTGGCCAGCTCGCTGCCGACCATCTCCCGGATCAGCCGCTCCTCGGAGGCCTGCTCCGGCGTCAGGTCGGCGACCAGCCGGCCGCCGCGCAGCACGATCACCCGGTCGGCCAGCGCCCGCACCTCGTCCAGCCGGTGCCCGATGAACAGCACCGCTCCGCCCGCCTCGGCGTGCCGCCGGGCCAGCGCGAGCACCTTGTCCGCCTCCACCGGCCCCAGCGAGGAGGTCGGCTCGTCCAGGATCAGCACCAGCGGGTGGTGGCCCCAGGCCTTGGCGATCTCGATCATCTGCCGGACCGGGACGGGCAGCCGCTCGACCGGGCGGTCGACGTCCACCCCCTCGACCCCGACGTCCGCCAGCAGCGCCCGGGCCTCGGCCCTGGTGCCGGCCCGGTCGTAGCGCCAGCTGCCGAAGCGGCGGCCCTCGCTGCTCGCCGGGCGCCGGCCCAGCAGCAGGTTCTCGGCCACGCTCAACTTCCCCACCAGGGGGAACTCCTGGGCCACCAGGCTGACGCCGAGGCTCTGCGCGTGGTCCGGGCGACCGCTGTGCAGCTCCTGCCCGTCGATCACGATACTGCCGGTGCTCGCGGCCACGGTGCCGGACAGCACCCCCATCAGCGTGGACTTGCCGGCGCCGTTCTCGCCTACCACGCCCACGATCTGACCGCTGGTCAGTTCCAGCTCCGGGATGTCCAGCACCTTGACCGGCCCGTAGCTCTTGCTCACTCCCCGAAGGGACACGGCGACCCGAGCCGCCGTGTCCCCCTCGGTCCGTGCTTGCACGGCTGCCATCTCGTCGACCTCAGCCTATGCCGAGCTTGGTCAGCATGGCCTGGTAGTCGGCGATGTTGGACTGGGTCACCACGCCCGCGCCGGTGCTCAGGGTGGTCCCGTCGCTCTCCAGGTAGGGCTTGACCAGCGCCAGGGTGGCGTCCTTGCCGAGCACCTTGAACGCCGCCAGCAGGAAGGCGCCGGTGTAGCCCTGCTGGTAGGGCTGCTGCAGCACGGTGGCCTGGATGACGCCGCTCTGGATGAACTTGAGCGTCTGCGCGTCGCTGTCGGAGGAGATGACTTTGATCGCACCGGTCTTGCCGGCCGACTGCACGGCCTGCCCGGCAGCGGGTCCGTCGTAGGAGTAGACCCCGTACAGGCCCTTGACGTTGGGGTCGGTCTGGAACGAGGTGGAGGCGTTGGACAGGGCCTTGGAGGCGTCCGTGCCGTCGTTCAGGGTCTGCGTGATCTTGATGTTGGAGCCTTCCAGGGCCTTCTTGAACCCGGCGATGCGCTCCAGCGAGTTGGAGGCCGTCAGCGATCCGGTGAGGATCACCACCTCGCCCTGGTTGTTGAGCACCTGCTTCATGGCCTCGCCGGCCTTCTCGCCCAACTCCTCGTTGAGGCTGCCCAGGTAGAGCGCGGAGCCGTCCTCGGCGGGCAGCGGGGAGTCGATGGCCACCACGGGGATGCCGGCCGAGTTGGCGGAGGCGATCGGGGCCTTGATGGCGGTCGGGTCGATCGCGGAGACGGTGAAGCCGGTGATGCCCTGGCCGCGCAGGGTCTGGATGATGGACAGCTGCTGGTCCAGCCGGCCGTTGGCCGGGGCCTGGAAGGTGCCCTTGATGCCGAGGTCGGACAGGCCCTTGTTGAAGCCGACCTTGCCCGCGTTCCAGTAGTCCACCGCGACGTTGACCACCATGGCCTCGTCCAGCTTGGACAGGTCCTTGCCCGCGAGTGCGGTCTTGATCGCGGCGTCGAGCTTGGTGAGGTTGGCGTCGTTGAACGAGATGTCACCCGACAGGGTGACGGCCGGGGCGGAGCTGCTGCCGCCGGCGGATGCGGCGGCCGAGGTGCTGCCACTGCCCGCGGCACCGGTCTTGCTGCAGGCGGAGGCGCCGAGGGCGAGCAGCAGCGCGGTGGCCACGACGGCGAGCTTCTTGGATCTCGTGCTACTGGAGTTGAGTGCGGACGGCATGGTGGTGGTCCTCTCGATCGGTTTCCAGGCACGGCGGAGCGAACACCCCGCCAGAATTGTTTGCGCTAACAATTGAGCAGACGACAGCTATCAATTGAGCAGGTGCGACGAACATTCGAGCGTGTGCGGATGTGCTTCCGTGGTTCTGTGCAGCTGTACTTCCGTGCGGTCCTCGGGCCCTCAGGTGCTCGGGCCCTCAGTTTGTCGAGCAGCCCTCAGCCACCGGCGGGGGCGGGTGGTGCCGCCGCCGTACTCCCCCGGATCACCAGCTCAGGGGCGACCAGCACCCTCTCCTTGGTGCCGGCCTCACCCTCGACCTGCGCCACCAGCAGTTCCAGGCCGCGGCGGCCCAGCTCGCCGAAGTCCTGGCGCACGGTGGTGAGCGGCGGAGTGAAGTAGGAGGCCTCGGGGATGTCGTCGAAGCCCACCACGCTGATGTCGCCGGGGATGCCGCGCCCGGCCTCGTTCAGCGCCCGCAGCACCCCGAGCGCCATGTGGTCGTTGGCGCAGAAGACGGCCGTGACCTCCGGGTTCTCCAGAAGGTGCAGCCCGGCCTCGTAGCCGGACCTGGCACTCCAGTCCCCGCTGACGACCTCGGGCACCGGAGCACCCGCGTCCGCCAGCACCGAACGCCAGCCGGCGCGCCGGGCCTGGGCGTCCAGCCAGTTCGAGGGCCCCGCCACATGGTGCACGGTGCGGTGCCCCAGATGGAGCAGGTACTGCGTGGCCGCCCTGGCCCCGGCCTCGTTGTCGACCGCCGCCCCGGGCACCCTGGCCTGGGAGCCCGAACCGACGGCGACCACCGGGACCGCACTGCGGACCTGCGCCAGCGCCCCGACGGCCGAGGTCTGCGGCGCGATCACCAGCACACCCTCCACCGCCTGGTCCCTGAGCCGGTCCACGGCCTCCTGCACCGAGCGCCCGTCCAACGAGCGCAGGCTCGCGATGCTGACGAAGTAGCCCGCGCTGCGGGCGGCCTGCTCGATCCCGTAGAGCATCGAGGCCGGACCGTAGAGGGTGGTGTCGAAACTGACCACCCCCAGGGTCTGCGACCTGCGCGTGACCAGGGTGCGTGCGGCCGAGTTCGGACGGTAGTCCAGCTCCCGGATCGCGAGCAGTACCCGCTCCCTGGTCTCCTCCTTGACGTGCGGATTGTCGTTGAGCACCCGGGAGACCGTCTGGTGCGAGACACCCGCCAGCCGCGCGACGTCGGCCATGACCGGCTGACGCCCGTTGACGGTGTTCGCTGCTCCCATGGATTCCTCACTCCGACCTGCGCCGATATGGCGTTCCTGAGCATTCGGGACTGTTCGACAAGGTACGGCATCTGTTTCCCCGCCGTTTCCGACACTGCATTGTTAACGCTCACATGACAACGCGTCAACGGGTTGTGCAGGTCACGTTTCGGCTACCTGACAGCCGGCCGACAACAAGCCGGGAGCGCGCCGGCCGGCCGGGGCGCGGCGGAACGGCGATCCGGCGAAAACCGGTGGCACCACCGGCCGCTGGCCTGCTTGAGTGCTCGGCACGGCCACGCGACACCACTGTCCCGCCCTGCCTCACCCTGTCCCGTCCCGTCCCGCCCCCGAAAGGCACGCATGCCGGTCCAGAAGATGCACGCCGACGAGGCGGACATCGACGCCGCACTGGTCGGACGGTTGATCAGGGCCCAGTTCCCGCAGTGGTCCGACCTGCCCCTCTCCCGGGTCCCGTCCGCCGGAACGGACAACGCCCTGTTCCGACTGGGCCCGGACCTGGCCGTACGGCTCCCCCGCCTCCCGCACTCGGCCGGCCAGGCAGAGAAGGAGGCGCACTGGCTGCCCCGGCTCGCCCCGCACCTGCCCCTGGCCGTCCCCACGCCGGTGGCGGTGGGCGAACCCGGCGCCGGCTATCCCTGGCCCTGGTCGATCTGCCGCTGGCTCGACGGAGAGACCCTCACCGACTCGGCCTTCGCGGACCCCACCGCGGCGGCCGTCGCCCTGGCCGAATTCATCACCGCGCTACGCCGCATCGACCCCACCGACGGCCCCGCCGCCGGCCGAGGGACTCCCCTCGCCCCACGCGACACCCCCACCCGCGAGGCCCTCACCGCCCTGCGGGGCCGACTGCCCGAGGACGACCTGAAGACCCTCGGGCAGGTATGGGAAGAGTCGCTGCGGGCCCCCTCCCGGCAGAAACCACCCGTCTGGCTCCACGGGGACCTGCTGCCCGGAAACCTCCTGGTCCAGCAGGGCCGCCTCAGCGCCGTGATCGACTTCGGCACCCTGGGCACCGGCGACCCGGCCGTGGACCTGCTCCCGGCCTGGTCCCTCTTCTCCGGCGAGTCCCGAACCGCCTTCCGCAACGCCGTCGACACGGACGAGGCCGCCTGGAGCCGTGGACGAGGCTGGGCCCTCTCCATCGCGCTGATCATCATGCCGTACTACTGGAACACCAACCCGGTCCTGATGGCGGTGGCCAGACGCATCGTCGGCGAAGTACTCGCGGAGTAACGTCCGGTTGTGTGCTTGTCCGGTTGTCCGGTCCCGGTGAGCACGGCGATGGTGACCACGGACGGACACGGGGGAGGGCATCGTGAGGTACTGGCTTGAAATAGCACCCGGAGTCCGGAGCTGGCTGCGCGAGCTCGGCACCACCGACCCGCCGGCCGCCCGCCTCGTCGGAGAGGCGGTGACGGCCCTTCTCACCGCCGGATCGCTACCCGGCGAGCCGCTGGTCGTCAGGCTGACCTCGGTGCTCCTGGAGCCGGACCCCGCCCTGGTACTCGACCACGCCTACCAGACCCAGCTCGACCTGATGCAGCAGGTCCGTCGGGGCATCGCCAACCTCTCCACGGGCCGCGCCGCTCCACCGCAGGAGATGGAGCGCCTCACGGAACTGAGCCATCGGCTCCAGCGGGAGGTGGACCGGTTCCGGACGTACAAGGAGGTGGTCAAGGCGGTGTACAACACCGAGGTGGTCACGGCAGAACTCAACGCCGTCCTTGCGGGCCACGACGAGACCGACCCGGAAACCCGGACCGGCCCGGACGCCGGCGCCAGACTCGCGGCGGCGCAGGTGAGAATTGACGGACTGTTGGCAACGACCCAGGCCCTGGAGCAAGAGGTCCGCAACGATCCGTTCCTGGCCCCACGGCTGTCCCCTCCACCGCCCCCACCGGCTCCGGCTCCGCCAAGGGACAAGAACCTCTACGAGCTGCATCCGGGAGGAACGGCCAACGGCGAGATCCGGATCGTCTTCGCCACCACACCCACCCCCGACCACACCGTGGTCCTGCTCGCGGCCCGACAGACACCGGACGACCCGTGGCCATGGCACCAGCAGGCCATCCCCGCCGCCGAACACGCCATGGCAGAACGCCCCGAAGCCAGGCACTCGCGCACGGGACGAAGAATCCGCCCCGGCTACAGCCGCCGATGGTTCCTCAGGGAGTTCTTCCCCGGCCACACCCGCGAGATCAGAGCCGGCGCGGCTCGTTGGCCCACCCAGACGTGATGAATCGTCGCTCGTTGCAGTACAGCGCAGGGAGGCGCGCTCCACGTCTGCAACGGCAACGTGTGGTGGGGCGAGTCGACCGCCGCCTCCCGGGCTCACGCCCGGAAAGAAGGCGCTTCGCGCCGGCAACAAGGGCGGGGGGTGCCCGGGCCCGGCGCGGAGCGTGCGGCGACGGCGCGGGGCTGGGGCGCGTGCGCCGCTCTGACCCCGGGCGATCGGGCAAACCGGGGTCACTTTCGGGACAAGGTGTCACTTGATCTTGCCGATATGCCCGATTCATCCGCAGATGCCCGTACCAAGAATGACCCGGTGTACCAAAAGTGACCCCAGTTGAGCGGAAGACGCCACGCAGGAACGTTTCTGCAGCCCCCGCCCGGAAGGGCACCGACCCGCCGCCCGACAACGCACGCCCCACCACCCTCCCCCCTCCGCGCAGTTGGCCGCGAGCGACAGCGAGCCACCCCAGCCCGGGACCGACCGCCGTGCCCCACGGAGGCGACGAACAGTCAGCGGGAGCGAACACGCACGTCGGACCCGGCCTCAGGACGGGGGCTCGGCCGCACTACGGACCCCGCCACACCACCCACGCCGCACTGCACGACGGCTGCGGCTGCGGCTGCGGCTGCGGTTGCGGTTGCGTGCCGGCGGCGTGAAGAGCTGTCCGTCCGCACTGCCTCACGCCAGCCGGATCATGTTCCACGACAGCGGCGGGAGCACCGCGTTCAGCGTCGTGCCCGGTCCACCGTCCGCCGCCGAGCCGCCCAGGGCGGTCCCCTCCACCGCCCTCGGCACGACCCGTTCCGGCTGCTCCAACGTGTTGCGGGCGTCCGGGTCCGCGTCCGTGAGGACGGAGTGCTCGACGACCCGGGTCAGGTTCAGCCCGCGCAGGTCGACGGTCAACGGAAGCGCCCCGGTCTGGCTGCGGTTGACGGCGAAGACGGTGACCGCGCCGGTCTCGTCGTCGATGGTGGCGGTGGCGTGCAGCAGCGGTACCTCGCCGTACTTGGCGGTGGGGTAGGTCGGGCTGTCGACGTTGACGGTCAGCACCCGGCCGCGACCGTGGGCCGAGGCCTGGGCGAAGGGGTAGAAGGTGGTCTGCCGCCAGGCCGGGCCGCCGGGCTCGGTCATGATCGGGGCGATCACGTTCACCAGTTGCGCCAGGCAGGCGACGGTGACCCGGTCGGCGTGGCGGAGCAGGGCGATCAGCAGCGAGCCGAAGACGACGGCGTCGGTGACCGAGTAGACGTCCTCCAGCAGCCGCGGCGCCTCCTCCCAGTTGAGCGGCTCGGCGGCCTGAGTCTTCGTCAGGTACCAGACGTTCCACTCGTCGAAGGAGATGTTGATCTTCTTGGACGACTTGAGCTTCGCGCCCACGTGGTCGCAGGTGGCCACCACGTTCTCGATGAAGGACTCCATGTCGACCGCCGAGGCCAGGAAGGAGTCGCGGTCGCCCTCCAGCTCCTCGTAGTAGGCGTGCATGGAGATGTAGTCCACGACGTCGTAGGTGTGCTGGAGGACGGTGGCCTCCCAGGCGGCGAAGGTGGGCATGGACTGCGACGAGCTGCCGCAGGCGACCAGCTCCAGATCGGGGTCGATCATGCGCATCGCGCGGGCGGTCTGGGCGGCCAGCCGGCCGTACTCGTCGGCGTCCTTGGCACCGATCTGCCAGGGGCCGTCCATCTCGTTGCCCAGGCACCACAACCGGACGTCGAAGGGGTCCTTGTCGCCGTGGCCGATCCGGCGGTCGGCAAGGTCGGTTCCGGACGGGTGGTTGGCGTACTCCTGGAGTTCCAGGGCCTCCTGGACGCCGCGGGTGCCGAGGTTGACCGCGAGCATCGGCGAGGTGCCCTCGACCTTGCGGAGGAAGTCCATGAACTCGGAGAGCCCGAACCGGTTGGTCTCGGTGGAGCGCCAGGCCAGGTCCAGCCGGCGGGGCCGGTCCTCCACCGGGCCGACGCCGTCCTCCCACTTGAACCCGGAGACGAAGTTGCCGCCGGGGTAGCGGATCGCGGTCACGCCCAACTCGCGTACCAGCTCCAGCACATCGGTGCGCAGTCCCGCACCGTCCGCCGTCGGATGGCCCGGCTCGTAGATGCCGGTGTAGACGCAGCGGCCCAGGTGCTCGACGAAGGAGCCGAAGAGGCGCGGGTCCACCGTGCCGACGGAGAACGCGGGGTCGAGGACGATGCGCGCCTTGCTGGACATGGCTGCCTTTCGGGGATCGCGGGAGGTACAGCGGGTGCGGGGCCCAGCGGATCGGTCAAAACCCCGCACCCGGTCTTGCTGCCCGGCGATGCCGCAGTGGTTCCGCTCCACGCACGTGCATCGCCGGACAAGTAGGTGAGGCCTGCATGACAGCGCCTCTATGTGACAGCGCCTCTGCGTGACAGCGCCTCTGTATGGCAGTCCCTCAGAACCCTTGCGCCAGGCGGTAGTAGGCCTGGTTCCAGCGCAGTTCCCGGGTCAGCCGGCGGGTGGTGGTGTCCGCGTCGACCAGGGCGAGTTCGGTTCCGGTCATCTCGGCCAGGTCGGCGAGCTCCTCCGCGCCCACGGCGCTGGAGTAGACCGTGTGGTGCGGGCCGCCCGCCGTGAGCCAGGACTCGGTGGAGGTCCGCAGGTCGGGACGGGGGCGCCAGACCGCGCGGGCGACCGGGAGCTCGGGCAGCGGCTCCGGCGGGGCGACGGTGTCGATCTCGTTGGCCACCAGCCGGAAGCGGTCGCCCAGGTCGGCGAGGCCGACCACGATCGCCGGGCCCGGTGCGGCGTCGAACACCATCCGGACCGGGTCCTCCCGGCCGCCGATGCCCAGCGGGTGGATCTCCACGCTGGGGGTGTCCACCGCGATGGTGGGGCACACCTCCAGCATGTGGGCGCCCAGGATCAGCTCCTGACCAGGGGTCAGGTCGTAGGTGTAGTCCTCCATGAACGAGGTACCGCCGGGCAGGCCCACCGCCATGGACTTGAGGGTGCGCAGCAGCGCGGAGGTCTTCCAGTCGCCCTCGCCGCCGAAGCCGTAGCCGTCGGCCATCAGCCGCTGCACGGCCAGGCCGGGGAGCTGCCGCAGGCCGCCCAGGTCCTCGAAGTTGGTGGTGAAGGCGCCGAAGCCGCCCTCGCCGAGGAAGCTCCGCAGCCCGAGCTCGATCCGGGCGGCGTAGCGCAGCGACTCGTGCCGCTCGCCGCCCTGACGCAGCTCGGCGGCGACCCGGTAGCGGTCCTCGTACTCCTTGACCAGCTCGGAGACGGCGGAGTCGGAGGCCGCGTCCACCACCTCGACCAGGTCGTTGACGCCGTAGGTGTTGACCGAGACGCCGAAGCGCAGCTGCGCCTCGACCTTGTCGCCCTCGGTGACCGCGACGTCGCGCATGTTGTCGCCGAAGCGGGCCAGCTTGAGGGTCCGCAGCTCGGCCCGGCCGACGGCGGAGCGGACCCAACCCGCCACCCGCGCGATCGTCACCGGGTCGCTGACATGGCCGGCCACCGTCTTGCGGGCGACCCCGAGCCGGGACTGGATGTAGCCGAACTCGCGGTCGCCGTGGGCGGCCTGGTTCAGGTTCATGAAGTCCATGTCGATGGTGGCCCACGGCAGCCGGACGTTGGACTGGGTGTGCAGGTGCAGCAGCGGCTTGCGCAGCGCGTCCAGTCCGGCGATCCACATCTTGGCCGGGGAGAAGGTGTGCATCCAGGCGATCACGCCGATGCAGGAGTCGTCGGCGTTGGCCTCCAGCATCACCCGGTGGATCGCCGAGGCGTCGGTGAGCACCGGCTTGACCACCAGCTCGACCGGCAGCCCGGCGGCCAGGGTCGCGGCTATCTGCCCGGACTGGTCCGCGACCTGACGCAGCGTCTCCGCTCCGTACAGGCCCTGGCTGCCGGTGAGGTACCAGACCTGGCGGGTGGGGAACGGGGAGGAGGAGGCGGTCATGCGGGTTCTCCTTCGGAGCCGACGGTCACGGGGGCCTGGGCCGGGGCGGGGGCGGCCGGGGCCTGGGCGGCGGAGGTCTGGGCAGCTGCCGGGGCCTGGGCAGCTGCGGCCTTGTCGGCCGGGGCCTGGCCGTAGACGTTCTGGTAGCGGTCGTAGAGCCGGTCGATGTCCTGCTGCGGCAGCCGGCTCACCGGACCCAGCTGCCGGGCCAGGTGGACGGTGCGGGCCACGTCCTCGCACATCACCGCGGCCTTCACGGCGGCCTTGGCGTTCTTGCCGATGGTGAACACCCCGTGCTGGCGCATCAGCACGGCGGGCGAGCGGTGCCCGTCCAGGGTCGCGACGATGCCCTGGCCGATGGAGTCGTCACCGATCAGGGCGAACGGGCCGACCGGGATGTCGTCGCCGAACTCGTCTCCCATGGCGGTGATGGCGCACGGGATCGGCTCGCCCACCGCCGACCAGGCGGTGGCGTACGGGGAGTGGGTGTGCACCACGCCGCCGACGTCGGGCCGGTTGCGGTAGACGTAGGCGTGGGCGGCGGTGTCGCTGGAGGGGGACAGCTCGCCCTCGACCACCTTGCCGTCCAGATCGCAGACGATCATCTGCTCGGGCGTGAGCTCGTCGTAGGACAGCCCGCTCGGCTTGATCACCATCAACTCGCTGCCGGGAAGCCGGCCGCTGACGTTGCCGCTGGTCCAGGCGACCAGACCCCACCGCAGCAGTTCCGCGTGCAGGGCGCAGACCTCCGCCTTCAGCCGGTCGAGAGGGGTGGTCATCGGGCTTCCTCCAGCTCCAGGGTGGGGTCCGCCGGGACGGTGCCCGCGGTGCGTGCCGCGTCGCGCAGGGCGCGCAGCCGGTGCAGCGCGTCGCTGCCGCCCCGGCCGAAGTGGTCGTGCAGTTCGCGGTACTCGGCGAAGAGCAGGTCGTAGGCGTCGGCGCGGGCCTCGTCCGGGGTGTGCACGGCGAGGTTGATCCGGCCCATGGCCGCTGAGGCGGTGCGGATGTCCGGGTACGCCCCGGCCGCGACCGCGGCGTGGATCGCCGAGCCCAGGGCCCCGCCCTGCTCGGAGCCGATGACGTTGACCGGGCGGCGCAGCACGTCGCTGTAGATCTGCATCAGGAAGTGGTTCTTGGGCAGCCCGCCGGCGACGGTGAACTCGGTCACCGGTACCCCGGCCTCCTCGAAGGCCTCGACGATGACCCTGGTGCCGAAGGCGGTGGCCTCCAGCAGCGCCCGGTAGATCTCCTCGGGGCGGGTGTCCAGGGTGAGCCCGAGGACCAGCCCGGAGAGGTGGTGGTCCACCAGCACCGAGCGGTTGCCGCTGTGCCAGTCCAGCGCCACCAGGCCGTGCGCGCCGACCGGTTGGGCTGCGGCCTTCTCGGTGAGCAGCTCGTGCAGGCTCAGCCCGCGCTCGCGGGCCTCGACGGCGTAGGACTCGGGCGCCGCTGTGCGGACGGCCCAGGCGAAGATGTCGCCGACGCCGCTCTGCCCGGCCTCGTAGCCCCACAGCCCGGGGACCACGCCGTCGCGCACCACCCCGCACATGCCGGGGACCTCGGCGAGGACGTCGGAGTTGAGGATGTGGCAGGTGCTGGTGCCCATGATGGCGAGCATGTGCCCCGGGTCGAGAGCCCGGGCGGCGGCGTTGGTGACATGGGCGTCGACATTGCCCACGCTGACCGGGGTCCCCTCATTGAGCCCGGTCAGAGCCGCCGCCCGGGCGGTCAGTGTTCCCGCAGCGTCGCCGAGGGCGGCGAGCGGGTGGTCCAGTTTGGCGGTGAAGCCGGTGAAGCCCGGGTTCAGCCGGCCCAGGTAGTCCGCGCCGGGTCGGGCGCCGTCCGCGGCGGGCAGCAGGTCGGGCTGGTGGATGCCCTTGTAGCCGGCGGTGCAGAGGTTGCGGTTCTCGGCGCCGGTGAGCTCCCAGACGATCCAGTCCGCGGCCTCGATCCAGCGGTCGGCGGCGGCGTAGAGCTCGGGGTCCTCCTCCAGCAGCTGCAGCGCCTTGGCGTACTCCCACTCGCTGGAGATCTTCCCGCCGTAGCGGGCCAGCCAGGGCTCCCCCAGCTCTGCGGCGAGCGCGTTGATCCGGTCGGCCTGCGGCTGGGCGGCGTGGTGGCGCCAGAGCTTGGGGTAGGCGTGCGGACGCCCGGCCAGGCCGGGGAGCTCGCACAGCGGAGTGCCGTCGGTGGTGGTCGGCAGCACGGTGCAGGCGGTGAAGTCGGTCCCGATGCCGACGACCTGGTCAGCGGTGACCCCGGCGAGCTCCAGCGCCCTGGGGACGGCGTTGCTCAGCACGTCCCGCCAGTCCTGCGGCAGCTGCAGCGCCCAGTCCGGCGGCAGGGTGGTCGTGCCGTCCGGCAGGACGGTGTCGATCACCCCGTACCGGTACTCGTGGACGGCGTCGGCGAGCTGGGTGCCGTCCGCGACGGAGACGACGACGGCTCGGCCGGAGAGGGTCCCGAAGTCGATCCCCACGGTGACGGGGGTGGGAATGTTAACGCTCACAATTGGCTCTCCGAGGAAGCGGCGATCCCAGCGGGACAGCTGACAGGCGGCAAACGAGGGCCGTCGCAGCGGTGATCGCGGCGGATCCGAGGGTCCGTCGACCCCTCCGTGCTGGCGGCGTGGTCAATTGTTAACGCTCACATGTGGGGATCGTCAATAGATTGCGCAGAAGTAAACGGACCGCCGAAACCCTTTCGCCCCTCCCCGCGCCGTTCCCGCACGGCTCCCGCGCCCGCTCCCGCATCCTGCCCGCGCACATCCGGGCGCACCCCGGCCGTAGCCCTCCACTGCGAAGGGCGACGGCCGGGGCAGGAGCCGGGGCGGGGCCTGGGCAAACGACGGCCGGGCGGCCGCCGCAGCCGAGGGGGCGTCAGCCCTCCACGCGCACCAGCATCTTGCCGGTGTTGGCCCCGCGCAGCATCCCGATGAAGGCGTCCACGCTGTGCTCGAAGCCGTCCACCACGGTCTCCTCCACGTGCAGCCTGCCCTCCCGCAGCCAGCCGCCGACCTCGGCGGCGAAGGCCGGCTGCAGCGCGTAGTGGTCGCCGACCAGCATCCCCTCCAGGCGCAGCCGCTTGCCGATCGCCAGCGCCAGGTTGCGCGGTCCGACCGGGGCGCCGGCCTCGTTGTACTGGGCGATCGCCCCGCACAGCACCGCGCGGCCGCGCAGCGTCAGGGCGCCGATGGCGGCCTCCAGGTGCTCACCGCCGACGTTGTCGAAGTAGACGTCGATGCCCTCGGGAGCGGCCTTGGCGAGCTGCTCGGCGACCGGTCCGGCCTTGTAGTCGAAGGCGGCGTCGAAGCCGAACTCGTCGACCAGCTTGCGGACCTTCTCCGGCGAGCCGGCGCTGCCGACGACCAGCGAGGCGCCGCGGAGCTTGGCGATCTGGCCGACCATGCTGCCCACGGCACCGGCGGCGCCGGAGACGAAGACCGCCTCGCCCTCCTTGAACGAGCCGACCTCCAGCAGCCCCGCGTAGGCGGTGAGCCCGGTCATGCCGAGCACGCCCAGGTAAGCCTGCAGCGGCAGCGAGTCGTCCACCTTGACCGCCTTGGCGGCGTCCAGGGTGGCGTACTCGCGCCAGCCCAGACCGTGCAGCACGGCGTCGCCCACCGCGAAGCCCTCGGCTTCGGAGGCGACCACCCGGCCGACCGCGCCGCCGTCCATCACCGCGCCGAGCCGGAACGGCGGGACGTAGGACTTCACGTCGTTCATCCGGCCCCGCATATAGGGGTCGACCGACAGGAACTCGTTGCGGACCACGATCTGCCCGGCCCCGGGCGCCGACACCGGCGCCTCGACCAGCGCGAAGTCCTCGGGGGTCGGCCAGCCGCTGGGCCGGGCCGCCAGATGCCACTCACGGCCGGTCGCGGGAAGGGTCTGCTGCGCCATGACGGGTTCCTTTACTTTCTCGTTCATTGACTACGTCTTTAGTTGACTACCGAAAGCAACCTTGCTGCAGAAAGGTTCACCATGTCAAATATTCAGCTACCCTGAGCGTATGTCGCAGCAGCTGGATCCGCTCTCCCTCGAAGTCGTCGACCTGATGGCCAACCTGGTCGCGCTCTTCCACAAGGAGTACGAGGAGGCCGCCTCGGCCCGCTCGCTCACCGGCGCCCAGGCCAAGGTGCTGGCCCTGCTGCGGCGCGGACCGATGCCGATGCGGCAGATCGCCCAGACGCTGAGCTGCGAGCCCTCCAACATCACCGGCATCGTCGACCGGCTGGAGCTGCGCGGCCTGGTGGCGCGTCAGGCCGACCCCGACGACCGGCGGATCAAGCGCGTCGCCGCGACCGAGGCCGGCCGCACCGCCTCCGAGGAGCTCCGCGAGTCGCTGAACTTCGCCCGCGCGCCGCTGGCGGCCCTGGAGCCGACCGAGCGCGAGCAGCTGCGCGACCTGCTGCAGCGCATCGTCGAGGGCGCGCAGCAGCACTGAGCCCGCCTGCGTCGGTGTACGAAAAGGCGCAGATCAGAGCCATTTGTGATCCCAAAGGATGACTCCTTCCCCTCCTGCCGGGGGGACGTTCCGGTCCGGGCCAGCCGCTAGACTCCCGCGGATGACGAGTCGACAGGGGACTCGTCGGACGCGGGATTCCAACGGGGGACATGGCGGGGGATGTGGCAGTCAACGCAGTGGACGGCAGTCAGCACGGCACGGTCACACGGAGCGTCGAAGGCCTGGACGGCGGTCCTCGGCTCGGCCGTACGGGGGAATCCCCGGACCGTATTCGGCCCGACCCGCGCCGCTCGACGCGGTGGGTCGTCGGCGGCACCCTGATCTCCCTGCTCGGCTACGCGGTGGTGCGCCACTTCACCCGGGTAGACATGGTGGACATGGTGGTCTACCGCGCCGAGGGCGACACCGTGCGCCACGGCCAGGACCTCTACGCCATGGTCGTGCCGCAGTTCAACCTCTCCGCGACCTATCCGCCGTTCGCGGCGCTGCTGTTCGTCCCCACCTCCTTCGTCCCGGTCGGCGTGCTGCGGGTGCTGGTCACGGTCGGCAACTTCGCCCTGCTGGGCACGCTGGCCCAGCTCGCCTTCCGGCTCGTCGGCTGGCCCCGGCGCCCGCTGCGGCCCCAGGCGGTGGTCCTCGCCGTGGGGCTGGGCGTCTGGCTGGAACCGGTCTGGACGACGCTCAAGTACGGGCAGATCAACCTGCTGCTCGCCTGCCTGGTCCTGGCCGACCTCAACCGGCCCGACGGCTCGCGCCGCAAGGGGCTGCTGATCGGCGTCGCCGCCGGGATCAAGCTCACCCCCGGCCTCTTCGGCGTCTACCTGCTGCTCACCGGCCGGCCCCGGGCGGCGCTCACCTCCTTCGCCGCCTTCCTCGGCACCGTGCTGCTCGGCGGGATCGCGCTGCCGAACGACTCCTGGCACTTCTGGACCCACTACCTCTACGACTCGCACCGGGTCGGGCGGACCCAGATCTCCGACAACCAGTCGGTGCGCGGCACCCTGGCCCGGCTGCTGCACGAACCCGACCCCACCCTGTCCTGGGCGGTCCTCGCCGCACTGACCGCACTGGCCGGCCTCGGCACTGCCGCCGCCATCGTGCGCAACCGGCAGCACCTCCCCCGCGCCGAGGCCTGGGGCGTGGTCTGCGCGGCCGTCACCGCGCTGCTGATCTCGCCGATCAGCTGGACCCACCACTGGGTCTGGTGCGTCCCCATCCTGGTCCTGCTGGCCGCCGAGGCCGCGGCGGAGCAGGCCCGGCCGCAGGACCTGCGCCACCTGCGCTGGCGACCGGTCCTCGGCGGAGCCCTGGTCTGCTTCCTGGGCTTCAGCATGTGGCTGGCGCCGCACAGCCCGGACGCCAGCCTCCGGCTGCACTCCTGGGAGCAGCCGCTCTCCTCGGTCTACTCGGTCTTCGGCCTCCTCCTGCTCGGGGTCGCCGTCACCCGGTTGCTGCGCTGCCGTCACGCGGCCGAGCTACGGCTCACGGCAGCCCTGCCGGCGCAGCGCGAATGCCCTGTGGGCCCCCTGGAAAGATCCACCCAATAGGAACCCCCCGCGCGAACAGCGCGTCCCACCAGCTATGCTGCGGCGAGCGGTGCTCACCAGAGCCGCTCGTCCTGATGTACGACGATCAGTCAGTATGTTCGCTACTGGTCCGCGTGCATGGGATCCCCGGACGGTCCGCCGACCGGGTTGCCAGGGGGCGGTAGCTCAGCCGGTTAGAGCAGGGGACTCATAATCCCTTGGTCGTGGGTTCGAGTCCCACCCGCCCCACCGCAGGCAGTAGGGCTTGATCAGATCAGCCACTACGTTAGATGAAGGGCCCCGCGATGCATGCATCGCGGGGCCCTTTTCCACTCGAACGGGTCTGGCCCGCGCCGCACCTCGTCGACGGTCCGCGGGCCGGCCGGGCGTCTCCCGGGGTCAGCGGGCGGCGTCCAGGCGGGTGCGCTGGTCCTCCGTCAGTTCCAGGTCGACGGCGGCCAGGCTCTCCTCCAGCTGGGCCACCGAGGAGGCGCCGACCAACGGGAGGATCGGGACCTCACCGCCGATCAGCCAGGACAGCACCACCTGGTTGAGGGTGGCCCCGGTCTCGCCGGCGACCTGGCGCAGCGCCGCCAGCCTGACCTCGGTGCCGGGGTGGTCGAAGGCGGCGTTCAGCGGCTTGTCGCTGCGGGTGTAGCCGCCGTCGGCCAGCGGGGAGTAGGCGACCATGGTCAGCCGGGGGTCCTCCCGCAGGTAGCTGAGCAGGTCGGCGCCGACCAGTCCGTGGTCGCCGTCCCGGGAGAGCTGGCCCGGCAGGTCGGCGCGCGGGCGCAGGTAGGTGTGGCGGTACTGCAGCACCTCGTAGCCCGGCAGTCCGGCCGCCGCCGCGATGTTCCTGGCCCGCTCCACCCGCCAGGCCCAGTGGTTGCTGACGCCCAGCAGCCCGACGGTGCCCTCGGCGACCAGCTCGGCGAAGCCCTCCACGGTCTCCCGCAGCTCCACCCGCGGGTCCTCGATGTGGGCGTAGAGCAGCGGCAGCCGGTCCAGGCCCAGCCGCTCCCGGCTGCGCTCGGCGGACTCGCGGATCACCTTGGCCGACAGCCCCTCGGGGTTGTCGATGTAGCCGGTGCCAGGAGCCAGCGGACGGGCGCCGAGCTTGGTCGCGATGGTGACCTCGTCCCCGATCCCACGGCTGCGGCGCCAGCGTCCGAGCAGTTCCTCGCTCTGGCCGCCCTGGCTTCCGTCGTCCCAGAAGGCGTAGTTGTCGGAGGTGTCGATGAAGTTGCCACCGGCCTCGACGTAGCGGTCCAGGATGGCGAAGGAGGTCGCCTCGTCGGTGCTGCTGCCCATCCGCATGGCGCCGAGGCTGAGCACGCTCACGTCACGGCGGGTGGCGGGGTCGGTGCCGATCGTACGGTTGCGCACGGGTACTCCTCCGGTCACGGCCCGTCACTTGCGGGCCCTGACAGGGAGTCTGGCTGCTGGAGCGCGCTCCAGGTCAAGCACGTTCGGGCGACGGCTTCCGGACGCGACGACGGAGGCCCCGACCGTGGTCGGGGCCTCCGGGTGGAGCTCCTCCAATTGGACTCGAACCAATAACCTGCCGATTAACAGTCGGCTGCTCTGCCAATTGAGCTATGGAGGATCGTTCATCTCGCCGGTCTGGCTTCCGGCAGCTCCCCCAATTGGACTCGAACCAATAACCTGCCGATTAACAGTCGGCTGCTCTGCCAATTGAGCTATGGGGGAAAGTACGGCTGCGACGACCCGACCCGACTCCGTCGGACTGCTGGGCGGCGCTTGCTGCGGGTCATACATTAGCGCACGTAGGGGGGTGCTCCGCCAATCGTTACCCCCGCCCCACCCGTACCTGCCTGGTTCGGCCCTCGTCGTGGCGGGTAGGCGAGCCCGGACGAGCCCCGTAGGCTCCGAAGCAGGATGCGGCGCGGACCCGGACGGAGCCGGCGGGCCCCCGCACGGAGAGAGGTGGAGGCGACATGCGCAAGCTCACTTTCATCATGGGGCTGGCCCTCGGCTACGTACTCGGCACCCGAGCCGGACGCGAACGCTACGAGCAGCTCCGCAAGACCGCCCGTGATCTCTCGCAGACGCCGGCCGTGCAGAGCGCCACCCGCAGCGCCAAGGACGCGGCGGGCGGCGCGGCGGGCCGGGCCGCCGACGCGGTGGCCGGCCGGGTCGGCGACAAGTTGCCCACCTCGGTCACCGATCGGGTCCCCTACCTGCGGGAACGCACCGCTGCCGCGAAGAACGACGCCTGGGGGAGCACCGGGCAGTAGCCGTCGAGACAGCCGCCCGCGACGGGCCCGGGCGCGTACCCACGCGCCGGGGTGGTGCTGTCGGCCTCCTGGGTGCGGCATGATCTCGTGCTATGGCGATTTCGGCTGGCATCGACTGCTCCACCCAGAACACCAGGATCGTGGTCTGCGACACCGACACGGGCGCCGTCCTGCGCGAGAGCCGTGCCCCGCACCCCGGTGCGGCCGCGGCGGGGAGCTCGGTGGCCGAGATCGACCCGCAGTCCTGGCTCCGCTCGCTGGGCACCGCCGCCGACGGCGGGATGCTCGAAGGGGTACGGGCCATCGGCGTCAGCGCCCAGCAGCAGGGCGTGCTGGTCCAGGACGCCGGCGGGGTGCTGGTGCGCCCGGCGCTGCTGCGCGCCGACCCGCGCGCCGCCAGCGCGGCGGCCCAGCTGGTGTCCGCCCTCGGCGGTCCCAGCGCCTGGACCGAGGCGGTCGGCGGGGTGCCCACCACCGGCTCGACCATCGCGAAGCTCCGCTGGCTGGCCGAGCACGAACCGCAGTCGGCCCACCGCGTCGCCGAGGTCCTGCTCCCGCACGACTGGCTGGTGTGGCAGCTGCTGGGCCACCCGGCCCGGCGCACCACCGACCGCGGCGACGCCTCCGGCACCGGCTACTGGTCCTCCGCGACCGGCCGCTACCGGGGCGAACTGCTGGCGCTGGCCCTCGGCCACGAGGCCGCCGTGCCCGATGTGCTCGGTCCCGCCGAGGCCGCCGGGCACAGCCCGGAGGGCCTGCTGATCTCGGCCGGCACCGGCAGCACCATGGCGACCCTGCTCGGCCTCGGCCTGGAGCCCGGCGACGCGATGGTCTCCCTCGGCAGCAACGGCACCATCCACGCCGTCCACGACAAGCCCGTCATCGACCCGGCCGGCATCGTCACCAGCTTCGCCGACGCCACCGGACGCCATCTGCCGCAGGTCACCACGCTGAACGCGGCCCGGGTGCTGCAGGCCACCGCCGAACTGCTGCGCACCGACGCGTCCGGGCTCAGCGACCTGGCGCTGCGCTCCACCCCCGGCTCGTACGGGCTGGTGCTGCTCCCCTACCTGGACGGCGAGCGCACCCCGAGGCTGCCGCACGCGGCCGGCACCCTGGCCGGGCTGCGGATCGAGTCGATGCGTCCGGAGCACCTGGCCAGGGCGGCGGTCGAGGGCATGCTGTGCGGGCTCGCGGACGCGCTGGACGTGCTCAGGAGCCACGGGGTGACGATCCGTCGGGTGTTCCTGACCGGCTCCGCCGGGCGGCTGGCCGCCGTGCAGAGCATCGCGCCGCTGGTCCTGGGCGTGCCGGTGGTGGTCCCCGCGCCCGGCGACTACGCCGCGATCGGGGCCGCCCGCCAGGCCGCCTGGGCGCTGGCGGGCACGGCCCTGCCGCCCGCGTGGCCGCTGCGCGACGCGGTGACCATCGACCCGGGCGAGGACGTCAGCGTCGGCCGCGCGGTGCGCCAGCAGTTCGCCGCGGTACGGTCGCAGGCCCACCCCGAGCTGGGCTAGCGCCGGGCACCCCTAGTCGAGGTAGCCGCGGAGCTGGTCGGCGAAGGCGTGGTCGCGCAGCTTGTTGAGCGTCTTGGACTCGATCTGGCGGATCCGTTCGCGGGTCACCCCGAACATCCGCCCGATCTCCTCCAGGGTGCGCGGGCGCCCGTCGATCAGCCCGTAGCGGAGCTGGACCACCCGGCGCTCGCGTTCGCCGAGGGTGGAGAGCACCGCCTCCAGGTGCTGGCGCAGCAGGATGAACGCGGCCGACTCCACCGGGGAGGTCGCGTCGCCGTCCTCGATCAGGTCACCGAGCGCGACGTCGTCCTCCTCGCCGACCGGCGCGTGCAGCGAGACCGGCTCCTGGGCCAGCCGCAGCACCTCGACCACCCGCTCGGCCGGCAGTTCCAGCACCGCGGCCACCTCGGCCGGGGTGGGCTCGCTGCCGCGCTCCTGGAGCAGCCGCCGCTGCACCCGCACCACCCGGTTGATCAGCTCCACCACGTGCACCGGCACCCGGATGGTCCGGGCCTGGTCGGCCAGCGCCCGGCTCATCGCCTGCCGGATCCACCAGGTGGCGTAGGTGGAGAACTTGTAGCCGCGGGCGTAGTCGAACTTCTCGACCGCGCGGATCAGGCCGAGGTTGCCCTCCTGCACCAGGTCGAGCATGGTCAGGCCGCGTCCGACGTAGCGTTTCGCCACCGAGACGACCAGGCGCAGATTGGCCTCGATGAGCCGGCGCTTGGCGATCCGGCCCAGCACGATCAGCCGGTCCAGATCGCCGACCAGGCGGTCGTCGTCCAG
The DNA here is from genome assembly GCF_042510965.1 of Streptacidiphilus jeojiensis. Lineage (NCBI taxonomy): Bacteria > Bacillati > Actinomycetota > Actinomycetes > Kitasatosporales > Streptomycetaceae > Streptacidiphilus > Streptacidiphilus jeojiensis. Next base: position 191,165 of record NZ_JBEUKS010000009.1, read on the forward strand.
GCCGGGGCGGGCGTTGAGGTACTCCTCGGCGAAGAGCCCGGCCTCGACCTGGCGGGCCAGCTCCACCTCGTCGACCGCGGTGAGCAGCGGAATGCGGCCGATCTCGCGGAGGTACTGGCGGAACAGGTCGGCGGAGGGCCCGGCGGTGTCGTCGAGGGACGGGACCGGGGCGTCCGAGCGGTCGTCGGCGCGGTCGCCGGTCCGGTCCGCGGGCCCGACCGCCCCGTCGACGGCGGGCCCGTCGATGAGGTCGACCTCCTCGTCGACGAGGAGGAGTTCGGGCGGCGGCTCGTCGGGCGCGGCGGGCTGCGCCTGCGCGGACTGCTCGGGACTGTCCTGCGGGGCTGGGCGGATGGCCGTGGCGAGGTCCACGTCCTTCCCTTCCGGCGCCGGATGTCGCACTGCGGACGAGGGGGCCGACGCCTGCTGGCCGGGGCTGGGACCGTTCGAGGAACTGCGGAGCCTGGAGGAGGGCGGCAGAGCACGCTGCATCGGGACGGCGGGGGCCTCGCCGCCCTCCGTCCGTGACACGGTAGGCGAGGTTCCGCCGGGCTCGACGGTCTCGCGCTCTGATGAGTCGGGCACCGCAACCCAGTGTGCTCCTGTGCTGACGCTCAGGCAGAGACGTGTGCGCGGACTTTCTCGGTACGCACCGTGACTGGCATGTGCCGCTGAACGCCTGCGGCGACGCGGGTACGCACCGCGCGCAGGCCCGCTAGAGCGCGGCGGCGCCGCGTTCGCGCAGCGACTGGCCGTACTGCTGGAGCGCCCAGAGCTCGCCCTGGACGGCCGAGAGCTGCTCCGGCGTGGCCCGGGGGCCGAGCCGCTGGAGGTGGGCGCGGCAGTCGGCGACCCGTCGGTCCACCGCCTGCAGCCGCAGCTTGACCAGGAACTCCCCGGCGTAGACCGCGTCGGCGGCGCGGCGGGTGCGGACCGGCTCCACGGTCAGCTCGGTGATCAGCCCGCGCACGCCGTCGTCCGGCGCAGCCGCGCGGACCAGGCCGGACCAGGCGTCGGGCGCGGCCGCCCCGGCCTCGACACCGCCGGCCGCGGCGATGGCGGCCCGCACCGCGGCGTAGGGCGGGGTGGGGAACTCGTCCTGGGCGTAGAAGTCGAAGGTGGGGGCGACCAGCACCGGGTGCTGGAGCGCGAGCTTCAGCAGCTCCCGCTCCACGAACTGGGCCGGGTCGCGCGGGTTGAGCCGGTACGCCGGGCGCATCGGCGCCGCCGCGGCGGGGGCCTGGCCCTGCTGCTGGCCCTGGCGGCGGACGCCCGAGCGCGCCGCCTGCTGGTCCCGCTCGCGCTGCCAGCGGGCCAGCTGGTTGACCCGGCGGACCACGAACTGCTCGTCCAGGATGCCGACCATGCCGGCGAGTTGGACCGCGTAGTCGTGCTGGATCGAACCGTCCTTGATCCGGGCGACGATCGGCGCGGCCTGCTCCAGCGCGGCCGAACGGCCTTCCGCGGTCTCCAGGTTGTGGCTGGCGACGGCGGCGCGGATGGCGAACAGGAACAGCGGGACCGGGTGCTCGATCAGCGTGCGCACCGCCTCGTCGCCCTGGGCCAGCCGCAGTTCGCAGGGGTCCATCCCGCCGGGGCTGATGGCGATGGAGGTCCTGGCGGCGAACTTCTGGTCGTCCTCGAAGGCCCGCAGCGCGGCCTTCTGCCCGGCCGCGTCGCCGTCGAAGGTGAACACCACCTCGCCGCGGTAGGCCGAGGTGTCCATCAGCAGCCGGCGCAGGATCTTGATGTGGTCCTCGGCGAAGGCGGTGCCGCAGGTGGCCACCGCCGTGGTGACGCCCGCGAGGTGACAGGCCATCACATCGGTGTAGCCCTCGACCACCACCGCCCGGCCGGTCTTGGCGATGTCCTTCTTGGCCAGGTCGATCCCGTACAGGACGTTGGACTTCTTGTAGAGCGGGGTCTCCGGGGTGTTCAGGTACTTGGGGCCGTTGTCGTCCTCGCGCAGCTTGCGTGCGCCGAAGCCGACGACCTCGCCGGTGATGTCACGGATCGGCCAGACCAGCCGGCCGCGGAAGCGGTCCATCGGGCCGCGCTGCCCCTCCGAGCAGATGCCGGAGAGCAGCAGTTCGCGGTCGGAGAAGCCGCGGCCGCGCAGGAAGCGGGTGAGGTGCTCGAAGCCGCCGGGGGCGTAGCCCAGGCTGAAGTGCGCGGCGGCCTCGGCCTCGAAGCCCCGCTCCTTCAGGAAGCGCCGACCGATTTCGGCCTCGGGGCTGCTCAGCTGCTCGGTGAACCAGGCGGCGGCGATCTTGTTGATCTCCAGCAGCCTGGTCCGCTCGCCCTTCTGCTGGCCCGGCTGGTAGCCGCCGCCCTCGTAGCGCAGGGTGATGCCGACGGTGGGCGCCAGCCGTTCGACCGTCTCCACGAACGACAGGTGCTCGATCTTCATCACGAAGCCGAGGGTGTCCCCGCTCTCCTGGCAGCCGAAGCAGCTGTAGACGCCCTTGCTCGGGTTCACGTAGAACGACGCCGACTTCTCGTCGTGGAACGGGCAGAGTCCCTTGAGCTGGCCGCCGCCGCCATTGGTGAGCTGGACGTACTCCCCCACGACAGCATCGATCCGGACGGCGGCCCGAACCGCGTCCACGTCCTCGTCCCTGATCCGACCTGCCACGTCGTGCAGTGTATGCCCGGGGGCCGACAGTGCCGGACGGTGCGCGGGAGCTCAGCTGTCCGCCCGGCGGTCGGCTCAGAGCTCGCCGAGCGGGATCGCCGGGTCGGCCAGCCGGTCCGGGTCGATCGGGCGCCCGGAGCGGACCAGCTGCTGGATGCCGCCGGCCACGTCCCAGACGTTGACGTTCATCCCGGCCAGCACCCGGCCGTCCGGGTCCTGCCAGAAGGCGATGAACTCCCGCTTGCCGGCGTCCCCCCGCACCACCACGTGGTCGTAGGAGCCGGAGGCGGCGTAGCCGGAGTACTCCAGGCCGAGGTCGTACTGGTCCGAGAAGAAGTAGGGGACCCGGTCGTAGACCACCGGCTGCCCCAGCATCGACCGGGCCGCCGCCGGGCCGCCGTTGAGCGCGTTGGCCCAGTGCTCGACCCGCAGCCGCCGTCCGAACAGCGGGTGCTCGGCCGCCGCGACGTCGCCGGCCGCGAAGACGTCCGGGTCGGAGCTGCGCAGCGCGGAGTCCACGGCGATGCCGCCGCCCTCCTCGCGCGGGGCGAGGGCCAGCCCGGCGGCCTCGGCGAGGGCGGTCTGCGGGGCGGCGCCGATGCCGATCAGCACCGCGTGCGCCGGGTGCTCGTCGCCGTCGTCGGTGTGCGCGGCCAGCACCATGCCGTCCTCGCCCTCGATCTCGGTGACCCCGGCGCCGAAGTGGAAGTGCACGCCGCGGTCCTCGTGCAGCCGGGCGAAGAACTCGCCGAGCTCGGGGCCGAGCACCCCGTGCAGCGGGGTCGGCTGCGGCTCGACGACGGTGACCTCGGCCCCGTAGCCGCGCGCCGCCGCGGCGACCTCCAGGCCGATCCAGCCCGCGCCGACCAGCAGCAGCCGGCCGTTCTCCCGGCCCAGGGTCTGCAGCGAGGCCCGCAGCCGCTCGGCGTCGGGCAGCTTGCGCAGGTAGTGGACCCCGCCGAGGTCGATCCCGGGGACGTCCAGGGTGCGCGGCGCCGAGCCGGTCGCGATCAGCAGCTTGTCGTAGGTGAGCACGGTGCCGTCGGCGAGCTGGAGGGTCCGGGACTGCCGGTCCAGCCGGGTCGCCGGGTCGCCGATCCGCAGCTCGATGTCGTGCTCGGTGTACCAGTGCGAGTCGTGGACGAAGAGGTCGTCCCGGGAGGCGGCGCCGGTGAGGAAGCCCTTGGACAGACCGGGGCGCTCGTACGGTGCCTCACGCTCCTCGCCGACCAGGATGACCCGTCCGGTGAAGCCCTCGGCGCGCAGGGTCTCGGCGGCCTTGGCCCCCGCCAGCCCGGCCCCGACGATGACATGGGTCTCGTGTGCTTCCACCATCGTGGTCTCCTTCGTCCGTTCGGCCCGCAACCTTCATAGCGCCTGGTGTGCCCCGCGGAAAAGGCCGCGGCAAAGCCCAGGCAAACAACCGCACGCGTGCTCGGCTACCCGGCGGCGAACTCCCGGTGCCGGGCGGCCGCCGAGGCGTCGGTCAGGGTGGCGATCTGATCCACCACCGCGCGCAGCCGGCCCGCGTCGTCCGCGACCTCCTCGTAGAGCGCCCGGAACACCGGGTCCAGGCCGACCGGCGCGGCGGCGACCAGCGCCTCGGCCAGCTCCCCGATCACCGCGCGCTGCCAGGTGCGCAGCTGTCCCTGGTCGTCACGCTGCATCACATAGCGGACCGCGACGGCCTTGAGCACCGCGCACTCCAGCCGGACCCCGCGCGGGACGATCAGGTCGGCCCGGTAGCGGCTGAGCGGGCCGGGGCCGTAGCGGGCCCGGGTGGCCTGCTCGGCGGCGGTGCAGAAACGTCCGATCAGCTGGCTGGTGGCGTCCTTGAGGGCGGCCCGGCCCCGGGCCGAGCCGTCGTAGCTGTCCGGCCACCAGTCCTCGGCCTGCAGCCGGTCCAGCGCCTCGGCCAGTTCGTCCTCCGTCGCGCCGGGGGCGTACTGGGCGGCGACCTCGAACAGTTCGGCCCGCTCGGTGGCCGAGCGCAGCGCGGCCGGCTCGACATGGCCGGCCTGCAGACCGTCCTCGACGTCGTGGACGGAGTAGGCGACGTCGTCGGACCAGTCCATCACCTGGGCCTCGAAGCAGCGGTGGAGCTCCGGCGCGCCCTGGCGCAGCCAGTCGAAGACGGCCAGGTCGTCGGTGTAGACGCCGTACTTCTGCGGGAGTTCGGGGTGGCTGCCCCTGGTCCAGGGGTACTTGGTGGCGGCGTCCAGCGCGGCCCGGGTGAGGTTCAGCCCGACGCTGCGGCCGTCGCCGCCGGGGAGGTCGTCGAACCGCTTGGGTTCCAGCCGGGTCAGGATGCGCAGGCTCTGGGCGTTGCCCTCGAAGCCTCCGCAGCCGGCGGCGGCCCGGTCCAGGGCCTGCTCGCCGGTGTGGCCGAACGGCGGGTGGCCGATGTCGTGGGACAGACAGGCCGTCTCCATCAGGTCCGGGTCGCAGCCCAGCGCGGCGCCCAGCTCCCGGCCGATCTGGGCGCACTCCAGCGAGTGGGTCAGCCGGGTCCGCGGGAAGTCGCTGGCCAGCGGGGCGACGACCTGGGTCGTTCCGGCCAGCCGGCGCAGCGCGGCGGAGTGCAGCACCCGGGCCCGGTCCCGCTGGAAGGCGGTCCGGCCCGGTCGCTTGTCCGGCTCCTCCACCCAGCGGGCCTGCGCCGCCGTGGTGTAGCCGGCGCTGGCCTGTTCCATGTCGTCCATATCCGGAAACCGTATCCGGCCGGTACGACAGAAACCGCGGGACACGCCTCCGGAGTGATCGTCAGACCGCTTGCGCGGCAGCCAGGACGCGGTGTCCGGCCGCGGCCCGGTCGTAGCGCTCCAGCACCAGCGCGGCCATCGCCTCCTGGGCCCCGAGCGGTGCCGCGACCAGCCAGGGCGCAGCGGCGGCGGCCAGCCGGGCGAAGTCCCCCGGGGCGGCGAAGTAGGAGGCCACGGCGATCCGCCGGTAGCCGCGGGCGCAGAGTGCGGCCACCGCCTGGGGCACCGTCGGCGCGGCCGCCGAGACGAACGCGGGCACCACCGGGACGTGCAGCCTGGCGGCCAGCAGCAGCGCCTGGGTCTGCGCGTCCTTGGCCGAGGCCGGGTCCTTGGACCCGGAGGCGGCGAGCACGACGGCGTCCCTGGCCTCGCGCCGGCGCAGCCTGACGTTCTCCGGGTCGTCCCAGCCCGCCTCGGCCAGCCGCAGCTGCAGCGCCTCGGCGAGCAGCGGGTGCGGGCCGAGCGGCGCGGCGACGGCGGCGTCCAGGTGCGGGTGGCGCGCCAGCTGCTCGGGGATGTCGATGCGCATGTGGTAGCCGCGCCCCAGCAGCAGCGGGACCAGCACCACCTCGCTGCGGCCGGACCGGGGCAGGCCGCCGAGGACGTCGTCGAGCCGGGGCTCGTTCAGGTCCAGATGGGCCAGCCGGACGTCGAGCCCCGGGCGCGTGGCGCGGACCCGGTCCAGCAGCCGCAGCGCGGTCGCCAGCGCGGCGGGGTCGCGGGAGCCGTGCGCCACGGCCACCAGCACCGGCCGCGGGGCGGTCCGCGGGGACCGCGGTCCGACGGCGTGCAGGCGCCGGGGCGGGTCCGCGGGGCGGGGCGTGAAGCGGTGGGCGATCTCCGCGATCAGCTCGGCATGGCTGCTGCCGAGCGGGCCCTCGTCGGGTGTGGAGTCGGTCGGCGTCATGGCGCCCAGCCTGCCGGACGGGTGTTTCCAGCCAGTTGCACCCCCGTCACACCGCGTTTCCCGGCTCTCACGGGGATGCGGGGTCGGCGGTGAGTAACCATCGCGGGGTGCGCGGGGCATCGGCGGGCATCAGCCCAGGACGGTGGCTTGTTCGTAGAGGGCCTTGACGGCGTCGCCGAAGGAGCTGGCGTAGGAGACGGAGTCGGTGTAGCCGCCCTGCTCGTAGCCCCCTATGACGCCGACCAGGGTGCCCCGCCCGGTCCGTGCGTCGATCCCGGTCAGCATCGGGCCGCCGCTGCTGCCGTCGGCGTAGCCGGGGCAGTCGAACTCGGACTGGGTGGGCGAGTACGGCTTCAGCGTGTTGTGGCAGGCCACCGGCTGCTCCGCGGCCGAGGGGTAGCCGATCACCCCGACCGGCTGCGGCAGCTGGGTCCCGAACGCTATCCCCTGGGCGCCGACGAGGTCCGACAGCCGGGCCGAGGGATCACCGGCACGCTCGACGACCAGGAAGGCCACGTCGTAGTCGGGGTCCCCGTCCGCGGCCCAGCGCGGGTCGACCAGGATCCGGGCGGAGGTCCACTCCCCGTAGGGCTCCTGCTTGTCGTGGTAGCCCGGGACGAAGACCACCTGAGCGGGCGCGTCGGTCTTGCCGCCCGGCGTCACCACGCAGTGCGCCGCCGTCGCCACCACATTGCCGCCCGGGCTGTCGACGACACTGGCCGAGCAGAAGTGGTGGCTGTCCGCCGCCTTCGCCCCGTCGGCGCCGAAGAGGGCACCGACACTCGGCAGCCCGGTGAAGCTCGCGCTGGTCCCCGCCGTGGCGGCCACCCGTGGCCCGGCCAGCACGGCGGGCACCGCTACCAGGGCGTCGGCGGCCGGCGCCGACCGCGGCGACGGCCTGGCGGGGGCGGCCGAGCCCGTCCTGCCCTGGCTGTACTCCAGCGCCAGGGCGAAGCAGACCGTGAACGCGACCACACCGGCGACGCGCGTGAGCACACGCCACTGCGAACGGGTCACGTCGACGCGCTCCTTTCCGGACAAACTAACGGGTCGGATGATATGCACCGATCAGGCGACCCGTACACCTCCGCAGGTCGACACGGCCGTTTCCTTGACCCTGGTAAGGCGACAGGCCGTCACCAAGCGTCTCCGTGCCCCTGTTTTCGGCAGTATGCCGCACTCGTCCGCCGCCTCCGCGGAGCCACGGCTGCGTGCTCTTACCTTCCTGGACAATTGACCCACTTCTGTCGGTTAAGGTGCCAATACGACGGGACGGCTCAGCCCCCGCACAGATTGCAGTGTCGAGAACGCAGGGGGCCTGACCCATGAGTCTGACCGGGACGGCTTTCTTCTACGTCCTCATCGCGGCCACGGCACTGGCAATGGTGGCCACGCTGTTCGCCTGGGGCGCGGTCCGCGGGCCCCGTCCGGTGCGCTGGCTGACCAGGATCGTCATGATCGCCATCTGCCAGGTCACCGCCATCGCCGTGGTGGCGGTGTGGATCAACAACAGCTACGGCCTCTACACCGACTGGAACGACCTGCTGGGACGCGACAACGGCACCCAGACCGCCGCCATGCCGGGTCCGCCGCCGGACCGGGCGATGTTCACCCGCTCCGCCAACGGCCTGCTGGAGACCTACGTCCACGGCACCCACTCCAAGCTCTCCGGCCAGGTCCTGGTCTGGACCCCGCCGCAGTACGACGAGCGGCAGTACCGCAACAAGAGCTTTCCGGTGATCATGATGCTGCACGGCGTCCCCGGCTCGCCGCTGTCCTGGGTCGAGGGCATGGGCATGCCCGGCACCATCGCCAAGATGATGGCGGACGGCGAGGTCAAACCGGCCATCGTGGTGATGCCGGTGATCGACCCGGGCGGCATCGACACCGACTGCAGCGACACCCCCACCAGGAAGAACGCCACCTGGCTGGCCAAGGACGTGCCCGAGCTGATCCACAGCCAGTTCCGGGTCCTGCCGGAGGCCAAGGCCTGGGGGCTGATCGGCTTCTCCACCGGCGGCCTGTGCTCGGTCAAGCTCGCCATGCAGTACCCGAACCTGTTCGCCACCGCGGCGGCGATGAGCCCCGACCCCTTCGCCGGCGACCCCTCCGTACTGACCGACCCCACCCTGCGCAAGCAGAACAGTCCGCTGGAACTGGCGGCCAAGTGGCCGCGCGTCTCGCTGTTCCTGGCCACATCGGCGAAGGACCGTTCCAGCCCACCGTCCAATCTGACCGCGCTGCAGCGGGTGGCCATCCCGCCGACCCTGGTCGCCGAGCCCCTGGTGCTGGCCACCGGCGGCCACAGCCCCAACACCTGGCTGCGGATGCTCCCGACCGCGTTGCACTGGATGAGCAACGAGCTCGACCCGGCCCACGTGGTCGTCCCGCCCAAGAAGAAGGCGCCGGCTCCGAAGAAGGAGCCGACGCCCAAGCACGCCTCGCCGAGCGCCGCCCACCACTGAGCAGCCGGGCCGGCGGACTTGGCCGACGCGGGTCGGAGGAGCTACTGGACGTCCCCCGAGGCCCCCGGGGTGTCGCCCTGCTCCGCCAGGAACGCCTCGAAGGCGCGGCCGAGCTCGTCGGCCGAGGGCAGGTCGGCCGGCTCCGCCAGCAAGTTCTCCCGGTCGGCCGCGCCGGCGACGGCGTCGTACTGCTGCTCCAGGCCGATGACGGCGCCGCGCAGCTCGTCGTCGCCCTCGGCGATCTGCTGGTCGATGTCGGCGCGGACCTCGTCCAGCTTGGCCCGCAGCGACAGCCCCGGCAGCACCAGCCCGGTGGCCGCCTGGACGGCCTCCAGCACCGCCACGGCGGCCTGCGGGTAGGGGGTGCGCGCCAGGTAGTGCGGGACGTGCGCGGCGAAGCCCAGCACGTCGTGGCCGTGCTCGGCCAGGCGGTACTCCAGCATCGCCGCGACGCTGGCCGGCACCTGCACCTTCTCGAACCAGCGCGGGTAGAGCCCGAGCAGGTCCTCCCGGTTGCCGTGCGGGGTCAGCCCGACCGGGCGGGTGTGCGGGACGCCCATGGGGATGCCGTGGAAGTTCACCGCGAGCCGCACGCCCAGCTGCTCCACCACTTGGCGCACGGCCGTGGCGAAGCGCTCCCACTCCACGTCCGGCTCCGGGCCGCTCAGCAGCAGGAACGGCGCGCCGACCGAGTCGTGCAGCAGGTAGAGGTCGAGGGCGGGGGCGTCGTAGCTGGTCCAGCGGTCCCGGTCGAAGACCATCGCGGGCCGCCTGGCCCGGTAGTCGACCAGCCGGTCGGCGTCGAAGCGGACCAGTCGCTTGCGCTCGGGGTCCTCCAGGAGGTGGTCGACGACCTGCTCGCCGACCTCGCCGGCGTCCATGAAGCCCTCGAAGAAGTGCAGCAGGACCGGACCGGTGCCAGAGCTCTCCCCCGCGCCCGCGTGCGCGCCTGCGCCGAAAGCCGTCTCGACGGCCTCCAGAGCCTGCGGCTCGAATGCGTACAGCGCCTTCGGATCAAGCACGGTGAACCCAATCTCCCGAGGTCCGCACCTCGCTGCGGGCGAACTCCACTACACAGCCACCAGCATCCCCGACCAGCGCAGTATTCCCGAATCCACCCCCACCCGGAGCCGTTCCCGTTCACCGCCGCGAGCCGGAGTGACTTGGGCGTCGACTGCGGGTATGGTCCTCTCGCTGCACTGCATCGCTGCCGTCCGCAGACCTTGCCACAGCTGTACCCCCGCACGACCCCGCAGCACCCTCGTATCGCACCTTGCCTTCACCTGGCCGCCCGCTGTCCTTCGCGCTCTCGTTCCTTCCTCGGCCATCTCCCGGACAGAAACTGTCCCCTCGCTCCCCGCGCCGCCACGGCTGACGCGCTCCGTCGCCGTACCCGGAACCGCTGGGCGCACCCCCATGTCCCGCCGCCTGAAGGACACAAGGCCCGTGCCCGTACCTGTCTCCCTCGTCGGCCGCTCGGTGCGGCTGGAGCCACTCGACGTACGTCACATCGAACCCCTCGCCGCCGCGGCGGCGGAGGACCGCAGCAGTTACGCCTTCACCCCCGTCCCGCACGGCATCGAGGCGACCGCCCGCTACGTGGCGGAAGCGCTGGCCGCCCAGGAGGCCGGCCGCGCCGTGCCCTTCGCCACCGTCCGGGTCAGTGACGGCACGGTGGTCGGCTCGACCCGGTTCTGCGAGCTGGACTACTGGCAGGGCCCGGTGATCTGGCCGCCGGCCCCCCGCGGCCCGGTCGGCGATCCGCTGGCGGCGATCCCGGACGCCGCCGAGATCGGCGCCACCTGGCTGTCCGCGAGGGCGCAGGGCACCGGCATCAACACCGAGGCCAAGCTGCTGATGCTGCGTCATGCCTTCGACGTCTGGGGCGTGCGCCGGATCTCCATGCGCGCCGACGCCCGCAACGCGCGGTCCCGCGCGGCGATCGAGCGGCTGGGCGCGGTGCTGGAAGGGGTCCACCGGGCCCACACCCGCGGGCTCGACGGCCTGGTCCGGGGCACGGCCTTCTACTCGATCCTGGACGAGGAGTGGCCGGTGGCCCGGGTCCAGCTGGAGCTGCGCGTCGCCACTCCGCGGATCGCGGTGGAGCCGTCCAGACCGCTCATCTCGGCGTAGCCCGGCGCGCAAAAGAGACCGGCACGCAAAAGAGGCCGGGGCGGTGGGACGGACGCCATTGTCCGTCCCACAGCCCCGGCCGTACGGCGGGTACTCTGCGCCGAGCGCCGCCGTGCTTGGGCGGGCAGCCCCCTCCCGGCCCTCATCCTTGGTCGGGGACGGGGGTGTTGGGAGGGGTTGCCTCGCGCTGACAACCGGAGTGAGGGGCTCCGGTGAGGGTTTGTCAGCGCGAGTCGCTGCCCGCGGTCTCGATGGCGGCGCGGCCTGCCTCCAGGCGCGCCACCGGGATCCGGAAGGGCGAGCAGGACACGTAGTCCAGCCCGGCCTGGTGGAAGAAGTGGACCGAGTCCGGGTCGCCGCCGTGCTCGCCGCAGACGCCGAGCTTGAGGTCGGGGCGGGTCGCCCGGCCCTCCTTCACGGCGTGCTTGACCAGGGCGCCGACTCCGTCGCGGTCGATGGTCTCGAACGGGGAGACCCCGAAGATGCCCTTCTCCAGGTAGGCCGTGAAGAAGGAGGCCTCCACGTCGTCCCGGGAGAAGCCCCACACCGTCTGGGTCAGGTCGTTGGTGCCGAAGGAGAAGAACTCCGCCGCCTCGGCGATCTGACCGGCGGTCAGCGCGGCGCGCGGCAGCTCGATCATCGTGCCGAGCTTGATGTCGAGCTTGACCCCGGTCGCGGCCTGGACCTCGCGCAGCACCTGCTCGCACTCGTCCCGCACTATCTCCAGCTCCTGCACCGTCCCGACCAGCGGGATCATCACCTCGGGGCGGGGGTCCCCGCCGCCGCGGCGGCGCTCTGCGGCGGCCTCGGCGATGGCCCGCACCTGCATCCCGAACAGGCCGGGGATGACCAGGCCGAGGCGTACCCCGCGCAGGCCGAGCATCGGGTTGGCCTCGTGCAGCTTGTGCACGGCCTGGAGCAGCCGCAGGTCGTTCTCGTTGGGGTCCTTGCGGGCCTCGGCGAGGGCGACCCGCACCGAGAGCTCGGTGATGTCGGGCAGGAACTCGTGCAGGGGCGGGTCGAGCAGCCGCACCGTCACCGGCAGTCCGTCCATGGCCTGGAACAGCTCGACGAAGTCGCCCTTCTGCAGCGGCATCAGCGTCGCCAGGGCCGACTCGCGGTCCTTGTCGTTGTCGGCCAGGATCAGGTGCTCGACCTCCTTGCGCCGCTCCTCGCCGAGGAACATGTGCTCGGTGCGGCACAGCCCGATGCCCTGGGCGCCGAAGCGGCGGGCGCGGTTGGCGTCGTCCGCGTTGTCGGCGTTGGCCCGGACCCGGAGCTTGCGGCGGACGTCGGCGTGGGCCATCAGCCGGTGCACCGCCTGGACCAGGCCGCCCTCCTCGTCGGCGCCGGCGTGCAGGGTGCCCTCGAAGTACTCCACCACCGGGGAGGGGACCACCGGGACCTCGCCCAGGTAGACCTTGCCGGTGGAGCCGTCGATGGAGATCAGGTCGCCCTCCTCCACCACCTTGCCGTCGGCGGTCATGAAGCGGCGCTTCTTGGTGTCGACCTCCAGTTCCTCGGCGCCGCAGACACAGGTCTTGCCCATGCCGCGGGCGACCACGGCCGCGTGCGAGGTCTTGCCGCCGCGGGAGGTGAGGATGCCCTCGGCGGCGATCATGCCGTCCAGGTCGTCCGGGTTGGTCTCCCGGCGGACCAGGATCACCTGCTCGCCGGAGCGGGACCACTTGACCGCGGTGTAGGAGTCGAAGACGGCCTTGCCGACGGCCGCGCCGGGCGAGGCGGCGATGCCCCAGGCGACGCGCTCGGCCTTGGTCTTCTCGTCGAAACGGGGGAACATCAGCTGGGCCAGCTGGCCGCCGGTGACCCGGTGCAGGGCCTCGTCCAGGTCGATCAGGCCCTGGTCGACCAGCTGGACGGCGATCCGGAAGGCGGCCGCGGCGGTGCGCTTGCCGACCCGGGTCTGCAGCATCCACAGCTTGCCGCGCTCGATGGTGAACTCGATGTCGCAGAGGTCCCGGTAGTGGTTCTCCAGGGTCTCCATGATGGCCATCAGCTGGTCGTAGGAGGCCTTGTCCAGCCCCTCCAGCTCAGCCAGCTGCATGGTGTTGCGGATGCCGGCGACCACGTCCTCGCCCTGCGCGTTCTGCAGGTAGTCGCCGTAGACGCCCTGGTGGCCGCTGGCCGGGTCGCGGGTGAAGGCGACGCCGGTGCCGGAGTCGGAGCCCAGGTTGCCGAAGACCATGGAGCAGATGTTGACGGCGGTGGCCAGGTCGCCGGGGATGCGCTCCTGGCGGCGGTAGAGCTTGGCCCGGTCGCTGTTCCAGCTGTCGAAGACGGCGTGGACGGCGAGGTCCATCTGCTCGCGCGGGTCCTGCGGGAAGTCGCGGCCGGTGTGGTCGCGGACGATGGCCTTGAAGTCCTCGACGATCGCCTTGAGGTCGGCGGCGTCCAGGTCCAGGTCGTCGCTGGTGCCCTTGGCCTGCTTGGCCCGCTCCAGCGCCTCCTCGAACAGGTCGCCCTCCACGCCCAGCACGGTCTTGCCGAACATCTGGATCAGGCGGCGGTAGGAGTCCCAGGCGAAGCGGTCATTGCCGGACTGGGCGGCCAGGCCGCTCACCGAGGCGTCGGACAGTCCGATGTTGAGGACGGTGTCCATCATCCCGGGCATGGAGAACTTGGCACCCGAGCGGACCGAGACCAGCAGCGGGTCGGCCGAGTCGCCGAGCTGCTTGCCCATCTGCTGCTGCAGCGCGTCGAGGTGCGCACTCACCTCGTCGCGGAGCGAGGCCGGCTCGTCGCCGGTCTCCAGGTAGACCTTGCAGGCCTCGGTGGTGATGGTGAACCCGGGAGGGACCGGGAGACCGAGGTTGGTCATCTCGGCGAGGTTCGCACCCTTCCCGCCGAGCAGGTCCTTGAGATCCTTGTTGCCCTCGGTGAAGTCGTAAACGAATTTCTGCTCTGCCGACACGGGTCTGTTCTCCTGCCGCACGGTTGCCCTGACGACCGGAAACATACCCAGATCAAAGGCGTTTCAGCGCCCCCGTTGGGCCGTCAGTGGTTTGTACCCGCTGGTAACCCAGTAGATCGAATGCACCGGATCGGTCTTCGCCTAGGAAACTGAAATCGTCGCCCTGACGTTAGCCCGCCTTCAAAGGTTGAACGGACCGAAACCGCAAGATCACACCAGCGCTACTCAGCGTTCATGATCGGTGTCGCTTCCGTTGCCTTGGCTTGATTGCCTGGACGTTTGCGCCATCCGGTGACGCGAGCACGTTCGGAAGCCGTTCCGCCCCCCGGCCCACCTGCGCTTTTGCGTCCTTCTGACGCAAAGTGAGCACCAATGTGGCCAGAGTCACGTGCCCCCGCACGCCTCCGGCCACCTGTCGGACGTAGATTCCGTAAGCCTCAGCCGCCGCTGGTGTCCAGTTCGGCGTCCGCGCTGGGTACGGCGCAGTCGTAGGGGTCGTCCAGCCAGCCCTCCGGGAGCACCACCCGGTTGGCCCCGGAGGTCCGGCCGCGCGGGCCGTCGGCACTCTCGGGCCAGTGCTGGTCCTGGTCGACGGCGGCGAGGTGCTCGGCCAGCTCGTCCAGCGAGGAGGCCAGGGCCAGCGCGCGGCGCAGCTCGGAGCCGACCGAGAAGCCCTTGGTGTACCAGGCCACGTGCTTGCGGAAGTCCACGACGCCGTGCTTCTCGTCGCCGATCCACTCGCCCAGCAGCTGGGCGTGCCGGTACATCACACCGGCCACGTAGGAGAAGTCCGGCCGCGCGTACTCGGTCTCGCCCTCGAAGACCGAGACCAGCTCCTTGAACAGCCAGGGGCGGCCCAGGCAGCCGCGGCCGACCACCACACCGTCGCAGCCGGTCTCCCGCACCATCCGCACCGCGTCGTCGGCCGACCAGATGTCGCCGTTGCCCAGCACCGGGACGTGGTCCGGGACGGACTCGCGCAGCCGGGCGATGGCGGACCAGTCGGCCACCCCGCTGTAGTGCTGGATCGCGGTGCGCCCGTGCAGGGCGATGGCGGACACGCCCTCCTCGGCGCCGATCCGCCCGGCGTCCAGGTAGGTCATGTGCTCGTCGTCGATGCCCTTGCGCATCTTCATGGTGACCGGCAGCCCGCCGGCGTTGCCGACCGCCTGGCGCAGGATGTCCCGCAGCAGGTTCCGCTTGTACGGCAGCGCGGAGCCGCCGCCCTTGCGGGTCACCTTGGGCACCGGGCAGCCGAAGTTGAGGTCGATGTGGTCGGCCAGGTCCTCGTCCGCGATCATGCGGACGGCGCGGCCGACGGTGACCGGGTCCACCCCGTACAGCTGGATGGAGCGGGGCGTCTCGGAGGCGTCGAAGCCGATCAGCCGCATGGTCTTGCGGTCCCGCTCGACCAGCGCCCTGGTGGTGATCATCTCGGAGACGAACAACCCCTTGCCGCCGGACTGCTCCCGGCACAGGGTGCGGAACGGGGCGTTGGTGATGCCCGCCATCGGCGCCAGCACGACCGGCGGCCACACCTGGATGCCGCCCAGCTTCAGCGGGGCGGTGGTGGGGGCTGCGACGGTCGTGGTCATCTCTCGCTCTTCCTGATCACTGGGCGGACCCCCCATTGTCCCACCCCGATCCGGCGGCCCGGGCCGCCAGGCCCAGCGGTCGGCTCTCCGTGGTCAGCTTGAGGTGGCCAGCTTGTGCAGCCGCTCGATCCGCTCCCGGGTCTCCTCGTCGGCGGGGGTGTAGCTGACGATCCGGGTGCTGGGCCGCGGGCCCAGCCACAGCGTGGTGAACTCGAAGTGCAGCAGCCCGACGTGCGGGTTGAGGAAGCGCTTCTCACCGTTGCCGGTCATGCCGACCTCGTGCTGCTGCCACAGCGCGTCGAACTTGGGCGAGGCCAGTCGCAGCCGCTTGAGCAGCGCCTTCCAGGCCGGCTCGGCGACGTGGTCGGCCATGGCGCTGCGGAACTTGGCCACCATCAGCGCCGTCGCCTGCTCGTAGTCCACCAGGTTGCGCTTCCAGTCCGGGTGGGTGAAGGCCAGCAGCATCAGGTTGCGGTCCTCGGGCGCGACCTCGTCCAGGTCGGTGACCAGCAGCCGGTAGGTGCTGTTGTAGGCCAGGACGTCGTAGCGGCTGTTCATCGCCGCGCAGGGGTAGGGCTCCAGCTGCTTCATCAGCGCCTGGACCGACGGGGTGACCGTCGGGCAGGTCGCCGGGGGCGCCGGGTCCACGGTGCCGGCCAGGATGAACAGGTGCTGGCGCTCGTTGGCGTCCAGCAGCAGGGCCCGCGAGATGGCGTCCAGGACCTGCGGGGAGACCTGGATGTCCCGGGCCTGCTCCAGCCAGGTGTACCAGGTGACCCCGACGGCGGCGAGCAGCGCCACCTCCTCGCGGCGCAGCCCCGGCGTCCGGCGCCGGCCGACCGCGGGCAGGCCGACCTGCTCGGGCGAGATCCGCTCGCGCCGGCTGCGGAGGAAGCCGGCCAGCTCACGGCGGCGGACGTCCTCGGGGGCGGCGGAGGGGACCAGTTCGAGCGGGGCGGCGGCGGGAGCTGATGCGGTGGCCATGTCTACCAGGATGCACCCCTCGGCATCCCTGTGCCAGGTAGTACCGCTACCAGGATAACCAGACACTGGTACCAGGCTAAGCAGAGGCGGAAAGTAGTGGCCATGGCTACTCCACTGACCGCACCCGCAACCCGGGCGAACGTCCTGCCAACCGTCACCAAGCTCGGCGGCACCGGCCCCAAGCCGGCGCCGGCCGCCCCCCGGCTCAGCACCCTGGGCCTGTTCACCGTCCTGCTCGGCGCCTTCCTGCCGATGCTGGACTTCTTCATCGTCAATGTCGCCCTGCCCACCATCGACAAGGACCTGGTCGCCGGCCCGGCGACGCTGGAACTCTTCGTGGCCGGCTACGGCATCGCCTACGCCGTGCTGCTGGTCCTCGGCGGACGGCTCGGTGACCTCTTCGGCCGCCGCCGGCTGTTCATCGCCGGCTCCCTGGCCTTCGGCCTGACCTCGCTGGCCTGCGGCCTGGCCCCGACGGCGCTGGCGCTGGTCGGCGCCCGGGTGCTGCAGGGCGCGGCGGCGGCGCTGATGCTGCCGCAGGCGCTGGCCACCATCCAGTCCGCCACCCAGGGCGAGCGCAAGGCCCGCGCCATGGGCATCTACGGCGCGGTCGGCGGGATCTCGGTCGTCATCGGCCAGGTCCTCGGCGGGGTGCTGCTCTCGGCGAACCTGTTCGGCACCGGCTGGCGCTTCATCTTCCTGGTGAACGTCCCGGTCGCGCTAGTCGCCGCGGTGCTGGCACTGCGCTCCGTCCCGGAGACCCGCTCGGCCAACCCGGCCAAGGTCGACCTGCCCGGCACCGGCCTGCTGGCCGCGACGCTGCTGGCACTGCTGATCCCGCTGATGGAGGGCCGCGCCGTCGGCTGGGCCTGGTGGACCTGGACCCTGCTGGCCGCCGTCCCCTTCCTCGGCTACGCCTTCGTCCGCACCGAGCGCCGCTCGGAGCAGGCCGGCAACATCCCGCTGATCCCGCTGTCGCTGCTGCGCATCCACGGTCTGCGCACCGGTCTCACCATGGCCGTCCCCTTCTTCACCGGCTTCGGCGGCTTCATGGTGGTGATGGCGGTGGCCCTGCAGGTCGGCCTGAACGAGGGCCCGATCGCCTCCGGCGTGGCCATGGTCCCGATGGCCGTCGGCTTCTTCGTCGCCTCGCTGGCCGGACCGCGGCTGCTGACCCGCTACGGCAGCAAGGTGATCCGCACCGGCGCGGTGATCCAAGCCCTGGGCCTGGTGGTGCTCACGGTCACCGTGGCCACCGACTGGTCCGGCCTCAGCCCGCTGGTGCTGCTGCCCGGCATGGTCGTCGCCGGTACCGGACAGGGCCTGGTGATGCCTCCGCTGATCCGGCTGATCCTCTCCGAGATCCCGGCCGAGCGGGCCGGCGTCGGCGGCGGCATCCTCGCCACCACCCAGCAGTCCAGTCTCGCCCTCGGCGTGGCCACCCTGGGCACGCTCTTCCTCACCCTCTCCCCCACCCACGGCATGCACGACGCCCTGACCCTGGTGCTGGCCCTGCAGTTCGTGCTCACCCTGGCCGTCATCGCCCTCTCCACCCGCCTCCCCCGCCGCATCGGCTGACCCGCCGCGCGGTCCGTAGCCTCCAGGCCCTCTGCCGACACCCTCGGCCGGGGGCCTGCTGCATGCCGGAAACTGCTTGGCCGGGTGTCGGTGACGGATGGAAGGATCACCGGTATGACGACGAGTGAGAAGCAGCACCCGGCGCGGGCGCGCAGCCGGGAGGGGCTGGCCGCGCTGGTGGCGGGCGGGGCGCGGCCCAAGTGGCTGATGTTCTGGGGGCATCGGGCGCAGAGGGACGGTTCGGTGGGGGCCGGGGCGCTGAGTCAGTGGTGGCCTTCGGTGTTCGCGGTCGACGGGGTGGAGTACACCTCGGCGGAGCACTGGATGATGGCGGGCAAGGCGCGGCTGTTCGGTGACGAGGAGTCGGTGCCGGGGATCCTCGCCGCACGGACCCCCGCCGAGGCCAAGCAGCGGGGCCGGCTGGTGCGCGGCTTCGACGACGCGGCGTGGACGGCGGCCCGGTTCGAGCTGGTGGTGCAGGGCAATGTCGCCAAGTTCGGGCAGGATCCGGCGCTGCGCGACTATCTGCTGGAGACCCGGGACCGGGTGCTGGTGGAGGCCAGCCCGGTGGACCGGGTGTGGGGGATCGGGCTGGCGGCCGACGACGAGCGGGCCGCCGACCCGGCCCGCTGGCCCGGGCTGAACCTGCTGGGATTCGCACTGATGGAGGCACGGGAGAGGCTGGCGCAGTGATCCGCTGGGTGTACGCGTTCATCGACCGGCCGCTCGACCGCTTCGAGCAGAGCAGCGCCTTCTGGACGGCTGTCACCGGCACCGGCCGGTCCGCCCCGCGCGGCGAGCAGGGCGAGTTCCTGACACTGCTGCCGCAGCGGGCGGGCGCGGACGCCCACCTCAAGCTGCAGGGCGTCGACGGGGACGGCGGCGCGCATCTGGACCTGGCCGTCGACGACTACGAGGTGTTCCGGTCCGAGGCGGTCGCCTCTGGCGCCGTCGTCGTGGCCGACCACGGGAGCTGGGTGGTGCTGCGCTCCCCCGGCGGCCAGCTGTTCTGCGTGATGCCCTGGGACGGCGCGGCCGAACGCCCCGAGCCCGAGGGCGGCGTCCGCCTCGACCAGGTGGCCATCGACCTCGCGCCGAGCGTCTTCGACGCGGAGACGGATTTCTGGGCCGGGCTCACCGGCTGGGGCTCCGAGCGTGGCTCCCGGCCGGAGTTCCGCATGGTGCGGCCCCCGGCCGGTGCCGGGATCCCGGTGCAGATCCTGCTGCACCGGCTGGAGGAGGAGCGGCCGACCTCGGCCCACCTGGATCTGGCCTGCGCCGATGTCGCGGCGACCACGGCGCTGCACCTGCGGCTCGGGGCCGAGGTGGTGCGTCGTGAGCAGCGGTGGACGGTGATGCGGGACCCGGCCGGCGGGACCTACTGCCTGACCTCGCGCGATCCCGACACCGGCCGGCTGCCCACGACGTCATGAGCCGTACTCATGAGCCGTTCTCATGAGCCGTAGGAGATGTCCACCGGGCCCGAACGGCTGGTCACCTTGACGGTGCCGGTGCTGCTCGGGTCGTCCAGCCCTTCGTCCACCGAGGCCGGTCCGCTCCTGGAACTGGCCATCGCCTGGTAGTGGGTGTTCCTGGGAAGGGCGACGTCGATCGGGCCCGAGTCCGAGTCGGCGGTGACCGACTGCGGTGCGCTCGCGAAGTTCAGCGACTGCGGCCCCGAGGAGCTGTGGACGGCCACCGTGGCGGACCGCAGACCGTCGCCCTCGACGGGACCGGAGTCCGACGACAGCGTCAACGGTCCGCTGACATCGCTGACGGTCAGCGGACCCGAGCGCGAGCGGAGGTTCACCGCCCCCGACACCCGGTTGACCACCACCGGGCCCGAGTCGGTCACCGAGTCGACAGCCGTGCCGGCCGGAACCTGCAGCCGCACGTCGGCCTGGCAGTTGAGCGAACCGAGCAGCGCGCCGCCGGAGCAGGACACCGACACCACCAGGGTGTCCTTGTCCCAGGTGTAGCTGACGACCGGCCTGGAGGTGAGCCAGCCGATGTCCTGCCGCGCCGTCACCGTGCCGCCGGTCGGGCCGCCGTCGACCTCGACCATGCCCCCGGCCGCGTCGATCCGCACCTTGGAGATCGCATGGCTGCTGGTCCAGGTCGAGGTGGCATCCCGCCGGGCCAGCTTCCCGACCAGCACCAGCCCCGTGGTCGAGGCCACCGCCAGCGCGGTGACCAGCGCCACGACCCACCACAGGGTCCGTTTCACGGAGTCGGGCCCGTTGAACGTGATCACGCCTCGGTTCATGTCTCCCCCATCGGGTCGGTCAGGTCCGGTCAGGTCCGCTGGTCCAGGCTGCGCTGATCCAAAAACTGCAGGACCGCCATCACCCTGCGGTGCTCCCCCTCGGTCGGGGAGAGCGCCAGCTTCATGAAGATGTTGTTGATGTGCTTGGCCACCGCGCTCTCGCTGACCACCAAGGCCTGCGCGATGGCCGCGTTCGACCTGCCCTCCGCCATCAGCGACAGCACCTCGCGCTCGCGCGGGGTCAGCGAGTCCAGCGGACCGCTCTGCCGGCGCAGCAGCAGCTGCGAGACGACCTCGGGGTCCAGCGCGGTGCCGCCGGCGGCGACCCGCTCCAGCGCGTCCAGGAAGTCGTCCACATTGGCCACCCGCTCCTTCAGCAGATAGCCGACGCCGCGGACGTTGCCGACCAACAGGTCGGCGGCGTAGCGCTCCTCCACGTACTGGGACAGCAGCAGAACGGCCACTGTGGGCCACTGCTGACGGATCATCAGGGCAGCGCGCACGCCCTCGTCGGTGAATCCCGGCGGCATCCGGACGTCGGTCACCACCACGTCGGGGCTGTGCTCCGCCACCGCCGCCAGCAGCGCCTCGGCCTCGCCGACCGCGGCCACGACCTCGTAGCCGACCGCCTCCAGCACCTTGACCAGTCCGACTCGCAGCAGGACCGAGTCCTCGGCGATCACAGCACGCACGGCAACTCCACGGTGAGAGTGGTGGGGCCCCCTGGGGGGCTGCTGACGGCGAGGGTCCCGTCCACCGAGGCGGCGCGCTGCCGCAGCCCGGAGAGCCCGGTGCCCTTCGCCGGGTCCGCACCGCCGATCCCGTCGTCCAGCACGGTGATCACGATGCGCGAGCCACTCTGCCGTACCGACACCTCGGCCCGCGAGGCGCGCGCGTGCTTGGCGGTGTTCGCCAGCGCCTCGGAGACCACGAAGTAGGCCACCGCCTCCACCGCGGGGGAGGCCCGCTGCTGCAGTCCGACCGTCAGCCGGACCGGGAGCGGGGCGCGGGCGGCGATGCCGGACAGCGCCGCGTCCAGGCCCCGGTCCTCCAGCACCACCGGGTGCAGGCCGCGGACCAGGTCCCGGAGTTCCACGATGGCCGCCTGGGCCTCGCGGTGCGCCTCCTCGATCACCTCCATGGCGCGCGGCGCCTGTACGTCCGCCGGGAGTCCCTTGAGCATCCGCCGGGCCAGTCCCAGGTTCATCGCCATGGAGACCAGCCGCTGCTGGGCGCCGTCGTGCAGGTCGCGCTCGATCCTGCGGCGTTCGGCGTCCGCCGCGTCGACGACCTCGCTGCGGCTCTCCGCCAGCGACTCGACCCGGCGCTGCAGCTCCCTGGCCCGGTTCGGGCCGAGCAGCGCGGCTGCCGCCCTGGTGTCCAGCTGGCGTACCAGCAGCGCCGCCCAGGGCATCGCCCAGAGGAACAGCGCCCCCGTCACCGTCATCCAGAGGTTGCCCTTGTCCGACTGGGTGGCGATCAGGCTGTCCGACGGCACCAGCATCCACCAGGCGTAGACGGTGGACAGCACCAACCCCACCGTCCAGCCGGCCAGCACCAGCACCGCCAGCGCGGCCACCAGCGGCCCGGCCAGCAGGTGGTAAGCCAACTGCCGCCAGGTGCTCTCGGCCCGGAGCACCCGCAGCCGGCGCCAACCGTGCAGCGGCCGGTCCGGGCCGGGGATCTCCGGGATGTCCAGGCCCAGCAGCGACCGGAACCGGCTCCGCTGCAGCCGGGTGAGCAGCGGCCGCAGGCCCAGCAGGAACAGCACCAGCAGCACCGCGACCGCCGGCAGCTTCGGCAGCAGCGCGACCACGCCCCCGGTCAGCAGGGCCAGCGGCACCCCGGCGGCGACGAACCCGGTCTCCCGCCAGCCCCAGAGCAGCACCGGTCCGCCCAGCACCCGCAGCAGCGTTCGCCGGGTCGGGAGCGGAATCATCCGGGACGCTCCGGGGGTTGTCGTTGCCATGAGCCAGAGCCTAGGAGAGACGATCGGCCCCCGGCCATGAACCCTGAGTCCCTGTCAGGGTGTACCTGGCACCACCCCCGGGTCGGATCCATGCGCTACCGACGCCGGCCCCCGTTTCCGGGAGGCTGATCACCGTGACCGGGAGCCATCGGCCGCACGGCGTCCTTTCAGGTGGCTCACAGCTTGGGGAGGGACCCTGATGACCATGCCGCAGCCCTATCCGACGCTCGACCTCGACCTCGACGACCTGCCGCTGCTCGACTCGCCGTGGTCGGTGCGGTTCGCGCTGGGGACGCGGGGGCGGACCGCCCTGGAGGTCTACAACGCGGGTCTGCTGCTGGACATCCTGGTGGCCCGGCCGCTGGCCGCGGACCTGCTCCGCGGCGCCCGCCGGGCCTCCTCCAACGGGCGTCCCTCGGTGCTCGCCTGGGGCCATCTGCCACCCGACGGAATACCACCGGCGGTGCTGTGCACCCAGCGGAACCACACCCGGCAGCCGGCCGAGGCGATCACCGCGGCCGGATCGTTCTGGCTGGCGACCCTGGAGGGCTGCTTCGACCGGGTGACCGTGACCCGCCGCGACGGTACGAGCGAGCGGCTGCGGGTGCGCGCGGGGTGGTCGCGGTGAGCATGCTCCTCGTCGCCGCGCCCTTCCCGCCCGCGTACACCGCCACCCCGCTCCCCCGGCCGGCGCTCCCGCGCCCGGTACTCCCCCGGCCCGCGCTCCGCCGTCCAGAGCTGGTCGCCCGCGCCCTGGTCGGGCTCGGCCTGGTGCTGGTCCCCTGGCTCGGCGTCCTCGCCGCCTCCGGCGCGTGGAACTGGGTCGGGCTGGACTCCCTGGAGGCGGCGGGCCTGGTGCTGACCGGACTGCTGCTGCGCCGGGCCGATCCGCGGCTCTGCCTCACCGCCGCGGGCACCGCGGTCCTGCTGCTGACCGACGCCTGGTTCGACGTGACCACCGCCGCCCCGGGCCAGGCCCTGGCCACCGCACTGGCCATGGCGGTCCTCGCCGAACTGCCGCTGGCCTGCCTCTGCGCCCGACTGGCCCTGCGCTCCCTGCCGCAGCCGGCCTGACCGCCCCGACCAGCGACACGGCGCCGCCCCCGAACCGGATCGTCTCCGGTTCGGGGGCGGCGCCGGGTGCGGCGGTCGGACCGTCAGCCGCCCAGCAGTCAGCAGCCCAACCGTCAGCAGCCCAGCAGCTTGCCGGCGAGGAAGCCCTCGACCTGGTCCAGCGAGATCCGCTGCTGCTCCATGGTGTCGCGCTCGCGCACGGTCACCGCATTGTCGTCCAGGGTGTCGAAGTCGACGGTGATGCAGAACGGCGTGCCGATCTCGTCCTGGCGGCGGTAGCGGCGGCCGATGGCGCCGGCGTCGTCGAACTCGACGTTCCAGTGCTTGCGCAGGTCCGCGGCCAGGCCGCGGGCCTTCGGGGAGAGGGCGGCGTTGCGCGACAGCGGCAGCACGGCGACCTTGACCGGCGCGAGCCGCGGGTCGAGGCGCATCACCACGCGCTTCTCCATCACGCCCTTCGCGTTGGGCGCCTCGTCCTCGCGGTAGGCGTCCAGCATGAACGCCAGCATCGCGCGGTTGACACCGGCCGCGGGCTCGATCACGTACGGGAACCAGCGCTCGCCGGACTCCTGGTCGAAGTACTTGAGGTCCTGGCCGGAGTGCTCGCTGTGCTGGGTCAGGTCGTAGTCGGTGCGGTTGGCGATGCCCTCGAGCTCGCCGAACTCGTTGCCGCCGAAGTTGAAGCGGTACTCGATGTCGACGGTGCGCTTGGCGTAGTGGGAGAGCTTCTCCTTGGCGTGCTCGTAGAAGCGCAGGTTCTCCTCACGGATGCCGAGGTCGATGTACCAGTTCCAGCGCTCCTGCAGCCAGTACTCGTGCCACTTCTCGTCCTCGCCGGGCTTGACGAAGAACTCCATCTCCATCTGCTCGAACTCGCGGGTGCGGAAGATGAAGTTGCCGGGGGTGATCTCGTTGCGGAAGCTCTTGCCGGTCTGGCCGATGCCGAACGGGGGCTTCTTGCGCGAGGTCTGCTGCACGGCGGCGAAGTTGATGAAGATGCCCTGCGCGGTCTCCGGGCGCAGGTAGGCCAGACCGGCCGGGTCGTCCGCGTTGAACGCGCCCAGGTGGGTCTGCAGCATCCCGGACATCGGCTTGGGCGTGGTGAAGCCGCCCTTGTTGCCGCAGTTGGGGCAGTTGATGTCGGCGAGGCCGTTGGCCGGGACGTGGCCGTGCTTGGCCTCGTAGGCCTCCTCCAGGTGGTCGGCGCGGTAGCGCTTGTGACAGGAGGTGCACTCGGTCAGCGGGTCGCTGAAGGTCGCGACGTGGCCGCTGGCCTCCCAGACCTCGCGGGCGAGGATGACGGACGAGTCGAGGCCGACAACGTCCTCACGGCTGGTGACCATGTTGCGCCACCACTGCCGCTTGATGTTCTCCTTCAGCTCGACACCCAGCGGCCCGTAGTCCCAGGCGGCCTTCTGGCCACCGTAGATCTCGCTGCAGGGATAGACGAAGCCACGGCGCTTGCTCAGGCTGACGATGGTGTCGATCTTGTCGGCGGCCACAGTGCTCTCTTCAGTACGACGAATGCGGTCAGTGATGGATTTCATTGCACGCGGGACGCGTCACGGCCAGGGGAACGAGCCGGGGAACGCGACCGAATACCTCAGGTTACCGGTGCCGGCGGCAGGGGTTTCACATCCGTTGCGGCGAGCGGGCCCCGGCGGCTCGGTTTGACAATGGTTACCATTGTAGATGAACATGGTTTTCAAGAGGTGGGCGTCCGGGCCCGTGGCGCGTGCGGGCGCCGGAAAGCCGGTCCCGGCTGGCACAATGGCGACGGCACCGATTGTTCGAAAGCCCACCGTTCCAAACCCCACCGTTCGAAGCCCTGCTGTTCGAAACCCTGCTGTTCGAGAGCCCGCCCCAGAGGAGTCCCGGTGACGCCGTCGCCCGCGCAGCGAGCATCAACGCAGCCGTCGTCCCCCGCCCGGTCGACCCGGCAGCGCACCGCGGTCTCCTCGCTGCTCGCCGAGGTCGACGACTTCCGCAGTGCGCAGGAGTTGCACGACCTGTTGAAGCACCGGGGCGACTCGGTCGGGCTCACCACCGTCTACCGCACCCTGCAGTCGCTGGCGGACGCCGGCGAGATCGACGTCCTGCGGACCGACGACGGCGAAGCCGTCTACCGACGGTGCAGCAGTGGGCACCACCACCACCTGGTCTGCAGGTCCTGTGGACGGACGGTCGAGGTGGAGGGGCCGGCGGTGGAGCGCTGGGCCGAGGGGGTCGCCCGCGACAACGGGTTCGTGGACGTGGCCCACACGCTGGAGATCTTCGGGACGTGCGCGGAGTGTGCAGCGTCTGAGCGTTAGCTCTACATCGGCGGGTGGCTGGTGTTCGCGCAGTTCCCCGCGCCCCTGAGGTGCTGCAACTGAGCCAGTTGCACTTGCCAGGGGCGCGGGGAACTGCGCGAACGGCAACCACCCGCGACGGTCACCCTCTGCGCAACGTTCACCCCTGCTTGGGGAGGCTCACTTCGTTGGGGAGGGCACCGCCGTAGCGGCGGTCGCGCGAAGCGAACTCCTCGCAGGCGCGCCACAGGTCGCGGCGGTCGAAGTCGGGCCACAGCACGTCCTGGAAGACCATCTCCGCGTACGCCGACTGCCACAGCAGGAAGTTGGAGGTCCGCTGCTCCCCGCTGGGGCGGATGAAGAGGTCCACGTCCGGCATGTCCGGGTGGTACATGTACTTGGCGAGGGTCTTCTCGTTGACCTTCTTCGGGTCCAGCCTGCCGGCGGCCACGTCCGCCGCCAGCGCCGCCGCCGCGTCGGCGATCTCCGCGCGTCCGCCGTAGTTGACGCACATGTAGAGCGTCATCGCGTCGTTGTCGCGGGTCATCTCCTCGGCGACCTGGAGCTCCTGCACCACGCTCTTCCAGAGCTTCGGCATCCGCCCGGCCCAGCGGATCCGGATCCCCATCTCGTTCATCTCGTCGCGGCGGCGGTGGATCACGTCGCGGTTGAAGTTCATCAGGAAGCGGACCTCCTCGGGCGACCGCTTCCAGTTCTCGGTGGAGAAGGCGTAGAGCGAGAGGTTCTTCACGCCCAGCTCGATGCAGCCCTTGAGCACGTCCAGCACGACGCTCTCGCCGACCTTGTGGCCCTCGGTCCGCGGCAGCCCGCGCTCCTTGGCCCAGCGGCCGTTCCCGTCCATGACCACGGCCACGTGCTCGGGGACCAGCTCGCCCGGGATCTTGGGCGGCCGGGCGCCGCTGGGGTGCGGGGACGGGGGCAGGTACTCCCGCTGCCGACCGCCGCCGAAGAGTCCGCGCCGTGCTGTTGCCATGAGCTCTCTGTTCTCCAACTCAACGATCGACGTACCGGAGCGAGCGAAGCCCCCGCTCCAGGTGCCACTGGACGTACGCCGCCACCAGGCCGCTGCCCTCGCGGGCGTGCCGGGCCTCGGTGGCGTCCGCAGTCTCCCAGTCGCCGGACAGCAGCGCCCCCAGCAGAACCAGTGTCTCAGGGGAGGGTACGACACTGCCGGGCACTCGGCAGTCGGGACAGAGCGCTCCACCGGTCTGCACCGAGAAGAAGCGGTTGGGGCCCGGTATCCCGCACTTGGCGCAGTCGCCGAACGACGGGGCGTAACCGTTCACGGAGAGCGAGCGCAGCAGGAAGGCGTCCAGCACCAGCGGGGCGTCGTGCTCGCCGGTGGCCAGCGTGCGCAGGGCCCCGATCAGCAGCAGGTACTGCTGGACCGCGGGTTCGCCCTCGTTCTCGGTGAAGCGCTCGGCGGTCTCCAGCATCGCGGTGGCGGCGGTGTAGCGGCCGTAGTCGTCGACGATCCGGCTGCCGTACGGGGTGATCGTCTCCACCTGGGTGCACAGCGCCAGATGGCGTCCGACCAGTTCCTCGCCGCGGGAGAAGAACTGCACGTCGACATGGGAGAAGGGTTCCAGCCGGGCGCCGAACTTGGACTTGGTCCGGCGCACTCCGCGGGCGACCGCGCGCACCCGGCCGTGCTGGCGGGTGAGCAGGGTGATGATGCGGTCCGCCTCGCCCAGCTTCTGGGTCCGGAGCACCACCCCGTCGTCGCGGAACAGACTCATGCCCGCCATTGTCGCGCACCCGACCGACAGTCTCTGCCGTGTACCCGACAGACGGAGCAGGACCGGACCGCTCAGGAGTGCGGCTGCCGGGTCGCGGCCGCCAGGGTCGCGTCGATCTGCGCCGGGGTGAGCTTGAGGCAGCGCCCGGCCGCGCGCAGCACCTCGCGCTCGGTGGGGCGGTACGGGCCGTCGGCGAGCGCGACCAGGGCGCCCTGGGTGAGCAGGCGCTCCCGTCCCGGGCCGATCAGGTGCGGGGCCAGCGGCTCCAGCGCGGTGTGGAGCTCCACTGCCAGGCCGCTGCCGCAGCCGTACAGCTCGACCAGGTCCTCGTCGCCGCCGGTGAGGGCGGCCAGGGCGGCCAGCACCTGGGGCTCGTCCAGCTCCGGGTAGCCGGCGTCGTGGATCACGCCGAGGGCGGTGTCGCGGGTGCTGCGGGCGGTGCCGCCGGCGGCGAGGACGGCCAGCACCACGGTGTACTGCGCGGTGCGCAGCATCGCCAGCAGATTGCCGGAGGTGGGACGTTCCAGGGCGTCCAGGCCGTAGCGGGCCCGGCAGGCGGTGCACTGCAGGGTGATCCCCGCGTCGCCCACCGGCAGCAGCGGCAGCCCGAGCAGCCGCAGCCACCTGCGACCGCCCTGGCGGCGGTAGTTGCGGTCACCGCCGCAGCCCGGGCAGAAGAACTCCCCGAGCGACTCGGTGCGCCAACGCGCCCGGAGCTCGACCAGTTTGGGGGTCACCAGCATCGTCACGGCACACTCCCCTGCCTGCAGCACCGACTCCTCTGTCGGTTGCACCGATGCTGCCATGCGCGATGACACCCTGTCAGTACCCCGTGCGGCTGCCGGATCAGAAATTTGTGGTGGAGATCACCGGCCCCCGCCAGGTTTGGCGCGGGAGCCGGTGCCCACCAGGCCGGATGCGCCAGGGGTGCGGTCCGGGCGCGGTCCGGTGCGATCCGGGTGTCAGCCGCGGTGCGCCCGGTTGACGGCGCTGACGACGGCCTTGATGGAGGCCCGGACGATGCTGGTGTCGATGCCGACGCCCCACAGCACCTGTCCGTCCACGGCGCACTCCCAGTAGGAGGCGGCCTGGGCGCCGGAACCCTGGCTCAGCGTGTGCTCGACGTAGTCCAGCAGCCGCGCGTCGACGCCGATCGAGGCCAGCGCGCCGAAGAAGGCGTCCAGCGGGCCGTCGCCGGTGCCGGACAGCTCGACCGGCGAACCGTCCACCACGGCCTGGACGGTGATGGTGTCCTTGCCCTCGGCGGTGCTGCCGGTGGCGTAGGCGCCCAGCTGGATCCGGCCCCAGGGGGCGTCCGGGGTGGGCAGGTACTCGTCCTCGAAGGTGGACCAGATCTCGGCCGGGGTGACCTCGCCGCCCTCGGTGTCGGTCTTGGCCTGGATGATCTTCGAGAACTCGATCTGCATCCGGCGCGGCAGGTCCAGCTTGTGGTCGTTCTTCAGGACGTAGGCGATGCCGCCCTTGCCGGACTGGCTGTTGACCCGGATCACGGCCTCGTAGGAGCGGCCGACGTCCTTGGGGTCGATCGGCAGGTACGGCACGCCCCAGGTGTGCTCGCCGACCGGGTGGCCGGCCGCGGCCGCGTCGGCCTCCAGGGCGTCGAAGCCCTTCTTGATGGCGTCCTGGTGGGAGCCGGAGAAGGACGTGTAGACCAGGTCGCCGGCGTAGGGGTGGCGCTCGGGGACGACCATCTGGTTGCAGTACTCGTAGGTGCGACGGATCTCGTCGATGTCCGAGAAGTCGATCATCGGGTCCACGCCCTGGGAGAACAGGTTCATCCCGACGTTGACCAGGTCCAGGTTGCCGGTGCGCTCGCCCTGCCCGAACAGACAGCCCTCGACCCGGTCAGCCCCGGCCATCACGGCCAGCTCGGCGGAGGCCACGCCGGTGCCGCGGTCGTTGTGGGGGTGGGTGGACAGCGCGATGAACTCGCGGCGGGACAGGTTCCGCGACATCCACTCGATCTTGTCGGCGTAGACGTTGGGCGTGGAACGCTCCACCGTGGTGGGCAGGTTGAGGATGATCTCGCGGCCCTCGGCGGGCTGCCAGACGTCCATCACCGCCTCGCAGACCTCCAGCGCGAAGTCCAGCTCGGTGTCGATGAAGATCTCCGGCGAGTACTGGTAGCCGAAGACGGTGTCCTCGGTCAGCAGCTTCTCGGCGTACTCCATCACCAGCCGGGTGCCGTCCACGGCGATGTTCCTGATGTCGTCCCTGGAGCCCTTGAAGACGACCCGGCGGAACAGCGGCGAGGTCGCGTTGTAGAGGTGGACGGTCGCCCGGGGGGCGCCGACCAGCGACTCCACGGTGCGGGCGATCAGGTCCTCACGGGCCTGGGTCAGCACGCTGATGGTGACGTCCTCGGGGATCGCGCCCTCCTCGACGATGGAGCGTACGAAGTCGAAGTCGGTGGCGCCGGAGGACGGGAAGCCGACCTCGATCTCCTTGTAGCCCATCCGCACCAGCAGGTCGAACATCGCCCGCTTGCGCGCCGGGGACATCGGGTCGATCAGCGCCTGGTTGCCGTCGCGCAGATCGGTGGACAGCCAGCGGGGGGCCTTGGTGATGACCTTGGACGGCCAGGTGCGGTCCGGCAGGTCGACGGTGCCGAAGGGTACGTAGCGCTGGAACGGCATCCCGGACGGCTGCTGGCGCACGGTCGCGGCGGTGACAGGGGTGGGCCGCTCGTTGAAAGGCGTGTCGGACATGGGGTTCATGCTCCCTGAGAGGTTCGGGCGGAGGAAACCGACGACCGACGCTCTATACAAGCGCACAGCACAGCTCCCCGCGGCGAGGGAGTCGGCCTTGTGTGAACTACAGGCCCTCGCCGCGGCAGCTAAGAAGAAGCAGCCGGGCACGCATGATGCGTCCACCCTAGCCCAGCCTTACGGACGGCCACAGCAGAACCCAGGGATGTTCCGCCTTTTGAGACGGGACAAAGGTCCCGAAGTCCGTGCACGAGTGGTGACACAGCGTCGTTGCTGTGGCACTTTGAGTGACATGACAGTACCGGTCTTCTGCGGCATCGTCCCTCCACACATCCTCGAACACCTGGTCGCGCACGCCGAGGACGACGCCGTCCGGGAGGCCGCGGAGCGCTCGCTGGCCCTGGACGCGCTCAACCGCGTGCACCGGGCCGAGGCACCGTCGACACCCGAAGGGATCGTGCGGGAGCGTGTCCTGGACACCGCGGAGCGCACCGTCTGTGACGACCACCACACCCAGCGGCTGCCGGGCCGGGTGGTCCGCACCGAGGGCGCGGCGCCGGTCCCCGACCAGACCGTGGACCGCGCCTACGACGGCCTCGGGGCGACCTTCGACTTCTACCTGGCCGCCTACGCCAGGCACTCCATCGACGGGCGGGGACTGCCGCTGGACGCGACCGTGCACTACGGCCAGCGGTACGACAACGCCTTCTGGAACGGCGAGCGCATGATCTTCGGCGACGGGGACGGGACGCTGTTCAACGACTTCACCGTCTCGGTGGACGTGATCGGGCACGAACTCACCCACGGGGTCACCCAGTACAGCGCCAACCTGGACTACCAGGACCAGTCCGGCGCGCTCAACGAGTCGGTCTCGGACGTCTTCGGCTCGCTGGTGAAGCAGTACAGCCTCAAGCAGACGGCGGACCAGGCCGACTGGCTCATCGGCGCGGGGTTGCTCGCGCCGGGCGTGCACGGGGTCGCCCTGCGCTCCATGAAGGCCCCGGGCACCGCCTACGACGACCCGAACCTGGGGCAGGACCCGCAGCCGGCCACCATGGCCGGATACGTCGACACCAGCGACGACAACGGCGGCGTCCACCTCAACTCGGGCATCCCCAACCACGCCTTCTACCTGGCGGCCACCGCGATCGGCGGCTTCGCCTGGGAGAAGACCGGGCAGATCTGGTACGACGTGCTGACCGGCGGGACGCTGCCCGCGTCGGCGGACTTCGCGACCTTCGCCGCAGCGACGGTGGCGGCGGCGGGGGCGCGCTACGGCGCGGCGGAGGTGGCGGCGGTGCGGGATGCGTGGGTGCAGGTGGGGGTCGTTGCACCGGCCTGACCGCCGTAGATGGTTGTTCGCGCAGTTCCCCGCGCCCCCATGGGGCGCTGCACCTCTGGTCGAACGGTCACCCTGTGCCGCACACTGGCAACCATGCGTATCCAGGTGACCCGTTCCGGCGGCTTCCTCGGCGCCCCCCGGGCCTCCGTGCTGGAGACCGAGGGGCGCCCGGACGCCCCGCACATCCATGCGCTGGCGCGCGAGGCCCTCGGGGCCTGCACCCGGACGCCGACCTTCGGGGTGCCGGACGGGTTCCACTACACCATCAGCGTCGACGGCCGCAGTCCGATGCACTGCGCCGAACCGCAGTTGACGGACAGTCAGTCCGACCTGATCGCCCTGGTGCTGGCCCAGGGCGACTAGCGCCCGCCTGCGGCAGGCAGGTCCAGGGCGACCGTCAACCGCCGGTCGGCCACGCTGCGGCCGGCCTCCACCGCATAGGTCCCGGGCCGGACCGACCAGCCCGCGTCGCCCCAGGTCTGGAAGGACCGCAGCGGCAGCGGGATACGGGCCTCGACCGTCTCGCCCGGCTCGGCCGTCACCACGGCGAAGCCCGCCAGCCGGCGGTCCGGGCGGGTGCGGTCGGAGCCGTCGGGGGCCAGGTAGACCTGGACGGTCTCGCGCCCGGCGCGCGCCCCGGTGTTGCGCACCCGCACCACCGCCTCGGCGCGCGCGGCGTAGGGGTCGCCGTCACCGTCCGCAGCGTCGGCGCCCGCGCCGGCGCCGAGCCGCACCTCCAACCCCTGGTACTCCCAGTCGGTGTAGCCGAGCCCGTGCCCGAACCAGTACGCGGGCTGCGCGGTCCCGCGCCGCTGCCAGGCCGGGTAGCCGATGAACAGGCCCTCGCCGTAGTCGAGCACGCCCTCGGTGGGCACGACCTCCCAGACCGGGCAGTCGGCCTCCTCGGCGGGCCAGGTGGTGGGCAGCCGGCCGCCAGGCTCGACCGCGCCGAGCAGCACGTCGGCCAGCGCCGCGCCGGCCTGCTGGCCCGGGAACCAGGTCAGCAGCACGGCGGCGACGTCCTCGCGCCACGGCATCAGCACCGGGGCGCCCGCGTTGACCACGACCACCGTGCGCGGATTGGCCGCGGCGACCCGCGCCACCAGCTCGTCCTGGCGGCCGGGCAGCGCCAGGCCGGTCCGGTCCACGCCCTCGCTCTCGACCTCCTCGGTGGTGGCCACCACGACCACCGCGACGTCCGCCGCCGCAGCCAGCGCCACCGCCTCGTCGATCAGCTCGTCGGCGGTGGCCACCGGCTCGGAATGGCCGAGCGCGAAGGACACCAGGCCGAAGCCGGCGAAGCCGGAGGCCTGCGGCAGGGTGTGCGTCAGCGTCACCGCGACCGGCGCGCCGCCCGGCAGCTCCAGCTCGAACACGGCCTCCGGCGGGTTGAGGAAGGCGGCGGCGGGGTCGTCGCCGTCCAGATGCACCACGCCGTCGAACAGCACCCGGCCCGCGGCCTCCAGAACGAACCGCCCCGCGCCCCGGATCGCCAGCCGGTGCACGCCCGTCGCCTGCGGGACCAGCGTCGCCGTGGCGCGGACGGCCCGCAGGGCGTCGAAGCCGACGCCGTCCGGGAGTTCGCCGATCCAGCGGACCGAGCCGTCGGGCAGCTGAGCCGTCGTCAGCACC
Organism: Streptacidiphilus jeojiensis; assembly: GCF_042510965.1. NCBI lineage: Bacteria > Bacillati > Actinomycetota > Actinomycetes > Kitasatosporales > Streptomycetaceae > Streptacidiphilus > Streptacidiphilus jeojiensis. The sequence goes on from NZ_JBEUKS010000009.1 coordinate 224,219, forward strand.
TCGCCTGCGGCGCCGAGCAGTTCGGCGGTCACCCCGGCCCTGAGCGGGGCCACGTGGGTGCGCGGGTCCGCGCCCAGGGCGTAGCCGAGGGCCGTGCCTGCGGGCAGTGCGGCGCGCAGCCCGTCCAGCGGGCTGGTGACCCGGGTCGGGAAGACCTGGGCGCTGCCGCCTCCGCCGATCCGCGCCTCCGCGGCTGCCGCACCGATCAGCGCGACCGAACCCAGGCCCGGCTCCAACGGCAGGATGCCGTCATTGCCGACCAGGGTGAACGAGCGCGCGGCCAGTTCGCGGGCCAGCGCCTCGCCGTCGATCGGGGCGGGCGGCTCGGCGACGACGGCGGGGGCGTCCGCCAGCAGGCCGACCCTGGCGGCCAGCCGCAGCACCCGGCGGGCCAGCTCGTCCACGGACTCCTCCGGGACGCGGCCGTCGCGGACCGCGGCGACCAGGTGCTCGCCGTAGACGGTGACCGGTCCCGGCATGGCGATGTCCAGGCCGCCGAGGGCGGCGCGGATGGTGTCGCGGGCGCCGGTCCAGTCCGAGACCAGGATCCCGTCGAAGCCCCACTCCGCGCGCAGCACACCGTTGTTGAGCTCGCCGTTCTCGCTCATGCTGCGGCCGTTGACCCGGTTGTACGCGGCCATCAGGCCCCAGGGGCGGGCCTTGCGGACGATGGCCTCGAACGGGGCCAGGTAGAGCTCGCGCAGGGTGCGCTCGTCGACGCGGACGTCGACGCTGTAGCGCTCGGTCTCGGAGTCGTTGGCGACCCAGTGCTTGGGCGTGGTGGCGACACCGCCGTCCTGGACGCCGCCGACCAGGGCCGCGCCGATCTCGCCGGTCAGCAGCGGGTCCTCGGAGTAGCCCTCGAAGTGGCGTCCGCCACGTGGGCTGCGATGCAGGTTGACGGTGGGTGCCAGGACCACGTGCACGCCCTTGCGGCGGGCCTCCTGCGCCAGCAGGCCGCCGACCCGGTGCACCAGTTCCGGGTCCCAGGTGGCGGCCAGGGCCGTCGGTGAGGGGATGGCGACGGACGGGTCGTCAGGGGTCCAGCGCTCGCCGCGGACGCCGGCCGGGCCGTCGGACATCACCAGCCGTCCCAGCCCGATCTCCTCGTTGGCGGGCAGGGACCACATGTCGGCGCCGGCGAGCAGGGCGACCTTGGCAGTCAGATCGAGTTTCCCCAGGGCGGCTTCGACGGCGGTCTCACGCATGGCGTCCTGCTCGGGGCAGTGGTTGCCCATGGTCGGCTCCCCAGGTCCACGGTTACACGTCTTCGATTTGGTTACACGTGTCATGATGACTCGTGTAATCCCATATTTAACACCCAATCCGCCCCCGCACCAGCCCTTCGTTCTGCAAAGATGCCGATTGACATGACACAGCGATCAGCAGCCGGCACCGGCTCTCCGACCAGCGCCGACGTCGCCCGGCGGGCAGGCGTCTCCCGGGCCACCGTGTCGTACGTGCTCAACGACACCGCCGGCGGGCGGGTCAGCGAGCAGACCCGGCAGCGGGTCCGCGCCGCGGCCGACGAACTCGGCTACATCCCGCACGCCGCGGCCCGCGCGCTGCGCGCCGGACACAGCGGCATCGTGCTACTGACCGCCGCTGACATCCCCTTCGGGCCGCTGTTCAACAAGTTCTACGCGGAACTGCGCGCCGGGCTGCACGCCCACGGCTACACCGTGGTGCTCTACGGCGACGCGGGCGACGGCAACGACCAGGGCGAGTCCGCGGCGCGGGCCTGGGCCGAGCTGCGCCCGACCGCCGTCCTGGCCGGCCCGGGCGGTTCGCTCACCCCGCGCTCGGCCGAGCTGCTGAAGCGCTCCGGAACCCGCGCGGTGATCACCCTCGGCGGCCCGCCGGTCCCGGGCGCGCACGCCCTGCTCATGGACCAGCGGGAGGTCGGCGCGGTCGCCGCCGAGCACCTGCTCGGCCGGGGCCACCGCTCCATCGGCGTGATCGTGCCCACCGACCACGCCCTCGACCTCTTCAGCCTCCCCCGGCTCGCCGGGGTACGCGCCGCAGCCGATTCGGCGGGCACCGGGGTCACCGTCGCCCGCCTGGACCTCGACTACACCGAGACGGCCGCCGCGGAGCTGGCGGCCCGCTGGCCGGGACTGGGCCTGACGGCGCTGTTCAGCTACAACGACGAGTTCGCGATGCTGATGATGAGCGCCTTCCAGGACGCCGGCCTCCGCGTCCCCGCCGACGTGGCCGTGGTCGGCGCCGACGACGTGATGCTGTCCCGGCTGCTACGCCCCCGGCTCACCACGGTCCGGCAGACCCCGCCGGGCGGGGGCAACCTCGCCGACCTGATCGAACGGCTGATCCAGCACCCGGACGCCCCGCTGGAAGTCCACGACCTGGCCACCTCCAGGATCGTGGTCCGCGACTCGGGCTGACCGGGCGCCTGAAATCGACGGGGCGTCAGAACCCCAGCTTGCGCAGCTGCTTGGGGTCGCGCTGCCAGTCCTTGGCGACCTTGACGTGCAGGTCCAGGAAGACCGGGGTGCCCAGCAGCGCCTCGATCTGCTGGCGCGCCACCGTGCCGACGTGCTTCAGCCTGGCGCCCTTGGAACCGATGACGATGGCCTTCTGGCTCTGCCGCTCGATGTAGACATTGGCGTGGATGTCCAGCAGCGGCCTGCCCTCCGGACGCCCCTCGCGCGGCAGCATCTCCTCGACCACGACGGCGAGCGAGTGCGGCAGCTCGTCCCGCACGCCCTCCAGCGCGGCCTCACGGATCAGCTCGGCGACCATGATCTGCTCGGGCTCGTCGGTGAGGTCGCCCTCCGGGTAGAGCAGCGGCCCCTCGGGCAGCAGCGGCACCAGCAGGTCCGCGAGCAGCTCCACCTGGGTGTTGCCCACGGCCGAGACCGGGACGATCTCGGCCCACTCGAAGCCCAGCTCGGCGCCCAGCTGGGAGATGGCGATCAGCTGCTCGGCGAGCTGCTTGGAGTCCACCAAGTCGGTCTTGGTGACGACGGCGACCTTGGGGGTCCGCTTGATCCCGGCGAGCTCCTTGGCGATGAACTTGTCACCCGGGCCGAGCTTCTGGTCGGCGGGGAGGCAGAAGCCGATCACGTCGACCTCGGCCCAGGTCGAGCGCACCACGTCGTTGAGCCGCTCGCCCAGCAGGGTGCGCGGCTTGTGCAGGCCCGGGGTGTCCACCAGGATCAGCTGGGCGTCGGGGCGGTGCACGATGCCCCGGACGGTGTGGCGGGTGGTCTGCGGCCGGTCGGAGGTGATCGCGACCTTGGTGCCGACCAGGGCGTTGGTGAGAGTGGACTTCCCCGCGTTGGGGCGCCCGACGAAGCAGGCGAAGCCCGACCGGTGCGGGCGGGCCCCCAGAAGGGCGTCGTCGTCGGCAGCGGAGGCGGGCCTGGCGGACTGCTGGGTGGGGCGAGAGCTCATGGGAACCATTCTCCCCTATCGGGGAAGCCCATGAGGTCAGCGCAGGGACCTCACGGCCGCCGGTTCATCGCAGTCAGGTCGATGTCGATCGGAAACGGGACCTGCAGCCCGAGGTGATCACGGAAGATGCCCATCGGCACATAGGAGGCAGTCGCCCGCTCCAGCTCGAAGACGTGGACGACCGGAAGACCGTCCTCGTTCTCCACTCGCCAGAAATGACTGATCCCTGCACCCGCGTACTTGCGCGGCTTCACACCCAGATCGCGCTCCTCGGAGTCCGGGGAGACCACTTCTACGACAAGGATCACATCAGCGGGCGTGAAGCTGGTCTGCTTGGACGACGTCAACGCATCGGCCTTGATGACCAGCAGATCCGGCTCCGGGCGGTTGCGCGGGCCGATCGTGACCGTCATCTCGCGCCGCACGTCCAGGTCCTCCGGAGCGGTCCGGAACAGGCCGAGTTGGAGCAGCAGCATGGCCCGCTCATGAAAGGCGGTCTGCGGACTCATGAAGACGAGGCTTCCGTCGAGCAGCTCCGTGTGCGGAGGCAGGTTGGGAAGCCGGTCGAGGTCGTCGGCGGTCCAACCGCCCTCGGGCGGACGCGGCCACCCGTGCCGAGGTGCGACGGTCATCAGTGCTCCCATGAGAGGAATCCTCGCCGATGCCCTCAGCGTACCCAGTCGCCTCGGGCGATCATTCGCCCGAACGAGGGAGCGTGCACGCACTACTTGCGTTTGAACAGCGCTCCTATGCCCCCCACCACGGTGAACAGCGCCACGATGATCGAGACGGCGAGCCAGAGCGGGTTCCTGTGCTCCTGCCAGTGCCCCATCCCCATCAGCACGAACAGCACAGCTGCGACGAAACCTATGCCCCCCACGGCACCCCTTCCCTGCGTGATTCCCGGCAAGACGTCCGCCCCGCACCCTAGCGGGGTCGGGGCGGATGACAAGACGTCCGTTCGACGGAGCGTCCGGCGGAGGCTCAGCTCGCGGGCGTGGTGAGCCGCAGGGTGCCGTCCGGGCCGGCCAGCAGCACCGGGGTGCCGACGCCGCCGAGGTCCCGCACGGCGGCGAGGTCGTCGGCGGCCACCGCCGCGGCCGCGCTGACGACGGCCGCGGCCTCCAGCCCCTTGGCCCCGCTGGCCACGGCCATCGCCACCGCCGTCTGCAGCGCGCTGAGCCTCAGCGACTCCAGGGCCACCGACCCGGCGACGTAGGTGCGCCCGGTCTCGTCCCGCACCGCTGCGCCCTCGGGCACGCCGTTGCGGGCCCGGACCGACCGCGCCAGGGTGATGATCTTCTTGTCCTCGGGATCGATGTCCACAGTGGCTGCCTCGTCGCTCATGCGTCCGAGGATAAGGCCCGGCCGGGGCGCTTCACCGCCTGGTCAGCACGACCACCGGGATCGGCCCGGGCGCCGTGGTCTGGAAGTCGTCCAACGACGGCAGCCGCTCCAGCATCACCGCCCACAGCTGCTCCCGCTCGGCGCCGGTGGCGTCCTCCGCCACGGCCTGGAAGGTCTCCGTCCCGACCTCCACCGTCACCACCGGATCGGCCGACAGGTTGTAGTACCACCCGGGCCGCGTCGGCCGCCCGCCGTTGGCCGCGAACACCGCCCACCGGCGCCCCTCGCCCCCGTCGGCCGTGATCGCCGCCAACGGCGAGACCCGCTGCTCCCCGCTCCGCGCGCCACGCGTGGTGAGCAGCAGCAGGTCCGACCCCGCGAACGAGCCGCCCACCACACCCCCGTTGGCCCGGAACTCCTCGATGACCTTCTGGTTCCACTCACGCCGCTGTGCCTGGTCCACCATCCGGGCAATCCCCTTGTCGCGTCGATCGGTTCGGCCTCGGACCCGGCGCGGGCCGCAGCTGCGCCGGGTCGGTGACCATCCTGCCCGCCCGCCGCGGAGCGCGCTCCCCCAACCCCGTTGATAAATGCCCGCCCCCCTGCATAGCGTGCGCGCCATGACGACTCATCGGATCGGCGTGATGTACGACCGCGACTGGGCACCGGAGGGACTGCTGCCGTTCGCTCGGGAGGTGGAGGCGCTGGGGGTCGACGACCTGTGGGTGGTCGAGGACCTGACCTGGACCGGCTCGGTCGCGTCGGCCTCCGCCGCGCTCGCGGTGACCGAGCGGCTGCGGGTGGGGATCGGGATCGCCCCCGCGCCGTTGCGCAATCCCGCGCTGCTGGCGATGGAGCTGGGCGCGCTGGCGCGGATGTTCCCCGGGCGGCTGACGGCCGGGATCGGGCACGGGGTGGGTGAGTGGATGCAGCAGGTCGGTGCGGCCCCGCGCAGTCCGCTGGCGCTGCTGGAGGAGACGGTGCAGGCCGTGCGCGGGCTGCTGCGCGGTGAGGAGGTGACGCTCCAGGGGCGCGAGGTGAGCCTGGACGGGGTGCGGCTGGTGCACCCGCCCGCCGTGGTGCCGCAGGTGCTGGCCGGGGTGGTGCGACCGCGCTCGCTGGAGCTGGCGGGACGCGTCGCCGACGGGGCGATCATCGCCGAGGGCCACGGACCCGACGATCTGTCATCCGCCGTGCAGCACATGCTCAAGGGCCGGGACGCGAAGGCGGCGCGGCCCAATCTCACCGTGTTCGCCTTCCTCTGCGTCGAGGACGACCCGCAGCGGCTCCGGACCACGGTCGGCCCCGCCCTGGACGGTCACGCCGCCTGGCTCGGCCGCTCCCCCGAGGACGTGTTCGCCGCGGCGGGCCCCGCCCCCACAGCGGCCACGCGGGTGCGCGAGCTGTGGGCGGCGGGGGCCGACACCGTGGTGCTGCGGGCGGTCGGCCCGGAGCCGTTCCGGCAGATCGAGGCGGCGGTCAGGGAGCTGCGCGGCTGACCGGCCGGAGCGCGGCCGGCCGAGCGATCCCCGCAGCCGCCGCTCAGCGACGCAGCCGGCGCAGCGCCAGCTCGGCCAGCAGCGCGGCGCCGTCGGCGAGGACCGAGTCGGCGAAGGCCGCCTCCGGCGAGTGGTTGTACGGGGCGGTCTCCGGGTCCAGGCCGTCCACGCAGGCGCCGAGGAAGAAGTAGCCGGAGGGGATCTGCTCGGCGACGTAGGAGAAGTCCTCCGCACCGGCCAGGGGCTGCTCCATCGTCGTCCAGCGGTCCTCGCCGAGCAGGGACTTGGCCGTCTGCTCGACGAACGCGGCTTCGCCGCCGTCGTTCACCGTGACCGGGTACAGGTCGGTGAAGACGGCGTCGATCTCAAGCCCGTGCGACTCGGCGACGCCCCGCACCACCCGCAGCGACTCCTCGCGCACCCGTTCCCGCGCCTCCGGGGAGAAGGACCGGACGGTGGTCTCAAAGAACGCGTCGTCCGGGATGACGTTGTTGATGGTCCCGGCGCGCAGCAGCCCGGTGGTGAGGACGACCGGGTCGAAGACGCTGAAGCGGCGGGTCACCATGGTCTGCAGCGCGAGTACCGCCTCGCAGGCCGCCGGGACCGGGTCCAGGGCGGAGGACGGCGCCGAACCGTGGCCGCCGCGGCCGCGCATGGTGACGGTGAGGGTGTCGGCCGCGGCCATGATCGTGCCGCGACGGCCGAGGACCTGCCCCTGCGGCATCGCCGAGGAGACGTGCAGCGCGTAGGCGGCGACCGGGGTGCTGCCGGAGGCGGCCAGCAGCCCCTCGTCCAGCATCACCTTGGCGCCGCCGAGGCCCTCCTCGCCCGGCTGGAACATGAAGACCACGTCACCGGCTATCTCCTCGCGCCGCTCGCAGAGCAGCCGGACCGCGCCCACCAGCCCGGCCACGTGCAGGTCGTGCCCGCAGGCGTGCATCACCCCGGGGACGGCCGAGGCGTACGGCAGTCCGCTGGTCTCCTGCACCGGCAGCGCGTCCATGTCGCCGCGCAGCAGGACGGTGGGGCCGGGCCCGGCGCCGCCGCGCAGCACCGCGGTGACCGAGCCGAGCTTCTCGCCGAGGGTGATCTCCAGCGGCAGCCCTTCGAGCGCGGCGACCACCTTGGCCTGGGTGCGCGGGAGCTCCAGGCCGATCTCGGGGTCCTGGTGCACGGCGTGCCGCAGGGCGACGAGGTCCGGCTGGAGACGGCGGGCGGATTCGAGCAGGGGCGGCAGTGGCGCGGTGGAGGTCATGGGGTCAGGAGTATCACTGGACCGCGGCCCGGGTCACTACCGCCTGGCCCCTCCCACCGCACGGCCACGGACCGTCGTCGGCCGCCGTGACGGTCGCTAACCTGGGCCGCGATGAACCAGCACCGCACGGACCCGCACCGCACGAACCCGTACCGGCCATGACCGACGAGCTCGACCTCGCCCTGGTCGACGCCCTGCGGATGGATCCCAGGGCGCCCTGGTCCCGGCTGGCCGCCCCGCTGGGGGTCGACCCGGCGACGCTGTCGCGCCGCTGGGCGCGGCTCAACGCCGCCGGTGACGCCTGGGTGACCTGCTACCCCTCCACCGACCGGCTCGGCTTCGGGCTGACGGCGCTGGTCGAGGTCGAGTGCCTGGCCGACCGGGTCGGCGCCGTCGCCGCCGTGCTGGCGCAGGATCCGCAGGCCGCCAGCGTCGAGGTGGTGACCGGCGGCGCGGACCTGGTGCTGACGGTCGGGGCGCTCGAACCCGAGGCGCTGACCCGCTACGTGCTGGACCGGATCGGCGCCGTGCCCGGCGTACTGCGGACCCGGACGTCGCTGGTGGAGCGCACCGTCCGGGAGGGCAGCCGCTGGCACGACGGCGCCCTGGACCCCGGACAGCGGGAGGCCATCAGCGCCGCCGGCACCCAACCGGTCCGGCTCGACCGGGCCCCGGGCCGCCGGATCATCGAGGACCGCTCGCTGCTGCTCGCCCTGGGCGAGGACGGCCGGATGCCCTACGCGGAGCTGGCCCAGCGCACCGGTCTGCCGCCGACGACGGTGCGCCGGCGGCTGGCCGAACTGCGGGACTCCGGGCGGCTGGTGCTGCGCTGCGACGCCTCGCCCCGGCTGACCGGGCATCCGATCGGGATGTTCCTCTGGTCGGAGCTGCCGGCCCACCGCCTGGACGCCGCAGCCGAGTGGTTCGCCGCGCTGCCGCAGGCACGGATGTGCGCGGTGACGGTGGGCGCGGCCAACCTCGCCACCTATCTGAAGGTCCGTCACCTTCCGGAACTGCGGCGGCTGGAGGAGCAGCTGGCCCGGCGCTTCCCGGAGGTCCGGGTCCGCGAGCGGCAGTTGGCGCTGCGCACCGTGAAGCTGGTGGGCCGGCTGATGGACGGTGAGGGACGCGCCGCCGGCTACGTCCCGATCGACCCGTGGGCCCCGTGCGGCCCCGGCTCCCCCGCTACTCCTCCGGCCCGCTGAGCCGCCCCAGCGCCAACTCGGCGAGCAGGGCCGCGCCGTCGGCCAGCACCGCGTCGTCGAAGAGGGCCTCCGGCGAGTGGTTGTAGGCGGCGCTGAAGGGGTCCCGGTCGGGCGGGCAGGCGCCGAGCATGAAGTAGGCCGAGGGGACGTGGTCGCCGATCACGGCGAAGTCCTCGGACCCGGCCACCGGCCGCGGCATCTCGATGTAGCGGTCCTGGCCCAGCAGTTGCCGGGCCGCCTCGGCGACGTAGGCGGCCTGGCCGGGATCGTTGACGGTGACCGGGTAGCCCTCCTCGACCACGGCCTGCACGCGCATGCCGTGTGCCTCGGCGACCCCGCGCACCACCGCCGGCGCCTCGGCCAGCACCCGGTTCCGTGCCTCGGGCGAGAAGGAGCGGATAGTCACCTCAAAGACCGCCTCGTCAGGGATGACATTGCCGACCGTCCCGGCGTGGAAGCTGCCCACCGTCACCACCACCGGGTCGAAGGCGTCGAAGCGGCGGGTCACCATGGTCTGCAGCGCGGTCACCGCCTCGCAGGCGGCCGGGATCGGGTCCAGGGCGAGATGCGGGCTGGAGCCGTGGCCGCCACGCCCGCGCACGGTGACGGTCATGCTGTCGGCGGCCGCCATGATCGGCCCCGGACGGGTGGCCACCCAGCCGTGCGGCAGCACCGAGGCGCCGACGTGCAGCGCGTACGCGGCGACCGGCGGCTCACCGGCCGCCGTGAGCACGCCCTCCTCGATCATGATCCGGGCGCCGCCCTGGCCCTCCTCCCCCGGCTGGAACATGAAGACCACGTTCCCGGCCAGCTGCTCACGCCGCTCGCAGAGCAGCCGGACGGCGCCCACCAGCCCGGCGGTGTGCAGGTCGTGGCCGCAGGCGTGCATCGCCCCGGGAACCGTGGAGGCGTACGGCAGGCCGCTGGTCTCCTGCACCGGCAGCGCGTCCAGGTCGGCGCGGAGCAGCACGGTCGGACCCGGCTGCGCCCCGCGCAGCACCGCAGTCACCGAGCTGAGCTGCTTGCCGAGGGTGACCTCCAGCGGCAGCCCGTCCAGCGCGGCCAACACCTTGGCCTGGGTCAGCGGCAGGTCGAGGCCGATCTCCGGCTCCTGGTGCAGGGCCCGGCGCAGGGCCACCAGTTCGGGCTGGAGCAGGGCGGCGGACTCGCGGAGCCCGGCGTGGCGCGGATGGGCGGCTGCCTCGGTCATGGCGTCTCCTCAGGGGGTGGGACCCCCATCCTGGGCACCGGCCGGCCGTTCACGGCGCCGGTGCACGGATCCGCCTCCAGGCGGCGTGCGCCGCAGGGATCCGCCGTCAGCCCGCGACCTGCCGCAGAGATCCACGGCGCGCCTCCGGCGAGCTCAGCCACTCCAGCTTCGCCGCCGTGTCGGTGTCCGGCGCGGGATTGTGCAGGGAGACGATCAGGTCGGGCCGGTTCGGAACCTTCAACTGGGTGCTCTCGAAGACCAACTGCCCCACCGTCGGGTGCTCCACGTACTTCATCCTGGTGCCGGCCGGGCTGACGTCCCCGCGTGCCCAGAGCTCCGCGAACAGCGGGCTCGCCTCGCGCAGTTCGTCGACGATCACCCGGAACCCCTCGTCGTCGGGGAACTCGGCGGCCGCGGCCCGGTACTCGGCGACGACCTTGGCCGCGTCCTCCTCCCAGCCCTGGTGCCGACCCCGGTAGATCGGGTCGAGGAAGAAGTTGACCACGCAGTTGCGGCACTCCTGCTTGTAGCCGAAGACCAGGGAGACGGCGTCGTTGAAGGCGACGTTGTTCCAGTACCGGTCGACCAGCTGTGCCGGGAAGGGCATCCAGGACTCGATCAGCCGGGTGAGGCCCGCCGACGCCGGCTGCTGCCCCGGCGCTGCGCGCAGCAGCGGCGGGTTCAGCCCGGCCAGTACGTAGAGGTGGCGGCGTTCCGGCTCGTCCAGCTTCAGCACCCGGGCGACCGAGTCCAGCACCTGCCCGGAGACGGTGATGTCGCGGCCCTGCTCCAGCCACTGGTACCAGGACACTCCGACGCCGGCCAGCACCGCGACCTCCTCGCGGCGCAGCCCCGGGGTGCGGCGCCGGGCGCCGCCGTCCGGCAGTCCCGCGTCGGCGGGACTGACCCTGGCCCGACGGTTCATCAGAAACTCACGGAGATCCGCCCTGCGACGGGCATCGGCGCTGCTGTTGGCCGCGTTCGCCGGCGTAGCCACGCGGTTCCCCCTCCCTGGTGGTCGTACCAACAGCATAAGCACACTCTCTCCAGCCCCCGGAAGATCGCCGAAGTATGGACGGCATGGCAATCGAAACCACAGCGGCAACCACAACCACCCCGACGGGGGCGGTCGATGATCCGACAGCGGCTGATCCGGCAGCGGCGAAGCTGTCCCTCCGGGCCCGGCTGGTCCTCTTCCTCCTGTGCGCGGCCCAGTTCGCGGTGGCACTGGACTTCTCCATCCTGAACATCGCGCTGCCCAGCCTGGGCCGCGACCTGCACCTGGCGCAGGCCAACCTGCAGTGGGGCATGACCGCCTTCGCACTGCCCTCCGGAGGCTTCCTGCTGCTCTTCGGGCGGATCGCCGACACCGTCGGCCGCCGGAGGGTCTTCATCACCGGGCTGAGCCTGTTCACCGCGGCCTCGGTGCTGGCCACCCTGGCCTGGTCGCCGGCCGTGTTCCTGGCCGGACGGGCACTGCAGGGCCTGGGGGCGGCGGCGATCGTCCCCGCCGGGATGGCCCTGCTGACCACCACCTTCAAGGAGGGGCCGGAGCGGGACCGGGCGCTGGGCATCATGGGCAGCCTGATGGCCCTGGGCTTCACCTTCGGCATGGTCCTCGGCGGCGTGCTGACCGAGACGCTGACCTGGCGTTCCACCATGGCGCTCAATGTCGTCATGGGTCTGCTGGTGCTGGTCGGCGCACCGCTGCTGCTGTCCGAGTCGCGCAACGAGGTGCGGCAGCGGATCGACGTCCCCGGCGCGATCACCGTCACCGGCGGCCTGCTGGCACTGATCTACGGGCTGTCCACGGCCGCGCAGTCCGGGTTCGGCGACGCGTCGGTGATCGGGTCGCTGGTCGCGGCGGTCGCCCTGCTGGGCGCCTTCTTCGTGATCGAGTCGCGGACCCGGCAGCCGCTGGTCTCACTGCGGATCCTGCGCCGCCCGAGCGTGGCCTTCGGCAACCTGGCCGGGCTGACCACCTTCTCGATGATGAGCGCGGTGATCTTCCTGGGGACGCTGTACCTCCAGCAGGTCAACGGCATGTCGCCGGTGACCACCGGACTGATCTTCGGGGTGCTGGGGATCGCCTGCGCGATCACCGGCAATGTCGCACCGCGGGTGGTCGCCCGGATCGGCGCCGTCCGCACCCTGGTCGGTGGGCTGCTGCTGCAGGGGGCGCTCACCGCAGTGCTGCTGACGATCGGTCAGGGCAGCTCGGGCACCTGGGTCTTCACCGTCGCGGGATCGGTGGCGGCGGTCGGGCACCTGTCGTCGATCGTCGCCTACAGCGTGACCGCGACGTCGGGACTGCCCGACGAGGAGCAGGGGTTGGCGACGGGGCTGGTCACCACGACCCAGCAGGTGGGGCTGACGGTGGGGATCCCGCTGCTCAGTGCGGTGGCCTCGGCGCGGAGCGATGCTCTGCGCTCGGCGGGACGGACGGTCGCCGAGGCGACGTTGGGCGGGGTTCGGGTGGGGCTCGGAGTTGACGCTCTGTTGATCGTGGTGCTGGCGGTGGTGGTCGGCGTCGGGCTGCGGGGGCGTGCGGGGCGGTGACGGGTGCCGTCCTGGGCGCGGGGAGCTGTTCGAGGGCGGGTTCTTCCGCCGTCTCGCGCAGTTCCCCGCGCCCCTGAGGTGCAACCTTGCTCACGGTGGTTCAGTTGCAGCACACAGGGGCGCGGGGAACTGCGCGACCAGCCACCTGCGGTCTGCACCGTCAATCGGACTCGGGGCGTTCCTCATCGTCGAAGTCGGAGTCGCGGAGGACCGGTTCGGCGAGGAGGGTGCCGATGCGGTTGCGGCGGCCGGCGGTGCTCTCGGCGGTGAGGCGGATGGCGCTGATGGGGAGTTCCTCGTCCTCGGGCACCGGGACCTCGACGCCGGAGCCCGGGATCGGGACCCGGCCCAGGGCCTTGGCCAGCAGGCCGCCGACCGTCTCGACGTCCTCGTCCTCCAGCTCGATGCCGAACAGCTCGCCCAGCTCCTCGACCGGAAGCCGCGCGGTGATCCGGAACGCGCCGTGGTCGAGCTGCTCCACCGGCGGCGACTCCCGGTCGTACTCGTCGGTGATCTCGCCGACGATCTCCTCCAGGATGTCCTCGATGGTGACCAGGCCTGCCGTGCCGCCGTACTCGTCGATGACGACGGCGACGTGGATGCGGTCGCGCTGCATCTCCCGCAGCAGGTCCGCCACCGGCTTGCTGTCCGGCACGTAGGTGGCCTGCCGCATCACCGAGCTGACCGGCTCGTTCTCGGCCTCCCGGTTCACGTGGGTGCGGCGGACCAGGTCCTTGAGGTAGACGATGCCGACGACGTCGTCCTCGTTCTCGCCGACCACCGGCATCCGGGAGAAGCCGCTGCGCAGCGCCAGGGTCAGCGCCTGACGGACCGTCTTCTCACGTTCGATCATCACCAGGTCGGTCCGCGGCACCATCACCTCGCGGACGATGGTGTCGCCGAGCTCGAAGACCGAGTGCACCATCCGGCGCTCCTCGTCCTCGATCAGCGAGTCCTTCTCGGCCAGGTCGACCAGCGCCCGCAGCTCCGCCTCCGAGGCGAAGGGGCCCTCGCGGAAGCCCTTGCCGGGGGTGAGCGCGTTGCCGAGCAGGATCAGCAGCTGCGGGATCGGGCCGAGGATCCGGTTCAGCGGCAGCAGCACCACCGAGGCGGCGGTGGAGACGTTCATCGGGTGCTGGCGGCCGATGGTGCGCGGCGAGACGCCCACGGCCACGTAGGAGACCAGCACCATCGCGCCGATGGCGACCAGCAGCGCGGCCCAGGTCTCGTGGAAGCTGCGGACGCAGACCACGGTCACCAGCACGGCCGAGGCCATCTCGCAGGTGACCCGGATCAGCGTGGCCAGGTTCAGGTAGCGGATCGGCTCCGCCGCCACCGTGAGCATCCCCTTGGCCCCGCGCCGGCCGTGCCGGACGGCCTCCTCGGCGCGGAACCGGGACACCCGGGAGATGGCCGCCTCGGCGCAGGCGGCCAGCCAGGCGAACACCACCAGCAGGACGGCCAGGACGAGGAAGCCGGTACTGTTGCCGCTCATTTCCGGCGCCCGCTCACCGGGTGGTCGGGGCCGGGGACGGCCCCGTCTCGCCGCGCTCGGCGCGCCAGTCGTCCAGGATCCGCTTCTGCAGCCCGAACATCTCGCGTTCCTCGTCCGGGTCCTCGTGGTCGTACCCGAGGACGTGCAGCACCCCGTGGACGGTGAGCAGCTGCAGCTCGGCGTCCATGGAGTGGCCGTTGGCCTTGCCCTGGGCGGTCGCCACCTCGGGGCAGAGCACGATGTCGCCGAGCAGGCCCTGCGGCAGCTCCTCGTCCTCCTTGCCGGGACGGAGCTCGTCCATGGGGAAGGACATCACATCGGTCGGGCCTGGCTCGTCCATCCACTGGATGTGCAGCGCCTCCATGGCCTCCGCGTCCACGACGATGAGGGAGAGCTCGGAGAGCGGGTGGATGCGCATCCGGTCCAGGGCGAAGCGGGCGATGTCCAGGATCGCCTGCTCGTCCACCTCCGTGCCGGACTCGTTGTTGATGTCGATCGACATGGGGAGTTCGGATCTCAGCTTTCGTTGCGTCGGGGGGGTCGGGGCTTGCGGGGGGCGGCTGCTGCGTTCTCCTGCGCGGCGTCGTACTGGCCGTAGGCGTCCACGATCTTGCCGACCAGCTTGTGGCGGACCACGTCCTGGCTGGTCAGACGGCTGAAGTGGATGTCCTCCACATCGCCCAGGATCTCCTGGACGATCTTCAGCCCGCTGGTGGTGCCACCCGGCAGGTCGATCTGGGTGACGTCACCGGTCACCACGATCTTGGAGTTGAAGCCGAGCCGGGTCAGGAACATCTTCATCTGCTCGGCGCTGGTGTTCTGCGCCTCGTCCAGGATGATGAACGCGTCGTTCAGGGTCCGGCCGCGCATGTAGGCCAGCGGAGCGACCTCGATGGTGCCCGCGGCCATCAGCCGGGGGATGGAGTCGGGGTCGATCATGTCGTGCAGGGCGTCGTAGAGCGGGCGCAGGTAGGGGTCGATCTTCTCGTAGAGGGTGCCGGGGAGGAAGCCCAGCCGCTCGCCCGCCTCGACCGCCGGGCGGGTGAGGATGATCCGGGTGACCTGCTTGGCCTGCAGCGCCTGCACGGCCTTGGCCATCGCCAGGTAGGTCTTGCCGGTACCGGCGGGGCCGATGCCGAAGACGATGGTGTGGCGGTCGATGGCGTCGACGTAGTTCTGCTGGTTGAGCGTCTTGGGGCGGATCGAGCGGCCGCGGTTGGACAGGATGTTGGCGGTGAACACCGCCGAGGGGTTCTGGCTGCCCTCGGGGCTGGTCGGGTCCTCTTCGGCCTTGCGCAGCATGGCGATGGAACGCTCCACGGAGTCCTCGGTCAGGGGCTGGCCGGTGCGGAGCACCAGCATCATCTCGTCGAACAGGTGCTGGACCAGCCGGATCCCGGTCCGGTCGCCGGTGGCGGTGATCTCATTGCCGCGGGCGTGGATGTCGAGGTCCGGGAAGGCCTTCTCGATCACCTTCAGGAACGAGTCCCCGGCGCCGAGCACGCTCACCATCGGGTGCTTCTCCGGGATGATGATCTTGGCCTGGGCCTGCGCCGGCACCTGCTGGGCGCGCTGTGCTCTGGGTGTCGTAGAAGTCATGGGTCGGCGCTGAGGCCTGCCTCATCCCATCTCTCTATCGGGTCCGCCGGCCTCCGCGGCATCGCCGAGGCCTGGTGTGACAAGGGTACGACGGCCGGTAGGGCCGGAGAGAACGATGGTCCGCCCGTGGCGCGGGTGACGCCAGTAGTTTTCCGCCACCGACCCTCAGCCTTCATCCGCCGGACAGCGGGCGGGCACCGGCACCCGCATCAGGTCCCGGGCCAGGACGATCTCCCCGTCGAAGTGCTGCCGGGCCTCGGCGAGGTGGCCGGCGGTGTCGGGGTAGCGCTGGGAGAAGTGGGTGAGCACCAGGGTGCGCACCCCCGCCTCGGCGGCGGCGCGGGCCGCCTGGGCGGCGGTGAGGTGGCCGTGGTCGCGGGCCAGGGCGGCCTCCGACTCCAGGAAGGTGGCCTCAATGACCAGCAGGTCGACCCCCTGGGCCAGCCGGGCCACCCCCTCGCACATCCGGGTGTCCATCACGAAGGCCGCGCTCTGACCCCGACGCACCGCACTGACCTGCTCCAACGTCACCGTGGAGCCGTCCTCCAGGGTGATCGCGCCGTCGCGCCCCAGCCGCCCCACGGCGGGGCCGGCGATGCCGTGGGCGGCCAGCCGGTCCGGCAGCATCCGGCGGCCGTCGGGTTCGGTGAGGCGGTAGCCGAAGGACTCGACCGGGTGCGAGAGGGGTTCGGCGGTCAGGGTGAACGGTGCACCGGCGGCCTTCAGCTCACCCGCCCCGGCAATGGGCTCGGGCAGCAGTTCGACGGTCTCGTGGAAGGCGCTGGCATGGTGCAGCCGCTCGAAGAAGCGCTGACCGGAGGCCGGGTAGTAGGCGCTCACGGAGTGCGGCGGCTTGTCCAGGTTGATCCGCTGGATGATGCCGGGCAGGCCCAGGCAGTGGTCGCCGTGGAAGTGGCTGACGCAGATCCGGGTGATCGCGTGCGAGCTGACCCCGGCGTACAGCAGCTGCCGCTGGGTGCCCTCGCCCGGGTCGAACAGCAGCCCCTCGCCGTCCCAGAGCAGCAGGTAGCCGTTGTGGTTGCGGTGCCGGGTGGGGACCTGGCTGGCCGTCCCCAGCACCACCAGCTCGCGTTGCGACATCCGGGGGTCAGACCAGCTTCTCGCGCAGCCCGTCCCCGCCGCCCAGGACATGGACGTGGGCGTGGAACACGGTCTGGCCGGCCCCGGCGCCGGTGTTGAAGATCAGCCGGTAGCCGGCCCCGCCGGCCGACTCGGCCACCTTCTCCTCCTCGGCGACCCGGCCGGCCTCGGCCAGCAGGGTGCCGGCCAGCGCCGGATCGGCGTCGGCGAGGGCGGCGGCGTGCGGGTAGTGCGCCTTGGGGACGACCAGCACATGGGTGGGGGCCTGCGGGTTGATGTCGCGGAACGCCAGCGTGGTCTCCGTCTCCCGGACCACGGTCGCCGGGATCTCCCTGGCCACGATCCTGCAGAACAGGCAGTCCGCCTGCGGCTCTCCCGACACGTCGCGCTCCTCGTGCTCGTTGCGGTCCCCGACACGCCGCATCGTAGCCGGGTCACTCCACCCGCTGCTTCGCCTTCCGGACCAGCACCGCCGCCGTCCGCAGCGCGGTCAGCTGCAGCGCCACCGCGGCGAGGACCACCTCGCCCCAGAACGGCGCCAGGGCCGGCACCAGCAGCAGCACGAAGGCGGCCAGGGTGAAGGCGGCCACGCCGAGCAGCACCAGCAGCACGTAGGCGCTGCCGCGGACCGTGCGCAGCAGCGGCATCCGCAGCTGCGGCGGGACCTGGCGGGCGGCCCAGACCGCCCACACCGCCCAGCCGACCAGCAGGGCGGCCATCAGCGCCCCGCGCACGGCCCAGCCGCCGTCCGGCACCGCGATGACGCCCGCCTCGGCGACGGCCAGGGCGCCGACCGAGATCCAGCGGGCCCTGGAGATCAGCCGGACCGCGACCACCTTGAGGTTGTGGATGCCCAGCTCGGCGCCCTTGGCCGAGGCGGCGACGGCGGCGAAGCCCTGGGCCGCCGCGTAGTTCTCGCCGCGCCGCATCTGGATCAGGGCCAGCTGGTTCCTGGCCGAGCGCTGCTCGGGGTTGAGCCGCAGCGCCTCCCGGTAGCAGGCCTCGGCCTCGGCCTCCCGTCCGGCGCGCTCGGCCACCCGGCCGGCGTAGAAGTGGGTCTCCGCCTCGTGCGGGGCCAGCTCCCTGGCGCGGTGCGCGGCGTCCCGCGCCCGCCGGTCGTCACCGCCACGGGCGGGGTCGGCCAGCAGTCCCCGGGCCATGATCATGTGTCCGGACCAGTTCTGCGGTTCGCGGCCGACCGCCTCGGCGGCGGCGCGGTGGGCCTCCTGCCAGCGCTTCAGCTCGGCCAGTGAGAGCGCGCGCCAGCGCCAGGCGGCGGCCAGCGCCG
Source organism: Streptacidiphilus jeojiensis (assembly GCF_042510965.1). Taxonomy (NCBI): domain Bacteria; kingdom Bacillati; phylum Actinomycetota; class Actinomycetes; order Kitasatosporales; family Streptomycetaceae; genus Streptacidiphilus; species Streptacidiphilus jeojiensis. The sequence continues at coordinate 242,191 of NZ_JBEUKS010000009.1, forward strand.
GATTGTGCGCCAGCGCCTGGTCGGCCGCGTGCAGGGCCGACTCGAAGTCGTCGGTGCGGTAGCAGCAGCGGGCCATCGAGGACCAGGCCGCGGCGTCCCCCGGCATCTCGGCCAGGGCCTCGGCGAGCAGCCCGCGGGCCTGGTCGTGGCGGCCCAGGTCCATCAGCGCACGGGCCCGGGCCACCCGGTCCGCGGTGGTCACAGGCGGCGGGTCCGCTTCAGGAAGGCCAGCAGGTCGTCGTAGGTGCCACCGTCGTTGGCGAACATGGCGACGTTGCGGGCGGCGGTGAACCAGGACTCGATGGAGGGCTTGACCTCCTTGACCGCGGCCAGCAGGTCCGGCATCCCGATCATGCGCACCCGGCCGCTGGCGGCGGAGTCCAGCAGCGCCGCCTCCGCGGCCGTCTCGCAGAGGTGGGCGAGGTCGGCGCCGGACCAGCCGTCGGTCTTCTTCGCCAGCTTGGAGAGCTCGACGCCCTCGATCGGACGGTCCCTCAGGTGGTAGCGCAGGATGGACTCGCGGGCCTCCTGGTCCGGCGGGAGCACCAGCAGGGTGCGGTCCAGCCGGCCCGGGCGGCGCAGCGCGGTGTCCACGTCCCAGGGCGAGTTGGTGGCGGCGAGGACGAAGACGCCGTCGTTGTTGTACTGGGCCCCGTCGAGTTCCAGCAGCAGCTGGTTGACGGTGCCGCGCATGGCGTTGTGGCGCATGCTGCTGCGCTTGCCGCCGACCGCGTCGATCTCGTCCAGGAAGACCACGCAGGGCGCGTTGGCGCGGGCGGCGGCGAAGACGTCGTGCAGGTTGCGCTCGGACTGGCCGATGTACATGTCGAGGATGTCGCTGAGGCTGACGGAGAGGAACTTGGCCCCCAGCTCCCCGGCGACGGCACGGGCGATGAAGGTCTTGCCGCAGCCGGGCGGCCCGTACAGGAGCAGGCCGCCGCGGAGCGACTTGCCGTACAGGCGCCGGAGTTCGGGGTTGCGCATGGGGGCGAGGAAGGCCGCTTCGAGGCGCTTCTTGACCTCCGTCATGCCGCCGACGTCGGCGAGGCGGACCTGGCTGCTCTCGATGTCCCAGGCCGGCTGCTCGCCGGGGTCGTCCTCGCCGTCGGCCGCGGCGGGCTCCACGAAGCGGGGCTGGACGGTGTCGCTGAGCTGCTGCTCGGCCGAGGCCCAGTCGAAGAACACGGCCGGGGCCGGCTCCGCGGGGGGCGGTTCGGCCGCGGGCGGCGCTGCGGCGGGCGCGGGGGGCACGCCCATCGCACGGAGCATCAGTTTCCTTGCCTCGGCGCTGCCGGGGTCGTACTGCAGCGCCACCGCGATCTCGGCGACGGCCTGGTCGGACTCGCCGTCGTCCAGCAGCAGCGCGGCCAGATGCAGACGCAGCGGGACGTCCGCCGGGGCGGCCTCCAGGGCGGAGCGCAGACTGCGTATCAGCGGGGAGTCTTCAGCCATGCCGACGACCCTAACCGGCCGGTCAACCCCGTTGCGGGGCGGGGGGATCACCCGTGGGCGAACGACCCTTCCGGGGGCGGCGGGATCCTCGGGTGCGGGCCGTGGATGGCTTGTCGCGCAGTTCCCCGCGCCCCTAGGGGGCTGCAACTGAACCACTGTGGATAAGTTGCAGCCCCCTCAGGGGCGCGGGGAACTGCGCGCCCAACCATGTACGGTCCGCAGCCGAGAAGCGACCTACAGCCCCGGAACGGGCGGCGGCGTCGCGGCAGGGTTCCGCTCCAGCGCGGCCAGCGCCGTGCGGACCGCCTCGTCGAGCTGGGGGTCGCGGCGGGCGGCCCAGTCCTGCGGGGTGCAGACCACCTCGATGTCCGGGTCGATGCCGTGGTTCTCCACCCCGAAGCCGTAGCCGTCCAGCCAGAAGGCGTACCGGGGCTGGGTCACCCCGGTGCCGTCCACCAGGGAGTACCGGCCGTCGATGCCGATGACCCCGCCCCAGGTGCGCACGCCGACGACCGGGCCCAGCTTCAGCGCCTGGAACGCGGCGTTGACGATGTCGCCGTCCGATCCGGCGAACTCGTCGGCCACCGACACCAGCGCGCCGCGCGGGGCGTCCATCGGGTAGGGGACGGGAGGGCTGGTGCGGACCAGGTCCCAGCCGACGACCCGGCGGTTCAGCTTCTCGATGATCAGCTGCGAGGTGTGGCCGCCGCGGTTCTCCCGGACGTCCACGATCAGGCCCTCCCGGGCCATCTCGAAGCGCAGGTCGCGGTGGATCTGGGCCCAGCCGTTGGCCACCATGTCGGGAACGTGCAGGTAGCCGAGCCGTCCGCCGGACAGTTCGCGGACATGGGCCCGCCGGCCCGCCACCCAGTCGTGGTAGCGCAGCGGCTCCTCGGTGGCGAGCGGGATCACCACCACGGTGCGGGTGGCCTCACCGGCGCCGTTGGCCTGACCGACGGTCAGTTCGACCGGCTTGCCGGCCGTGCCGACCAGCAGCGGACCGGGTCCGGCGGTGCTGTCCACCGGGACGCCGTCCACGGCCAGCAGCGATTCGCCGGCCCGGACGCTGACGCCGGGGGCGCCGAGCGGCGAGCGGGCCGCCGGGTCGGAGGACTCGCCGGGCAGCACCCGGGCCACCCGCCACACCCCCGCCTCGTCGCGGACCAGGTCCGCCCCGAGCAGCCCCTGCCGACGGTTGCCGGCCACGCCCTGGCCGACGGGCTGGACGTAGGCGTGCGAGGTGCCCGGTTCGGCCTGCAGCTCCCACAGCAGGTCGACCAGCTCGCTGTAGCTGCCGACCCGCTCCACCAGCGGGCGGTAGCGGGCCTGGATGCCGGTCCAGTCGATGCCGTTCATGTCGACGCGCCAGAAGTTGTCGCGCATCAGCCGGGCGGTCTCGTCGAACATCTGCCGCCACTCGGCGGCGGGGTCGACGGTGACCCGGATCCGGGAGAGGTCCACGGTCGCGGCGTCGTCCTGCTCGTCCTTGCCGACCCGGTGGTCGGCCGGGACGATCCGCAGCTCGTTGCGGTCGACCACGGCGAGGCGGCTGCCGTCGCCGCTGACGGCGAACCGGTCCAGCTCGTCGACCAGGGTCTCGGCCCGGCGGGTGCCGAAGTCGAACCGCTCCAGGCTGCTGCGTTCGGCCTCGCCCTCCGGGGTGGCCTTGGCGTTGCCCAGCTCGCCGGTGAGCGGGTGCTCCAGCCACACCACCCCGCCCTTGACCGCGCGCAGGTCGGTGTAGCGGCCGCTGGAGACCGGGAAGGGGACGATCCGGTCGGACAGGCCCTCCAGGTCCAGCCGGGTGCGGGCGGGGGCGTCGGCGCCGTCCTCGTCGCCCTCGCCTGCGGCGCCGTCGGCGGAGTCCTTGGTGGCGTCCTCGGCCGGCTCGCCGTCCTCGGAGTCGCTGTCCTTGTCGCCCTTGCCCAGGGCCCGGCCCAGCGGCTGCGGGCCGAACGGGGAGAGCGTGTCAGCCGCCAGGGTGAGCAGGTAGGGGCGGCAGGCGAGCGGGAAGGAGAGGTCGAAGACGTGCTCGTCGTAGACCGGGTCGAAGTCGCGCATCGACAGGAAGGCGAGGTGCTTGCCGTCGGTGGTAAAGGTCGGCGCGTAGTCGTTGAAGCGGGGCGGGGTCAGCTCGGTGACGGTGCCTTCGGCGAGCTGGGCCAGCCGCAGCTGGCGCGGCACCTCCTCGGAGTCGGCGCAGTGCGACCAGACCAGCCACTGCGAGTCCGGCGCGAAGGCGAGGCCGCTGGCCTGGGCGGCGCCGCTGCGGTCCAGCTCGCGGACGGTGCCGTCGGCGACGGTGACCAGCAGGACCAGGCCGTCGCGGTTGGCCACGGCGAGGGTGGAGCCGTCCGGGGAGGCGGTGAGCTCCTCGACCCGGCCCAGGGCGCCGACGGCGATCCGGCGGCCGTCGGAGAACTCCAGCCCGTCCTCGCCCTCGGCGTCGGTGACCCACACCGACCCGCCGTCAGCGAGCACCTGGGGCAGCCGGTTGCGCACGCCCGGCGTGGCCGAGAGCGCACGCGCCGGCCCGTCGCGGTGGGTGACCCGGTGGATGCTGCCGCGGACCTCGATGACGCTGGCCCGGGCCTCGGCGTCCGGGGCGATGTGCCCGAGGTGGCGGGCGGCGTTGATCGGGTACGGCTGGCGGTCGACCCGGGGACCGCCGAGACGGATCTCCAGACGGCGGGGGCGGGCGTCCGTCAGGTCCTCGACCAGGTAGAGGTCGCCGCCGCTGTGGTAGACCACCCGGGTGCCGTCGGTGGAGGCGTTGCGGGCGTAGAACTCGTGGTCGCTGTGGCGGCGCAGGTCGGAGCCGTCGGGCAGGCTGGACCACAGCTGGGCGACACCGTCCTGGTCACTGAGGAACGCCACCCGGTCGCCGACCCACATCGGGGAGTCGATGTTGGCCCGGCCGTCGAGGTCGGCGTGCAGCCGGCTGAAGTCGCCCTCGGTGCCGATCCAGAGCTTGCCGGCGGTGCCGCCGCGGTAGCGCTTCCAGTGCGCGGGCTCGCGGCCCATCCCGGCGCTGGACAGCAGGACGCGGTCCCCGCCGGGCTCGGCGGCGACGCCGCCGACGCGGCCGTACGGGAGTTCCCTGGCCGGGGAGCCGTCCAGCGGGACTTCATAGGCCCACGGGTGCGCCCGTGACATCCTGCCGACCGAGCTCAGGGCGAGGACCTCGCCCTCGGCGGTCCATCCCAGCACCGTGGTCTGCAGGCTGCCCCAGTAGGTCAGCCGTCGCGCGGGGCCGCCGTCGGCCGGTGCGACATGCACCTCCGGTGCGCCGTCACGGGTCGAGGCCCAGGCGATCCACCGGCCGTCCGGGGAGATCCGCGGGCGGGCCACCGGGACCTGGTCGGCGCTCACGCGCCAGGCGCGGCCGCCGGCGACGGGGGCGAGCCAGACGTCGTCCTCGGCCACGAAGGTGACCAGGTCAGCTTGGACGTGGGGGTAACGGAGGTAGCTGTCGGCGTGTGTCACGCGGTCACCTTAGCTGTCACCCCGAACAGTGGGGCAAGGTTTTGGCTGACGGCGATACGTGCGGCTGGGAGCGGGGTTCTCGCGCAGTTCCCCGCGCCCCCAGGTGAGTGCAACTGACCCACAGCCGTTCAGTTGCAGCCCCGTTAGGGGCGCGGGGAACTGCGCGACAAGCCAGCTACGGTCCGCAGCCAAGCAAGGACGTCAGCCCCAGCGCCCGGTGCGGGCCAACAGCACGGAGCCTGCCGCCACGCCCGCCGTGGACGTGCGGAGCACGGACGGGCCCAGGCGGTAAGGGGCCGCGCCGGCAGCCGCGAACTGGGCGAGTTCGTCCGGCGAGACGCCACCCTCCGGGCCGACGACGAGGACGATGTCGCCCTTGACGGGGAGCTCCGCAGTGGCCAGCGGCAACGATCCCTCCTCGTGGAGCACCGCGGCCAGCGCCGCCCCGGAGAGGAGTCCGGCCAACTGACGGGTGGTCATCGGGTCGCGGACCACCGGGAACCGCAGCCGGCGGGACTGCTTGCCGGCCTCCCTCGCGGTGGCGCGCCACTTGGCCAGCGCCTTGGCCCCGCGCTCGCCCTTCCACTGGGTGATGCAGCGCGAGGCCGCCCAGGGCACCACCTCGTCCACGCCGGCCTCGGTCATCAGCTCGACCGCCAGCTCCCCGCGGTCCCCCTTGGGCAGGGCCTGGACCACCACGACCCGCACCGCCGGCTCGGGCTCGGCCAGCAGCGCGTCGACCCGGACCTCCAGCACGTCCTTGCCGACCACGCCGACCACGGAGCCGGAGACGGCCGCTCCCGCGCCGTCCGCCAGCACCACCGGCTCGCCGACGGCGAGCCTGCGGACGGCGACGGCATGACGGCCCTCGGGGCCGTCCAGCCGCACCACCGCCCCGACCGGGGCGAGCTGCGCGCTGTCGACGACGAACACCGGGGCTGTCATGCCGTACCTACTCCACTGCTGTACTGACGGGCGCTCAGGAGCGACCGTTGAAGGCGTCCTTCAGACGGGAGAACAGGCCCTGCTGCCCGGGTGCGAAGGTCCCCGAGGGGCGCTCCTCGCCGCGCAGCTTGGCCAGCCGCCGCAGCAGCTCCTCCTGCTCGGGGTCGAGCTTGCTGGGCGTCTGCACCTCGACGTGCACTATCAGGTCGCCGCGCCCACCGCCGCGCAGGTGGGTGATGCCGCGTCCGTGCAGCGGGATGGACTGTCCTGACTGGGTGCCGGGGCGGACGTCGATCTCGACGGTGCCGTCCAGGGTCTCCAGCGGGACCTTGGTGCCGAGCGACGCCGCCGTCATCGGCAGGGTGACCGTGCAGTGCAGGTCGTCGCCGCGGCGCTGGAAGGTGGAGTGGGCGTTCTCGCTGATCTCCACGTAGAGGTCGCCGGCCGGGCCGCCGCCGGGGCCGACCTCGCCCTCGCCGGCCAGCTGGATCCGGGTGCCGTTGTCGACACCGGCCGGGATCTTCACGGTCAGCGTGCGCCGGGCGCGGACCCGGCCGTCACCGGCGCACTCCGGGCAGGGGGTGGGCACCACGGTGCCGAAGCCCTGGCACTGCGGGCACGGGCGGGAGGTCATGACCTGGCCCAGGAAGGACCGGGTGACCTGGGACACCTCGCCGCGGCCGCGGCACATGTCGCAGGTCTGCGCGGAGGTGCCCGGGGCGGCGCCCTCGCCGTTGCAGGTGGTGCAGACGACGGCGGTGTCGACCTGGATGTCCTTGGTGGTGCCGAACGCGGCCTCTTCGAGGTCGATGTCGATCCGGATCATCGCGTCCTGGCCGCGCCGGGTGCGCGAGCGCGGCCCGCGCTGGCCCCCGGACGCGCCGAAGAAGGCGTCCATGATGTCGCTGAAGCCGAAGCCCGCGCCCGCACCGAAGCCGCCGGGGCCCGCGCCGCCGCCGCTCGCCGAGAGCGGGTCCCCGCCCAGGTCGTAGACCTGCCGCTTGTTGGGGTCGGAGAGGACCTCGTAGGCGGCGTTGATCTCCTTGAACCGCTCCTGCGTCTTCGGGTCGGGGTTGACGTCCGGGTGGAGCTCGCGCGCCAGCCGGCGGAACGCCTTCTTGATCTCGTCCTGACCCGCGTCACGCCGGACGCCGAGTACCGCGTAGTAGTCCGTGGCCACCAAAATGCTCCGCTTGTTTCCGTTTCGAGGGGTCCAGAGGACTGCTAGGACGCAGCCAGGATCTGACCGACGTATCGTGCAACGGCCCGGACGGCGCCCATCGTGCCCGGGTAGTCCATCCGCGTCGGTCCGACCACGCCCAGTTTGGCGACGGTCTCGTCGCCCGAACCGTAGCCCACCGACACGACCGACGTGGAATTCAGCCCTTCGTAGGCGTTCTCGTGACCGATCCGAACCATCATGCCCGCGTCGCCGGTCTCGCCGAGCAGCTTCAGCAGGACCACCTGCTCCTCCAGCGCCTCCAGTACCGGGGCGATGGTGAGCGGGAAGTCGTGCGGGAAGCGGGTCAGGTTGGCCGAGCCGCCGATCACGACCCGCTCCTCGGTCTGCTCGGCCAGCGCCTCGAACAGGGTGCTGAGGACGGCCGTGACCGCGCCCCGGTCCTCCCGTTCGAAGCTCTCGGGCAGGTCCTGGAGCAGCGTCGGCACCTCGACGAAGCGCTGCCCGCCGGCCCTGGTGTTCAGCCGGGAGCGAAGATCCGCGAGGACGGTCTCGCCGACCGCAGTGGGGCAGTCGATGAGCCGCTGCTCCACCCGTCCGGTGTCGGTGATCAGCACCAGCATCAGCCGGGTCGGCGTCAGCGCGACCAGTTCGACGTGGCGGACCGTGGACCGGGACAGCGAGGGGTACTGCACCACCGCGACCTGCCGGGTCAGCTGCGCCAGCAGCCGGACCGTGCGGGCCACCACGTCGTCCAGGTCGACGGCGTGGTCCAGGAAGCTGCCGATCGCCCGGCGCTCGGCCCCGGACATCGGCTTCACCTCGGTGAGCCGGTCGACGAAGAGCCGGTAGCCCTTGTCGGTGGGCACCCGGCCCGCACTGGTGTGCGGCTGGTGGATGTAGCCCTCGTCCTCCAGCGTCGCCATGTCGTTACGCACCGTGGCCGGCGACACGCCGAGGTTGTGGCGTTCCACCAAGGCTTTGGAGCCGACCGGCTCCTCGGTGCCGACGTAGTCCTGGACGATGGCACGCAGAACCGCCAGCTTGCGGTCGTCGAGCTTGCGCTCCTCAAGCACGGGGCACGCACCTCACTCCCTACCGGTCCTGCCGGGCGCCGGGCCGAACACTCTGGCCAGAACTGGCACTCTGGATGAATGAGTGCCAAGAGCTGTGCGGCCAGTGTAAGGCGCGAGGGTACGCGACCGGAACGCCTGGGCCGTCCCGTACGTACCTGTTGGTAGGCCCGAACAGGGCAGAATTGGGTAGCACGCACATTTTCGAGGAGGGGCCATGGCCAGGACACGCTTCGCACCGGACCGCGGACTGACGAGCCGGATGCTGATGACGATGTTCTTCATCGGCCTGCTGTACGTGGTGTTCGTGGGCGCACTGATCGTGCTGCTGAAGGGCGCCTGGCCGTTCGTGGTGATCATCGCCGGCGGCCTGTTCATCGCCCAGTTCTGGTTCAGCGACAAGATCGCGGCCTTCAGCATGGGCGCCCGCGAGGTCTCCGCCCAGGAGTACCCGGAGCTGCACGGCACGGTGGACCGGCTCTGCGCCCTGGCGGACATGCAGAAGCCCAAGGTCGCGGTCGCGCAGAGTGACATCCCCAATGCCTTCGCCACCGGACGCAACGAGAAGAACGCGGTGGTGTGCGTGACCACCGGTCTGCTGCGCCGGCTGGAGCCGGAGGAGCTGGAGGGCGTGCTGGCGCACGAGATGTCGCACGTCGCGCACAAGGACGTGGCGGTGATGACCATCGCCGGCTTCCTGGGCGTGCTGGCCGGCATCATCACCCGGGTCGGTCTGCAGTTCGGCATGTTCGGCGGCTTCAGCAGCCGCGACGACCGCGACGGCGACAACACGGCGGTGGCGGCCTTGATCGTCATCGGCGTCAGCGCCGTCGTCTACACCATCAGCTTCCTGCTGACCCGGCTGCTCTCCCGCTACCGCGAGCTCTCCGCCGACCGCTCGGCCGCGCTGCTGACCGGCCGGCCCTCGGCGCTGGCCTCGGCGCTCACCAAGGTCAGCGGGCAGATGGCGGCCATTCCCACCCAGGACCTGCGCCGGGCCCAGCCCTTCAACGCCTTCTACTTCGCCCCGGCGGTCTCCGCCCGCCAGGTCGCCAGCCAGGCCTTCTCCACCCACCCCTCGCTGGAGAAGCGGCTGGAGCAGCTCGGCCGGATCAGCGCCGAACTGGGCCGTCAGTAACCCCGCCCTTCATCTGCTGTCTGAGTCACCTGCCCTCTGATCACCTGCCCTCTGAGGAGCGAACCCATGGGCTTCCTGGACGCCCTGCTCGGCCGCACCAAGCCCGTCAAGCCGGACCTCGACCAGCTGTTCGGGCTGCCCTCGGCCGCGATCACCCTGGAGGCGGCGGCCGGCTTCAAGCCCACCGGCGTCGGCTCGGTCTGCTTCGCCTCCGTGGAGGGCGGCGCCTTCGCCCAGGTCCAGCAGGACGTGCAGGCACTGCTGGACGCCGACGTGGAGCGCGGCGGCATCGCCATCGAGTCCAGCCGGGACTCCTACGGCTACTCCTGGATGACCGCCCGTCAGCCCGCCGAGGACATCGTCTCGCTGGTCAACGACGTCCACGCGATCAACTCCGCGCTGGAGAGCACCGGCTTCGGCCCGCAGCTGCTCTGCTCGCTGGTGAACTTCACCGACGCCCAGCAGCGTCCGCTGGCGCTGGTCTACATCTACAAGCGCGGCAGCTTCTACCCCTTCGCCCCCAAGCCCGGCGGCGGGGAGCGGCGCGACAACGCGCTGGAGCTGGAGATCAAGGCGATGCTCGGCAACGACCTGCGGGTCGAGCAGGACCTGACCCGCTGGTTCCCGGTCTGGGGAGCGCCCGGCCTGTGACCCGGACCTACGACCTGACCCCGCCCTGGAAGCGCTCCACCCCCGCCCCCGAGCTGCCCGCCGAGCGGGACCTGGTGGTGGAGGAGGTGGTGACCGGTTTCTGCGGCGCCGTGGTGCGCTGCGAGAAGACCGCCGAGGGCTTCACCGTGACGCTGGAGGACCGGCACCGCAGGCTGCGGGTCTTCCCGATGACCCCGAGCGGCTTCCTGGTGGACGGCAAGCCGGTCACCCTGGTCCGCCCGGGATCGGTCGCCGCGCCGGTGCCGGTCGCCCCGGCCCGCACCGCCTCGGGGTCGGTGGCGGTCCAGGGCGCGCGGGCCCGGGTGGCGCTGCCCAGCCGGATCTACGTCGAGGGCCGCCACGACGCCGAGCTGGTCGAGCGGGTCTGGGGCGACGACCTGCGGATCGAGGGCGTGGTGGTGGAGTACCTGGAGGGCATCGACGACCTCCCGGCCATCGTCGCCGAGTTCGCGCCGGAACCGGGGCGGCGGCTGGGCGTGCTGGTGGACCACCTGGTCCCGGGCAGCAAGGAGTCCCGGATCGCGGCACAGGTCGGCGGCGCCGACGTGCTGGTGGTCGGCCACCCCTACATCGACGTCTGGGCGGCCGTGAAGCCCTCCTCGGTGGGCATCGCGGCCTGGCCCGACGTGCCCCGCGGCGAGGAGTGGAAGGAGGGCGTCTGCCGCCGCCTCGGCTGGCCGGTGGACACCCCCGCCGCCTGGAAGCGCATCCTCGCCTCGGTGGACTCCTTCAGGGACCTCGACCCGGCCCTGCTGGGCCGGGTCGAGGAGCTGATCGACTTCGTGACGGACGGTCAGAGCGTCGGGTAGCTGGGGAAGGTGCAGCTGGGGACCGAGCCTGAGCCGGCCACCGTGCTGGTGCTCACGCCGGTGCCGGTGGGGCTGAGGTTGCTGTTGTAGAGGCCGACCGCCGCGTAGGAGGCGGTGGCGGCGGTGGTGTCCAGGCTGACGTTCTCCAGGGTCAGGCCCAGCGGGTGGGAGGCGTTCAGGCCGACCAGGGTGGACTTGGCGCCGCTGACCGAGCTGGTGGACTTCAGGCCGTTGACGACGATGTCGGTGAAGTACGGGGTGTAGGAGCCGGTGCCGGAGGAGTAGTGGGTGTCAAAGACCAGCGGGGCCTTCACCGCGGTCAGGCAGTTGGAGGTGTAGGTGACCTTGGAGACGGTGCCGCCGCTGGCCGCCGAGGACTTGATCCGCAGCCCGGTGCTGCTGGAGCTGACGTTGCCCGCGCTGTCGGTGCCGGTGACGGTGTTGCCGGAGACCAGGACGTTGCTGACGCCGCTGTAGGTCTCCGAGCCGATGGAGATGCCGTGGGTGCCGTAGAAGTGGTTGCCCTTGACGGTGATGTTGCTGCTGGCCTTGGAGCCGCCCTTGATGGCGATGCCGTCGTCGCCGTCCTGGATGTAGGAGTCGGCGATGGTGACGTTGGTGGCGCCGGCCGGGTCGATGCCGTCGGTGTTGCGGGCGGTGGCCGGGGTCTTGATCCGGACACCCCAGGCGGTGAAGCCGTCGCCGCCGTTGAAGACCACGTGGAAGTTGGCGGCGTTGAGCAGGTCGATGTCGTAGAGCGTGAAGTTGTCCGAGCTGTTGATCTGGACCAGCCGGGGGTTGTTCTGGTTGGAGCCCGCCGCCTGCGCGGCCGTGGCCAGCCCCCACCAGGTGGTGCTGGTGCCGAGGATGTCGTCCTCGCCGCGGCCGTCGATCCGGCCCTGCTGACCGCTCGAGTTCTGGACGCCCTCGATACCGGCGTCGTCCCCGCTCACGGTGATCAGCGGACTGCAGCCGCCCTCGCTGCTGGACAGCGTGCCGCAGGTCGGCTTGCCGCTCACCTGGTAGTCGGCGGCGTTCAGCGAGCCGTACAGGGTCACCGTCGCGTTGATCACCAGCACCTCGCCCGCGTGGACCGTGACCGGCCCGGACAGGAACGCCTTGTGGGTGGAGTCGGTGGCCGCCAGCACCACCTTCTTGCCGGTGCCCTTGCAGGCGTCCAGCGCGGCCTGGATCCGCGCGGTGTCCGGCGGGGTGGTCTCGTTCGCGGTGCTGGAGAAGCCGTTGGCCATGGTGAGCCCGGACCTGAGGGTCTGGCAGGTGCCGCTCGGCAGTACCGGCTGGGTCACCGTACGGGTGTCGCCGGTGGCCACGGCCGGGACTGCGGTGGTGGCGGCGCCGGCGTTGGCCACCACCAGCCCGCCGCCCACCAGCGCGGCGACGCCGGTGGCGACGGCGATACGGGCCTTGGTGTGCTTGCTCTTGCGGTGCATGAGGGTTCCTCGGAGAAAGTGGGATGAGAGAGGTGGAGGGGGTGCGACTACTGGATCGGGTTCCAGCCGTCGGTCCCGGCCAGGTACCTGGCCGCCGTGTAGTTGGCGGCCTGAGCTGCCGTCAACTGCGGGCTGCCGGTGTAACTGCCGGATCCTGCACCGGTGTTGAGGTAGGACTTGAACCGGGCCGAGGTCCAAGCGAACCCGCTCATGTCGGTCCACGGCGTGGCCGCCTTGATCGCGGCCGGCAGCACCGTGTTGCGGACCACCACCTGGGCGACCGCGGTGCTGTTGGTGTGCCAGGGCCGCCCCAGGTAGTAGGTGTTGGCGGCGGCGGTGCTGTAGACCGTGCTGTTGGTGATGAGGAAGCCGTAGGTCTTCGACGAGTCGGTGTTCGCCGCGGTGAGGAAGCCGTTGAGGCCCCCGGCCGCCGCGCCGTCGTCGATGGCCTGGATGTTGGCGTGGTCGAAGACGGCGGTCGCGTTGCCGAAGATGAAGTCGACGTCGCCCTTGATGAAGACGTTGGAGAAGTACTGCCTGGTCTGCGCGGTGGCGCTGGGCGACCAGGCCAGCAGGGTGTCCTGGTGGCCCAGGAAGCGGTCGTTGCGGTAGACCTGCCGGTCGCCCTCGGCGTTGAGCGCCACCGCCTGCCCCGCGGTGATGCTGGGATTCGCGGCCTTGCTGAAGGAGTTGGTGACGGTGATGTTCTCCACCGTCACCCCGGCGGCGGCGAAGGTCGCGGTGGCGCTGCCCAGGGTGCCGTAGGTCGTCCCGTCCGACTTGGGGGTGCCGGAGGCGTTGCCGTAGGTGATCACCACGTCCTCGGGGTTGCCGGTGGCGCCCTTGACGGTCAGTCCGGTCTTGGTGACCGGGACCGAGACCACCTCGTGGTACGTGCCCTTGGCGATGCTGATGGTGTCCCCGGCGGCGGCCGCGTTCACCGCCGCCTGCACGGTGGTGTACTCGGCGCTGCCGTCGGCGGCCACCGTGAGGGTGGCGGTCGAGGCCGCGTCCGCGAACAGCGGCACCGCCGCCGCACCGCCGACGGCGGCCAGCACGGCGCCGGCGGCGACCAGCCTGCGGGTGGTCCGGGAACGGCGGTGGTGCTGCTGCGGGGTGGCACGGTCGAGGTCTGGCTCAGGCACCGGGTCGGCCCTTCGTACGGTCGGCTTCAGCGCCGCTGCAGGCAGCGCTCTTGACCTCCAGTGGTCCGACCGCGCGAAGAGGTTGCCCCGTTCACAGAACCTTCACCTGCAGCACCGTTGGGGGCGCGGGGAACTGCGCGACCGGCCAGGCAGGGCCCGCTAGTGGGTGGCGGCGAAGTTCCCGTAGACCTCGGCCCCGGAGCCGTGGCCCGTGGCGGTGGCCCGGTAGGTGTCCTGGCCGGCGTCGCGGCCGCCGGCCGCGTGGTTGTACTGCCCGGCGAAGACATAGCTGCCCGGGGCCAGCGTCGCCCCCGGCTTGAGCTTGAACTCGTAGACCAGGGTGCCGTTCCGGCTGGTGACCGTGGTGTCGAGGTCGGCGGCGGGGACGGTGGACCAGGCACCGGTGCTGCTGAGACCGGGGGTGTCCGCCAGAGTGACCGTCACGTCCAGCGCGGTGACGGTGTAGCGGTTCTTCAGGGTGATGTTGCTCTGCGACCAACTGGTGTTGCTGTGCGGGTCGATGGAGCCGTCCGACCAGAGGAACCCCTGCTGCACCCGGGTGGCGCCGGTGGCCCCCGCGGTCCCGGTGGCCGTGGACGGCGAGGAGGCGCCCGCCGACGGTGAGGCCGGAGCGGACGAGGGCGACGGCGACGGGGTCGCCTCCGCGCTGCCCACCGAGCTGGGGGTGGTCACCGCGACCACCGGCTCGGTCGGCTTGGGCGCGCTGAACTCTCCCACCGCCGCCCAGGTCCCGGCGACGCTCAGGCCGAAGCCGACCGCGCTGGCCAGGACGATCCCGGCGAGCCGCAGCCCGGCCCGGCCGGAGGTCCGCCGACGGCGGCCGCGCACCGCGCCGCTGAACTGCCCGCGTTCGACCCTGGCCAGCATCGCCTCGCGGTCCGGCCGGTGGCGCTCCGCCTCGGTGCGCAGGACGGCGGCGAGCCGCTCCTGGTCCTGGTCCTGTCGGGACTTCTGCTGCGACATCAGCCCTCCTCCCCTGCCGCGACCAGCCATTGTGCCTCAGGGCGCCCGGCCAGCAGCTCGGCGAGCTGCGCCGCGCCCCTGGAGGTCTGGCTCTTCACCGTGCCCACCGATATCCCCAGCGCCGCCGCGGTCTCCCGTTCGGACAGGTCGAAGGCGTAGCGCAGCACCACACAGGCCCGCCGCCGGTGCGGCAGCCGGCGCAGCGCGCCGCGGACGTCGACGACGGCCGGGACGTCCGTGCCGGAGACCGACTCCCGGTCCCGCCACAGCGTGCCCCAGCCGCGCAGTCCGGCCCGCTCGCGGGTGAGCTTGCGGATGCGGTTGCGGCAGAGGTTGGCGACCACTCCACGCGCGTACGCCGCGGGGCTGTCGGCGGCGCTGACCCGCTCCCAGTGCCGCCAAACCTCCAGCAGTGCGTCGGCCGCCAGGTCGTCGGCGGCGTCCGCCTCACCGGTGAGCAGGTAGGCGAGGCGGGACAGCTCGCGGTGACGCTCCTCGAAGAACGCGTGGAACGCGGCATCGGTGGTGGCGTTGCGCGGTGTCGTCGTGCCGAATGCCACCCCAGCCCCTCCCGCCTCTTGTCGCACCATAGGACAAGAAGTGAGAAACAGTAGCGGATCCGGCTGTGCTCCCGAACCACACGGTGCGCTCCCGGACCACGCGGTGTCACTCCGGTGCCGGTCCGCTCTCAGTCCACCAGGTCCCGCACCACCGCGTCGGCCAGCAGCCGCCCGCGCAGCGTCAGCACCGCCCGCCCGGCCGCGAAGGGTTGGGCCGCGAGCAGCCCGTCGGCCAGGGCCCGGTCGGCGGCCTTGCGGCCGGCCTCGTGCAGCAGGTCGAGCGGGCAGCCCTCGGAGAGTCGCAGCTCCAGCAGGATGCGCTCGACCCGGCGGTCCTCGTCCGCCAGCCGCTCGCGCCCCTGCGCGGGGGTGCGTTCCTCGGCGAGCGCCTGCGCGTACGCCGCAGGGTGTTTGACGTTCCACCACCGCACGCCGCCGACATGGCTGTGCGCGCCTGGGCCGGCGCCCCACCAGTCCGCGCCGGTCCAGTAGAGCTCGTTGTGGCGGCAGCGGGCCTCGGGGGTCCTGGCCCAGTTGGAGACCTCGTACCAGTCCAGCCCGGCGGCGCCGAGCAGTTCCTCGGCGATCAGGTAGCGGTCGGCGTGGACGTCGTCGTCGGTCATCGGGATCTCGCCGCGGCGGATCCGGGCGGCGAGCCTGGTGCCGTCCTCGACGATCAGGGCGTAGGCCGAGACATGGTCCGGCTCCGCGCCCAGGGCCGCCTCCAGCGAGGCGCGCCAGTCGTCGTCGCTCTCCCCCGGGGTGCCGTAGATCAGGTCCAGGTTGACGTGCTCGAAGCCGGCCGCGCGGGCCTCGGCCACGCAGGCCTCCGGGCGGCCCGGGGTGTGCCTGCGGTCCAGCAGTTCCAGCACGTGCGGACGGGCGCTCTGCATGCCGAAGCTCAGCCGGTTGAAGCCGCCCTCGCGCAGCTCCGCCAGATAGGCCGGGTCGACCGACTCCGGATTGGCCTCGGTGGTGACCTCGGCGCCGTCGGCGAGCCCGAACTCCTCCCTGATCGCGGCCAGCATCCGGACCAGGTCGGCGGCCGGCAGCAGGGTGGGCGTCCCACCGCCCAGGAACACCGTCTCGACCGGCAGCTCGGCGTCGCCGAGGATCCGGCGGGCCTGGCGGATCTCGGCGACCAGGTTGTCCGCGTAGGTGTCCTGCGAGGCCACCGCGCCGGAGGAGCGCAGCTCGGTGGCCGTGTAGGTGTTGAAGTCGCAGTACCCGCAGCGGGTGGCGCAGTACGGGACGTGGACGTAGAAACCGAAGGGCCGCCGTCCGAGCTCGCTCAGCGCGTGCTCGGGCAGGGCCCCGTCGGCGGGGACGGCTTCGCCGTCGGGGAGTGCGGAGGGCATGGGCCCATTGTCCGGCATCCGCGGGGTTCGCTCGGACTGCGCGGCCGGCCGCGCGTTCGACCGGGCGGCCGGCTACTGGCGCACCCGCAGCGCCAGTATGGCCAGGTCGTCCCTGGACGGCTCGCGGGAGAAGGCGTGCACCGCACGGCGCAGCCGCTGCGCCGTGCCCGCCGCGGTCAGGCCGGTGCACTCGGCCAGCAGCGCGGCCAGCCCGTCCTGGTCGTCCAGCTGGGTGGCGCCGTCGCGCCGCTCGGTGACCCCGTCGGTGACGCACAGCAGCAGGTCGCCGGGGTCCAGCAGGAAGGTCTCGGTCACATAGGGGTGCCCGGACAGGACCCCGAGCATCAGCTGCGGTCCGGCCACCTCCTCGACCTTGCCGTCCGGGCGCAGCCGGAGCGGCGGGGGTCCGCCCGCGCAGACGGCCGAGCAGCGGACCCCGCCCTCCGCGCGGGGGGCCAGCTCCCCGTACACCAGGCTCAGCAGCCGGCCGCGGTCGCCCTCGTCCACGATCACCTGGTTCAGCCGGCCGAGCACGGCGGCCGGATCAGGGACCGGGTGCAGCCCGGGGAACTCCCGGGTGAGCATCCGCAGGGCGTACCGGGCGAGTCCGGTGACCGCGGCGGCCTCGGGCCCGTGGCCGCAGACGTCGCCGAGGACAAACCCCCAGCGTCCGCCGCTCAGCGGGAAGACGTCGTAGAAGTCGCCGCCGACGTCGTCCCCCGACATCGCCGGCTCGTAGACCAGGGCGGTCTCGATCCCCGGGACCGGGGACAGCTGCTGCGGCACCAGGCTGCTCTGCAGCACATGGCTGGTGTGGGTCTGCCGGCGCAGGGCCCGGGCCACCGCGAGGGCGAGCGCGATCCGGCGGGCCAGCTCCTCGGTCAGTCTGGCCAGCCCGGGCGAGAGCGGGGTGGACCGTCCGACCACCAGCGTGCCCAGGCCGACCCCCTGCTGTTCCAGCGGGACGGACCGGACGAACCCGGGCACGGGCGCGTCGACGCCCGAGGCCTCCAGCAGGGCGCGCAGCGGCCCGACCCGGCGCTCGTCGCTGTGCCACACCACCGCGAGCCTGGACGGCTGCCGCCGTGCCGGATCGTCCGGATCGGCGAGGTAGACCGCCGCCCAGTCGGCGATCCTCGGGACGACCAGCTGCGCGGCGAGGGCGGCCACCTGCTCCTCGTCCAGGACCCCGCCGAGCAGTTCGCCGGCCTCGGCGAGCAGGGCCACCCCGCCCTGCCGCTGCCGTTCGGCCAGGGCCGAGCGCAGCCGCCACAGCTCGGCGGCGACGGTGTCGGCGGCGGACCGGAGCCGGGCCAGCGCGGCCGGTCCGAGCGGCGCCCCGGCCGGTCCGGCGGCGACCACCAGGCCCAGCGACTGGCCCGCGGCCTCCAGCGGGACGCCGCCGAGGCGGGCCGGCGGGACCCCGGCCGGGGCGAGCGCCGCCGGTGTGGTCCGCAGGCCGACGACCGCCAGCGGATCGGTACTGGCCCCGATCTCCAGCAGGTCCGCAGGGCCGTCCCCGGCGCAGGGCAGCAGCAGGTGGACGGCCGCGGCCCCGCCGAGCTCCTGGAGCAGCCCGGCCGCGCGGTCCAGCAGCGTCCGCTCGTCGGGGCAGCCGCCGAGGCGGTCCCGCAGCGGACCGCGGTCGGCGGTCCGGTCAGGCCCGGTGGACGGGACGGGCGGGGCGGGCGCGGCTCCGTCGGCGAGCAGGAGGTCCTGGTTCTGACGGTCCACCAGCAGCCAGACGGTCTCCCACTCCGGCGCGTACCCCGGAGTGCGGCCGTCCGCGCACTCCAATCCCTTCGGCTGCAACCGGTTCCGCTGCGACCGGACCGCGAACAGCTCCGCCGTGCCGCCGTCCGCGCGCCGTACCGTCCGTTCGCCCTGCCATCGGCCGACACCGGTCGGCTCGGCCCGCAGCGCACCGCACCACAGTTCGGCCAGCCGGCGTCCCAGCAGGTCGGCGCGGCCGTGTCCGAGCAGCTCAGCGGCCTCCTCGCCGACGTCGACCACCAGCCCGGAGCGGTCCACGACGACCGCACCGATCCGCACCCGGGAGCTGTTCTGACGTTTCGTCAGCGGAATCCGCGCAATCTGGGACCGGTCGCTGCCCACGCTGGCAGCGCCCCGGTCGACGGCGGCACTCCGGTCGACGACCTCGAAGAGGAACTCCGGCGGGACCGCCGCGGAGTCGATGGCGCACCTGATCTCCAACCTGGCCCCCGCCCCACGCGCTGCGACGTCCACCAGCTCGCTGGCCAACTTGCCTGCCTCATCCGCGAGTTCAGCCTCACCCCAGGCCTGCAGCGCGGCCCGGGCGAAGGCTCCGGCGCGCTCCGGGGCACCGGCGCGGGAGGTCAGTGTGATCCGCGCCCGCGGCGACATCCGCGGCGCCGCCGATCCCTGGTCCATAGCCGCCCCTGCCGTTCCGTGCTGCCGTATCACCGAGTTCTCCTCGACCCGACTGCCAGAGTGACAGAATGAGTCCAGTCACGCACAACGAGTCACAGGAAGTCGCGCCATGGTACGGGCTCCGAGGTCCAGCGCATCCGCCACCGCCCCTGTCCCCGCTCAGGCCGACGCCCAAGGCCGGCCGCTGCCCCCCGACGGCAGGGTCGAGGGCTGGCTCCGGGTCAGCGAACTACGTCCGCTCCTCGCCGCGCTCACCGGCCTGCGCGACGGCAACTTCCACACCAGGCTCGACCACTCCGCCGACGGCCTGGCCGGAGAACTGGCCGGGGTGTTCAACCAGGTGGTGGAGCGCAACGAGCACCTGGTCGGCGAACTCACCCGGGTGCGCCGGGAGGTGACCCGGCAGGGCCGGCTGGACGAGCGGCTCTCGGCCAGCCCCGGGCAGGGCTCCTGGACCACCGGCGTGCAGGCGGTCAACGCATTGATGGACGACCTGGTGGTACCGGTCACCAACACCACCCGGGTGCTCAACGCGGTGGCCAGCGGGGACCTCTCGCTCCGGGTCGACCTGCACGAGGGCAGCCGGCCGCTGCGCGGCGACCTGCGCCGGATGGCCCGGGCGGTGAACCAGATGTGCGACCAACTGTCGCTGTTCACCAGCGAAGTGGCCCGGGTGGCGCGGGAGGTCGGCACCGAGGGCAGGCTCGGCGGCCGGGCCCGGGTGCAGGGCATGTCGGGCACCTGGCGCGGGGTGACCGAGGCCGTCAACGCCATGGCTGCCCGGCTGACCTCGCAGGTCCGCGACATCGCCCTGGTGACCACTGCGGTCGCCAACGGCGACCTCAGCCGCAAGATCACCGTGGAGGCCACCGGCGAACTGCTGGAGCTGAAGCTCACCGTGAACACCATGGTGGACCAGCTCTCCGGCTTCGCCGACGAGGTGACCCGAGTGGCCCGCGAGGTCGGCACCGAGGGCAGGCTCGGCGGCCAGGCCCAGGTCCGCGGGGTCTCCGGGGTCTGGAAGGACCTCACCGACAACGTCAACCTGATGGCGTCCAACCTCACCGTCCAGGTCCGCGACATCGCCCAGGTGGCCACCGCGGTCGCCAAGGGCGACCTCAGCCGCAAGATCATCGTCGATGCCCAGGGTGAGATCCTCCAGCTCAAGTCCACCCTGAACACCATGGTGGACCAGCTCTCCGCGTTCGCCGGAGAGGTCACCAGGGTGGCCCGCGAGGTCGGCACCGAGGGCCAACTCGGCGGCCGGGCCCAGGTCCGCGGGGTCTCCGGCACCTGGAAGGACCTCACCGACAACGTCAACATGATGGCGTCCAATCTGACCACCCAGGTCCGCGACATCGCCGAGGTCGCCACCGCGGTCGCCAACGGAGACCTCAGCCGCAAGATCATCGTCGATGCCCAGGGCGAGATCCTGCAGCTCAAATCCACCATCAACACCATGGTCGACCAGCTGTCCGCGTTCGCCGGAGAGGTCACCAGGGTGGCCCGCGAGGTCGGCACCGAGGGCGACCTCGGCGGTCAGGCCCAGGTCCGCGGCGTCTCCGGCACCTGGAAGGACCTCACCGACAACGTCAACTTCATGGCCGACAACCTCACCAGCCAGGTCCGCAACATCGCCCAGGTCACCACCGCC
>NZ_JBEUKS010000009.1:262609-392672 GCF_042510965.1 Streptacidiphilus jeojiensis
TCCGGCACCTGGAAGGACCTCACCGACAACGTCAACTTCATGGCCGACAACCTCACCAGCCAGGTCCGCAACATCGCCCAGGTCACCACCGCCGTCGCCAACGGCGACCTCTCCAAGAAGATCGACGTCACCGCGCGCGGCGAGATCCTGCAGCTGAAGTCCACCATCAACACCATGGTGGACCAGCTCTCGGCCTTCGCCGACGAGGTCACCCGCGTCGCCCGCGAAGTCGGCACCGAAGGCCAACTCGGCGGCCGGGCCCAGGTCCGCGGGGTCTCCGGGGTCTGGAAGGACCTCACCGACAACGTCAACTTCATGGCCGACAACCTCACCGGGCAGGTCCGCAACATCGCCCAGGTGGCCACCGCAGTCGCCCAGGGCGACCTCTCCAAGAAGATCGACGTGGACGCCCGCGGCGAGATCCTGCAGCTGAAGTCCACCATCAACACCATGGTCGACACCCTCTCCGCGTTCGCCTCCGAGGTCACCCGGGTCGCCCGCGAGGTCGGCGGCGAGGGCCAACTCGGCGGTCAGGCACGGGTCGAGGGGGTGTCCGGCACCTGGAAACGGCTCACCACCTCGGTCAACGAGCTGGCCGGGAACCTGACCACCCAGGTCCGCGCGATCGGCGAGGTGGCCGGCGCGGTCGCCCAGGGCGACCTGAACCGGGCCATCACCGTGGAGGCGCAGGGCGAGGTCGCCGACCTGAAGAAGAACGTCAACCTGATGGTCGCCAACCTCCGCGAGACCACCCGGGCCAAGGACTGGCTGGAGACCAACCTGGCCCGCATCGCCGGTCTGATGCAGGGCCACCGCGACCTGGTCGAGGTGGCCGACCTGATCCTGCGTGAGCTGACCCCGCTGGTCTCGGCCCAGTACGGGGCGTTCTTCCTGGCCGAACGCGGCGACGTGCCCGAGGCGTCGCTGGCCTTCATCGCCGGCTACGGCTCCCCGCAGGCCCCCGGCCGGTCCGGGCACGGCCTGGTCGGCCAGGCCGCGCGGGAGAAGACCCGGATCCTGATCACCGAGGCGCCGCCCGACTACATCAAGGTCAACTCCGGTCTGGGCGAGGCCGCCCCGGCCTGCATCGTGGTCCTCCCGGTGCTCTTCGAGGACCAGGTGCTCGGCGTGATCGAGCTGGCCTCGTTCAGCCCCTTCAGCGATGTGCACCTGGCCTTCTTCGACCAGTTCGTCAACACCATCGGCGTCGCGATCAACACCATCATCGCCAACTCCCGCACCGAGGCCCTGCTCTCGGAGTCGCAACGGCTCACCCAGGAGCTGCGGAACCGCTCCGACGAGCTCCAGCGGCAGCAGGCCGAACTGCGCCGCTCCAACGCCGCGCTGGAGGAGAAGGCCGCGCTGCTGGCCACCTCCTCGCAGTACAAGTCGGAGTTCCTCGCCAACATGTCGCACGAGCTGCGCACCCCGCTCAACTCGCTGCTGATCCTGGCCCGGCTGCTCGCCGACAACATGGACGGCCACCTCTCGTCCGAGGAGGTCAAGTACGCCCAGACCATCTACCGCTCCGGCAGCGACCTGCTGCAGCTGATCAACGACATCCTGGACCTGTCCAAGATCGAGGCCGGCCGGATGGACGTACGTCCCAAGCACCTGCTGCTGGCGAAGCTGCTGGACTATGTGGACGCCATCTTCCGGCCGCTGGCCATGGACCGGGGGCTGGCCTTCGAGGTCGAGGTCGCCAGGGACGTGCCGCGCACCCTGCTCACCGACGAGCAGCGGATCCAGCAGATCCTGCGCAACCTGCTGTCCAACGCGGTGAAGTTCACCTCCGCCGGCGAGGTCCGGCTGCGCGTCTTCACCGCCGACGACGAGCAGGGCGGGACAGCCGGCGGAGTGCTCGCCTTCTCGGTGGAGGACACCGGGATCGGGATCGCCCAGGACAAGCTCCGGGTCATCTTCGAGGCCTTCCAGCAGGCCGACGGCACCACCAGCCGCAAGTACGGCGGCACCGGCCTCGGACTGTCCATCAGCCGCGAGATCGCCCGGCTGCTCGGCGGCAGGATCACCGCCCAGAGCGAGCCTGGCGCGGGGTCCGCCTTCACCCTCTACGTACCGGCCCAGTGCCCGGTCCCGCCCGGTGCGCCGGAACCGGGGAGCGCGGACCAGCACGCCCCCGCGCTCCCGTCCGGGTCCGCCGACGCGGGGACACCCGAACTGCCCGCCGGCATGGGCCGGCCGACGTCCCCCGGCGACTGGGGCAGCGGCGACGACGACCACGACCTGTGGTCCTCCGCGGCCCGGTTGAGCGAGTGGCAGGCGGGCCGGGCCGGCACCCTGCTCGCAGGTCGGACGATACTGATCGTCGACGACGACATCCGCAATGTCTTCGCGCTCACCCATGTGCTCGGGCGGCTGGGCATGCAGGTGCTCTACGCCGAGAACGGGCGCGAGGGCATCGAATCGCTGGAGCACGACGACGAGGCCGCCCTGGTGCTGATGGACATCATGATGCCGGAGATGGACGGCTACGAGACCATCCGCGCCATCCGGGCCATGCCGCGCTTCGCCGAGCTGCCGATCATCGCGCTGACCGCCAAGGCCATGCCCGGCGACCGGGAGAAGGCCATCGACGCGGGCGCCTCCGAGTACGTGCCCAAGCCGGTGGACCTGGACCGGCTGCTGGAGGTCATGTGCACCCTGCTGGACGACGGCAGCGCCGCCGGGGACGCGACGGCGACCGCCGCGGAAGTGCCCGGCACCGCCGCCGAGGGAGTCCGATGACGATGCCGACCCGCATCCTCCTGGTGGACGACATGGAGGCGAACCTGATCGCCCTGGAGTCCGTACTGCGCCCGCTCGGCCAGCAGCTGATCCGCGCCTGCACCGGCGAGCAGGCGCTCAAGGCGCTGCTCCGCGACGAGTACGCGGTCGTGCTGCTCGACGTGATGATGCCGGGCATGGACGGTTTCGAGACCGCCGCCCACATCAAACGGCTGGACCAGACCAAGGACGTGCCGATCGTCTTCCTGACCGGGGTGGAGACCGGCAGCGCCATGGCGCTGCGCGGCTACTCGGCCGGCGCGGTCGACTACCTCACCAAGCCCTTCGACCCCTGGGTGCTGCGGGCCAAGGTCAGCGTCTTCGTGGAACTGCACCGCAAGGGCCGGCGCCTGGACGCCCTGGCCGCCGGGCTGGACGCGGCCGAACGCCGGCTGCGCGCCCTTGAGCAGGACGGCGCGGCCTCGGGCGACAGCCCGTCCCGGATCGCCGATCTGCTGGCCGAGCTGTCCCGCTCCATTCCGGTTGGGCGCGGCTGAATCCACCGCCCCCTGCACCACCCTGTCCACCGTCCCCGGACGCCGCCCGGGAACTCCCGCTCGTTGGGGTGATGGGTGTGGTCGGTGGCGGAGGGGGCGTGGTGATGGACCGGCAGGTTGCGGACGGGGTGTCGACGGGCGGGGCGACCGCGGGTGGGGCTTCGGCGGACCAGGGGACGGCAGGACCGCGGGAGCGGCCGCGCCGGCCGCTCTGGAAGGAGCTGCCGCTGCTGGTCGTGGTCGCGCTGGTGCTGTCGGTGCTGATCAAGACCTTCTTCGTGCAGGCCTTCTCCATCCCCTCCGACTCGATGAACAACGCCCTGGTGAAGAACGACCGGGTGCTGGTGGACAAGTTCAGCCCCTGGCTCGGGGTGACCCCGCAGCGCGGCCAGGTGATCGTCTTCCACGACCCGGGCAACTGGCTGGACTCCTCCGAGCTGCCGCAGCCCAGCAGCAGCGCGACCGTGCGGCACCTGCAGTCGGTGCTGAGCTGGATCGGGCTGATGCCCTCCGCCAACGAGGCGGACCTGATCAAGCGGGTGATCGCGGTCGGCGGCGACACCGTGGTGTGCAACGCCGGCGCCCCGGTCTCGGTCGACGGGGTGGCCCTCAGCGAGCCCTACATCTACCCCGGCGCCACGCCCTGCGACAACGACCCGGTCGGGACGGTGAAGATCCCCTCGGGCTACCTCTGGGTGATGGGCGACCACCGCAACGACTCCGAGGACTCCCGCTACCAGCGGCTGCACAACACCGGCGGCGGCCTGGTGCCGCTGAAGGACGTGGTCGGACGGGCCTTCGTGGTGGCCTGGCCGGTCGGCCACTGGGCGAGCCTGCCGGTGCCGTCGACCTTCGGCCAGGACGGGCTGCCGCCCGAGAACGGCAGCGCCGCGCCCTACGTCCTGACCGGGCTGGTGGTGCTGGTGGGCGCGGTGCCGGTGACCCTGTGGCTGCGCCGCCGCCGGGGCGGTTCCTCCCCGGCGGCGGACGGCTGACGCTGCCTGGTACCGCAGCGGTGCGGTACCGACGGGCCGTCAGGCCTCGTTGGCGCCCTCGTACATCCGGGCGATGGCGTCGGCGTTCTCCCGCTCCACCACCGGGCGCTTGACCTTGAGGCTGGGGGTGAGCTCGCCGTGTTCGATGTCGAGGTCCCGGGGCAGCACGGTGAACTTCTTGACGGTCTGCCAGCGCTGCAGATCGCCGTTGAGCCGCTGCACGAAGCCGTCGATCAGCTCGTGCACCTGCGGCGAGGAGCAGACCTCG
The DNA here is from genome assembly GCF_042510965.1 of Streptacidiphilus jeojiensis. Classification (NCBI taxonomy): domain Bacteria; kingdom Bacillati; phylum Actinomycetota; class Actinomycetes; order Kitasatosporales; family Streptomycetaceae; genus Streptacidiphilus; species Streptacidiphilus jeojiensis. The sequence continues at coordinate 267,154 of NZ_JBEUKS010000009.1, forward strand.
GCGTAGGACCTGCCGCCCATGCCGTGCGCCCCGGCCCACTGCATGATCACCGGCTCGTCCAGGGTGATCAGCGCGGTGCAGTAGTTGCGGCCGTTGCCGATGACCAGGATGTTGCTGACGAAGGGGCAGACCGCCTTGAACTTGCCCTCGACCTCGCTGGGGGCCACGTACTTGCCGCCGGAGGTCTTGAACATGTCCTTCTTGCGGTCGGTGATCTTGACGAAGCCGTCCTTGTCGATCTCGCCGATGTCCCCGGTGTGGAACCAGCCGTCGCTCTCCAGCACCTCGGCGGTCTTCTCCGGCTGGTTGTGGTAGCCGCGCATCACGCCGGGGCCGCGCAGCAGCACCTCGCCGTCCTCGGCGATCCGCACCTCGGTGCCGGGCAGCGGGGTGCCGACGGTGCCGATCCGGTAGTCCTCACCGGGGTTGACGGTCGATCCGGCGCTGGACTCGGTGAGGCCGTAGCCCTCCAGGATGTGCACGCCGGCGCCGGAGAAGAAGTAGCCGATCTCGGGGGCCAGCGCGGCGCTGCCGGAGACGCAGGCCCGCATCCGCCCGCCGAAGGCCTCCCGGATCTTGGCGTAGACCAGCTTGTCGGCGACGGCGTGCTGGACCCTGAGCCCGAACGGGACCGAGCGGGTGCCGGTGGCCGTCAGCGACTCCTGGCCGGTGCGGGCGTAGTCGCGGGCCACCTTGGCGGCCCAGAGGAAGATCTTGTACTTGGCGCCGCCCTCGGCCCTGGCCCGACCTGCGATGCCGTTGTAGACCTTCTCGAACACCCGCGGCGCGGAGGCCATGTAGGTCGGCCTGACCACCGGCAGGTTGTGGATGATCCGGTCCACCCGGCCGTCGACGGCGGTGACCGAGCCCAGCTGGATGTGGCCGGAGGTGAGCGTCTTGCCGAAGACGTGCGACAGCGGCAGCCACAGGTACTGCACGTCGTCGGCGGTGAGCAGCCCGGTACAGGACTGGGCCGCGGCCTGGTAGGACCAGCAGTCGTGGACCAGCCGCACACCCTTGGGCCGGCCGGTGGTGCCCGAGGTGTAGATCAGGGTGGCCAACTGCTCGCGCTGGATGGCCGCGACGGTGGCGCGCACCGCGTCCGGGTGCTCCTTGAGGTGGGCCGCGCCGCGCTCCTCCAGCTCGGCCAGGGTCAGCACCTCGACGCCCTCCGGCGCGGGCTGCGACGCCTCCGGCCTGCTGCCGTCCACGGTGACCACGTACTTGAGCTCGGGCAGCTGCCCGCTGACCCCGAGGATCTTGGCGAGCTGGACGCCGTCCTCGGCGATGACCGCGCGGCTGCCGGAGTCGGCCAGGATGTAGGCGGTCTCGTCGGCGTTGGTGCTGGGGTAGACGGCGGTGACGGCCGCGCCCGCGCACATCACGCCGAGGTCGGCGAGGATCCACTCGATCCTGGTCGAACAGGAGATCGCGACCCGCTCCTCGGGGCGGATGCCCAGCGCCATCAGGCCGCCGGCGATCGTGGTGACCTGCTCCGCGGCCTGGCCCCAGGTCATCGTGCGCCACTGCTCCGCACCCGGCGCACCGTCGGCCGCGTGCTCGTCCACCGGCACCGGGTAGCGGTAGGCGACCCGGTCCGGGGTCTCCGCCACCCGGGCCAGGAACAGCTGGGCCACCGAGTCGGGGCGGTTGTCGATCAGCGACTTCGCTTGCGGGGTCACTGCGGTGGGGGTGGGGCTCACGGCTACCTCCGAGGGCCCAGCGGCCGGGCCGAGACAGTAGTTAACTCACGAGTAACTAGCGGGCAATGATCAGAGTAGGACGTTCGGGACCAGTACGTAAGGGGGGAATCCGGGGACGGGCCGACCGGATCCCGCACCGGGGGGCCAGGCAACTTGCCGGTCGGCAAGTAAGGAACCTAGGATGACGGTTCTGGAGCGATGCCCCAACCGCAGCCGAAAAAACCGGGTACGGCGTACGCAGATTGTGTCTATGCTCTGCCTGTAAGCGCTCTCCCTGTAACGCCGTCACCCCTGCGGGCGATGGCCCACCGCCACCCCTCCCGCCCTCGTCCTGAGAGACTCGCGTGCTGATCCGACTCCTGCGGGCCCATCTGGGCCCCTACACCAGGCCCATCGGCGTCCTGGTGCTGCTGCAGCTGATCCAGACCATCGCCACCCTGTACCTGCCGACCCTGAACGCCGACATCATCGACCAAGGCGTGATCAAGGGCGACACCACCTACATCCTGCAGACCGGCGGGATCATGCTGGGCGTGACGGTGGCCCAGGTCGTCTGCGCCGTCGGCGCGGTGTACTTCGGAGCCCGTACCGCCATGGCGCTCGGCCGGGACATCCGCGCCTCGGTCTTCGACCGGGTACAGTCCTTCTCCGCCCGCGAGGTCGGCCGCTTCGGGGCGCCCTCGCTGATCACCCGCTCCACCAACGACGTCCAGCAGGTCCAGATGCTGGTGCTGATGACCTTCACGCTGATGGTCTCCGCACCCATCATGTGCATCGGCGGCATCATCCTGGCGCTCAACCAGGACGTCCCGCTGTCCTCGCTGCTGGTCGCCATCGTCCCGATCCTCGGCATCATCATCGCGATGATCGTCAAGCGGCTGCGGCCGCTGTTCCGCGCCATGCAGGTCAAGATCGACTCGGTGAACCGGATCCTGCGCGAGCAGATCACCGGGCTCCGGGTGATCCGCGCCTTCGTCAAGGACACCCATGAGCGCGAGCGCTTCGACGAGGCCAACGCCGACCTCACCGAGACCGCGGTCCAGGTCGGCAAGCTGCTGGCACTGATGTTCCCCATGGTCATGATGGTGGTGAACATCTCCAGCGTCGCGGTGATGTGGTTCGGTGCGCACCGCATCGACAGCGGCGGGATGCAGATCGGCGCCCTCACCGCCTTCCTCAGCTATCTGATGCAGATCCTGATGTCGGTGATGATGGCGACCTTCATGTTCATGATGGTGCCGCGGGCCGAGGTCTGCGCCGAGCGCATCGAGGAGGTCCTGGACACCGAGACCACCGTGCTGCCGCCGCTCGCCCCGGTCCGCGAACTGCGCCGGGCCGGCTTCCTGGAGCTGCGGGACGTCGAGTTCCGCTACCCCGGCGCCGAGTCGGCGGTGCTGCGCCATGTCAGCATCAGCGCCCGGCCCGGCGAGACCACCGCGGTGATCGGCAGCACCGGCAGCGGCAAGACCACCCTGCTCACCCTGATCCCGCGACTGTCCGACGCCACCGACGGCAGCGTGCTGGTCGACGGCGTGGACGTGCGCGACCTGGACCCGGCGCTGCTGGCCAAGACCGTCGGCCTGGTCCCGCAGAAGCCGTACCTGTTCACCGGCACCGTCGCCACCAACCTCCGCTACGGCAACCCCGACGCCACCGACGAAGAGCTGTGGGCCGCGCTGGAGACCGCGCAGGCCAAGGACTTCGTCCAGGCGCTGCCCGAGGGCCTGGACGCGCCGATCGCGCAGGGCGGCACCAATGTCTCCGGCGGACAGCGCCAGCGCCTGGCCATCGCCCGGGTACTGGTCCGCCGCCCGGAGATCTACCTCTTCGACGACTCCTTCTCCGCCCTGGACTACGCCACCGACGCCCGGCTGCGCGCCGCCCTCTCCCACGAGACCGCCGAGGCCACCGTCGTCATCGTCGCCCAGCGCGTCTCCACCATCCGTGACGCCGACCGCATCATCGTCCTGGACGAGGGCGAGGTCGTCGGCACCGGCACCCACCGCGAGTTGATGGACAGCAACGAGACCTACCGCGAGATCGTCCTCTCCCAGCTCACCGAGGAGGAGGCGGCATGAGCGACTCCGAACAGGCTTCCGAGGCGGCGGCAGCGGCCAAGCGCCGCGGCCCCGCGCCCATGCCGGGCCCGGGACGCTTCATGGGCGGCGCACCGGTCGAGAAGTCCATGCACTTCAAGGCCTCCGGCAAGCGGGTGCTCGCGCTGCTGCGCCCCGAACGCGCTCTGATCGCCGCCGTGCTGGCGCTGGCCGCGGTCAGCGTCACGCTGTCGGTGATCGGCCCCAAGATCCTCGGCCATGCCACCGACCTGATCCTGGCCGGGGTCTTCGGCCGGCAGATCCCGGCCGGCACCAGCCAGGCCCAGGTGGTCGCCGGACTGCGGGAAAAGGGCGAGACCAAGCAGGCCGACCTGCTGTCGGCGATGAACATCCACCCCGGCCACGGCATCGACTTCCACGCCGTCGGCACGGTGCTGCTGTGGGTGCTCGCCATCTACGTCTTCGCCGGCATCTGCGGCATCATCCAGGCCCGGCTGGCCAACCGCGCCCTCCAGCGCGCGGTGAACCGGCTGCGCCGCGACGTCGAGGAGAAGATCGGCCGGCTGCCGCTCAGCTACTTCGACCAGCAGCCGCGCGGCGAGGTGCTGAGCCGGGTCACCAACGACATCGACAACATCGGCCAGACCCTGCAGCAGACGCTCAGTCAGATCGTCACCTCGCTGCTCACCATCGTCGGCGTGCTGACGATGATGTTCTACATCTCCTGGCTGCTCGCGCTGATCGCCCTGATCAGCGTGCCGGCCTCGGTCTTCGTCGCGGCCAGGGTCGGCAAGCGGGCCCAGCCGCAGTTCGTGGCCCAGTGGAAGACCACCGGCAGGCTCAACGCCCACATCGAGGAGATGTACAGCGGGCACGCGCTGGTCAAGGTCTTCGGCCGGCAGGAGGAGTCCGCGGAGATCTTCAAGGAGCAGAACGAGAAGCTCTACGCCTCCAGCTTCAAGGCGCAGTTCATCTCCGGCCTGATCCAGCCCTGCATGATGTTCATCGGCAACATCAACTACGTGCTGGTGGCCGTGGTCGGCGGCCTGCGGGTCGCCTCGGGGGCCCTGTCCATCGGCGACGTGCAGGCGTTCATCCAGTACTCCCGGCAGTTCAGCCAGCCGCTGACGCAGGTGGCGAGCATGTCCAACCTGGTGCAGTCGGGCGTCGCCTCCGCCGAACGCGTCTTCGAGCTGCTGGACGCCGAGGAGCAGGCCCCCGACCCGGTCGAGCCGCTGCGTCCGACCGAACTCCGCGGCGAGGTCGCCTTCGAGAACGTGGCCTTCCGCTACCAGGCGGACAAGCCGCTGATCGAGGACCTCTCGCTGACCGCCGAACCCGGCCACACCGTCGCCATCGTCGGCCCCACCGGCGCCGGCAAGACCACCCTGGTGAACCTGCTGATGCGGTTCTACGAGGTGACCGGCGGCCGGATCACCCTGGACGGGGTGGACGTGGCCCGGATGGACCGCGAGGAGCTGCGCGCCAACATCGGCATGGTGCTCCAGGACACCTGGCTGTTCGGCGGCACCATCGCCGAGAACATCGCCTACGGCCGGGCCGGGGCCAGCCGCGAGGAGGTCGTCGAGGCGGCGAAGGCGGCCCATGTGGACCGCTTCGTCCGCACCCTCCCGGAGGGCTACGACACCGTCATCGACGACGAGGGGACCGGCGTCAGCGCGGGCGAGAAGCAGCTGATCACCATCGCCCGGGCGTTCCTGGCGGAGCCGTCCATCCTGGTCCTGGACGAGGCCACCAGCTCGGTGGACACCCGCACCGAGGTCCTGATCCAGCGCGCCATGGCCACCCTGCGCAGCGGCCGCACGGCCTTCGTCATCGCGCACCGGCTCTCCACCATCCGCGACGCGGACACCATCCTGGTGATGGAGAACGGCGCGATCGTCGAACAGGGCAGCCACAGCGAACTGCTGGCGGCCGGCGGCGCGTACGCGCGGCTCTACGCGGCGCAGTTCTCGCAGGCGGTGGCGGAAGTGGACTGACGGTCCGTCAATCCCGCTCGGGGCCCGGTGGCGCAGAGGTGCGCTGCCGGGCCCCGTGCGTCACCGCCCGGACACCGCGTCGGCGAGCCAGGACAGCAGGTAGGGGGCGTAGGACGAGCGCACCAGCAGCCGGACCGCCGGCGGCGCCGTCCCACGGACCGTCAGCACCACCCCGGCCTGCGCCAGCAGGGTCTGCACACAGGTGCCGACGGGGGCGGCCCTCGGATGCAGGTCGATGGCGCAGCCCCGGGCCAGGACCTCGCGGACGTCAGGGCCGGTGAGGTCGAAGGCGGTGCGCTGGGCGGAGACGTCGGTGACCGTCCCGAAGTCGGGGGCGATGGCCTGCACCAGATCGGGCCGGAGGCCGTCCGCGTCCGGGGCGGCGAGCAGCAGCCACTCGTCGGGGCCCAGCCACAGCAGGTCCACCGGTCCGGCCGGGATCCAGGTGCACGGCGTGGTCGGCAGTCCGGTGCCGAGGAGCTTCGCCACCGAGGCGGCCGCGGGCCCGTCCGGGTCCAGGCGCAGCGAGAGCTGGGTGAGCCGCGGAACTTCCGCCACTGCCACGTCAGTTGCCGGCTCAGCAGTCTCAGCCGTCACGACGGGCTCCTTCCTTGTCGTAGAGCACCGGATCGGTGATCAGCACCGGGTGAACGCCGTCCTCCAGCGGGACATGGATGGTGTCGCCGATGCGTTCGCGGCCGGCCTTGACCAGGGCCAGGGCGAAGGTGCGCCCGAGCGCCGCGCTGCGGTAGCTGGAGGTGACATGGCCGTGCATGGGCACGGGCGGCGCCGGCAGCGTCGCGCCGCTGATCAGCTGGGCGCCCTCGGGCAGCAGCAGGTCAGGGTCCTCCGGCAGCAGGCCGACCAACTGTTTGCGGTCGGTGCGCAGGTTCTCCGCGCGGGCGAAGGAGCGCTTGCCGAGGTAGTCGGGCTTCTTCTTCGACACCGCCCAGCCCAGGCCGAGGTCCTGCGGGGTGACCGTGCCGTCGGTGTCCTGGCCGATGATGGGGTAGCCCTTCTCGGCGCGCAGCACGTGCATGGTCTCGGTGCCGTAGGGGGTGATCCCGTACGGCTCCCCGGCGGCGAGCAGCGCCTCCCAGACCCGCAGCCCCTCCCAGCCGCGGACGTTGACCTCGTAGGCCAGCTCGCCGGAGAAGCTGATCCGGCAGATCCGGGCCGGCACCCCCGCCACCGTGGCATCGCGCCAGGTCATGAAGGGGAAGGCGGCGTTGGAGACGTCCAGGTCCGGCGCGACGGCGGCCAGCACCGCCCGCGAGGCCGGACCCACCAGCGGGACGGTCACCCAGTGGTCGGTGACCGAGGTCAGGGCGACCCTGAGCTCCGGCCACTCGGTCTGGAGCCACTCCTCCATCCAGTCCAGCACCGTGGCGGCGTTGCCGGTGGTCGTGGTGAGCAGGAACTCCTGCTCGGCCACCCGGATCACGGTGCCGTCGTCCAGCACCATGCCGTCGACGCCACACATCACGCCGTAGCGGGCCGAGCCCGGCTTCAGCGTGCTCATCAGATTGGTGTAGACGCGGTCCAGCAGTTCGCCGGCGTCGGGCCCCTGGACGTTGATCTTCCCCAGGGTGGAGCCGTCCATCAGCGCCACCGACCCCCGGGCCGCGCGGCACTCGCGCAGTACGGCCGCCTCCATGGATTCCCCCGCGAGCGGGTAGTAACGGGGACGCTTCCACTGTCCGACGTTCTCGAACTCGGCGCCGTGGGTGGTGTGCCAGCCGTGCAGCGGGGTCACCCGGACCGGGTCGAAGAGCGCGCCGCGGTCCCGTCCGGCCAGTGCCGCGAAGGACACCGGTGTGTAGGGCGGGCGGAAGGTGGTGGTGCCCAGCGCGGCAATGTCGACCCCGAGGGCCTCGGCGACGATGCCGGAGGCGATCACGCCCGAGGTACGGCCCTGGTCGTGGGCGGTGCCGATGGTGGTGTAGCGCTTGACGTGCTCCACCGAGCGCAGCCCGGCCCCGGTGGCCCGCAGCACGTCGGCGACGGTGGCGTCGCGCTGGAGGTCGACGAAGCGGGGACGGGGGGCGCCGCCGTCCTGCTCGGACGGGTCGGGCACCGACCAGAGCACCAGTCCCGGGGTGGGCTCCGGCACGGGTTCGGTTGCCGGTGGCGGCAGTTGACCCACCGTCCGGGCGCCGTCGACCAGGCACTCCGCGAGGGTGACGCAGCCCCGGGCGGAGCCGGCCACCCGGATCCCCGGCAACTCGCCGTCGGGGAGGAAGGCTCCGCGCGCCGGGTCGTAGCGCAGTGCGCCCCGCGCATGGCTGTACAGGTGCGCCACCGGGTTCCAGCCGCCGGAGACCAGCAGCAGGTCGCAGTCGATGCCCCGGCGCAGGCCGTTGAGCCGTCCGCCCGCGTACGGCGCGGTGTGCGCGCGGGTGATCCGCTCCGATCCGCTGGTGCCGGTCACCACCTCCCCGGCGCGCATCTCGATGCCGCGCCGGGCGCACTCCTCTGCCCACGCCTCCGGCACCTGCGGACGGGCGTCGACCACGGCCGCGACGGTCGCCCCGGCGTCGGCGAGGTCGACCGCCGCCCGGTAGGCGCTGTCGTCGGTGGTGCACACCACCACCTGACGCCCCGCCAGCACGCCGTAGCGGTGCAGATAGGTGCGGGCCGCACCGGCCAGCATGATCCCCGGCCGGTCGTTGTCCGCGAACACCAGCGGACGCTCGTGCGCCCCGGTGGCCAGCACGATCCGCCCGGCCCGCAGCCGCCAGACCCGCTGCCGGGACATCCCCGCCGGGGCAGCGGCTCCCAGATGGTCGGTCCGCCGCTCCAGGGCCAGCACGAAGCCGTCGTCGTAGCAGCCGAAGGCCGTGGTCCGGCCGAGCACCCGCACATCGGGGTGGCCGGCCAACTCGGCGGCGACCCCGGCGGCCCACTCCGGGCCCGGCCGGCCGTCCACCGTCTCGGCGCTGCCGAGCAGCGATCCGCCCGGCTGCGGCTGGTCGTCGAGCAGCACCACCCGCTGTCCGTCCCGTGCCCCGGCCAGTGCGGCCGTCAGCCCGGCCGGGCCGGCGCCGACCACCAGCAGATCGCAGTGGGCGTGCACCGCGTCGTAGCGCGCCGGATCGAGGCCGGGGGCGAGTCGGCCGCGTCCGGCCAGACCGCGCGCCACCAGTCCGGCGTACAGCTCCACCGTGGTGGCCTGCAGCATCGGTTCCGGGAACGGCGCCTCGATCTGCACCAGGGCCGAGGGTTCCTCGACACCGGCCGAGACGATGCCGCGCGGACGCGCGTACTCGATGCCGGTGGCCACCCGGTGCACGCCGTTGGCGAGCAGGGCCGAGGCCAGGGTGTCGCCGGGATGGCCGGTGTACGAGCGGCCGTCGAAGCGGAACTCCAGCTCGGTGCCCCGGTCGACCAGTCCGCGGCCGGGCAGGCGGAAGGGTGCACTCATCGGGTCGGCACCTCCGGACGCGGCTCGCCGCTGCGGTACACGGCCAGCAGTCGGTGCGTGGCGGTGTCGCGGACCGCGTTGAACCAGCGGCGGCAGCCGGCGCTGTGCAGCCAGCGCTCGGCGAAGGGGCCCTTGGGGTTGTCCCGGAAGAAGACGTACTGCGCCCACTCCGCGTCGGTCAGGCCCTGCGGGTCCTCGGGGTAGGCGATATGGGCCTGGCCGCCGTAGTGGTACTCGGCCTCCTCGCGCGGGCCGCACCAGGGGCAGGGGATGAGCTGCATACGTTGTCTCCTGTCGCGCGGAGGGATTCGGTCGGGGCGGCCGGGTCGGATTTCGGGTGCGGGAGCTGCCTGGCTGGGCGCGCAGTTCCCCGCGCCCCTGGGGGTCTGCAACTGGCCCGGTTGCACAACCTGAGGGGCGCGGGGAACTGCGCGCCCAGCCCGCTACGGTCCGCAGCCGAGGGACCCCGCCTAGTGGGCCACAGCAGCCGCCCCGTGCTCGTCGACCAGCGCCCCGCTGGTGAAGCGGTCCAGGGTGAACGGGGCGTTGTAGGGGTGCGGTCGGTCATGGGCGACGGTGTGTGCGAAGCACCAGCCGACCCCCGGGGTGGCCTTGAACCCGCCGGTCCCCCACCCGCAGTTGAGGTAGAGGCCGGCCACGGGCGTGAGCCCGACGATCGGCGAGGCGTCCGGCGTGGTGTCCACGATCCCGGCCCAGCTGCGCAGCAGGTGCGCCCGGGCGAAGACCGGGAACAGCTCCAGCGCCGCCGCCATCTGCCGCTCGATGATGTGGAAGGAGCCGCGCTGGCCGTAGCCGTTCTGGCTGTCGATGCCGGCGCCCATGACCAGTTCGCCCTTGTGCGCCTGGGAGACGTAGACATGCACCGCGTTGGACATCACCACGGTGGGGTGGACCGGCTCCAGCAGCTCGGAGACCAGGGCCTGGAGCGGATGGCTCTGCAGCGGCAGCCGCAGCCCCGCCATCGCGGCCAGCACCGAGGTGTGGCCCGCCGCCGCCAGCGCGACCTTCCCGGTCGCGATCCGGCCCCGGGTGGTGTCCACCCCGACGATCCGCCCGCCGCGGATGTCCAGTCCGGTGACCTCGCAGTCCTGGATCAGGTCGATCCCGTACTCGTCCGCGCGGCGGGCGAAGCCCCAGGCGACGTAGTCGTGCTTGGCGATCCCGGCGCGCGGCTGGTAGGTCGCGCCGAGCACCGGATGCCGCACGTCCGGCGAGGTGTTGACGATCGGGCAGACCTCGGCGACCTGCTCCGGCTCCAGCCACTCGGCGTCGACGCCGTTGAGCTGGTTGGCGTACACCCGCCGCCGGCTCTCCCTGACGTCCTGCAGGGTGTGGGCCAGGTTGAGCACGCCGCGCTGACTGAACAGCAGCGGATAGCCGAGGTCCTCCTCCAGCCCCTCCCAGAGCTTCAGCGCGTGCTCGTAGATCGCCGCGCTCTCGTCCCAGAGGTAGTTGGAGCGGATGATCGTGGTGTTGCGCGCCATGTTGCCGCCGGCCAGCCAGCCCTTCTCCAGCACCGCGACCCGGCGGATGCCGTGGTTGCGGGCGAGGTAGTAGGCGGTCGCCAGGCCGTGGCCGCCGCCGCCGACGACCACCACGTCGTAGCCGGGAGCGGGATCGGGGTTGCGCCAGAGGAAGTCCGGGTGCTCAACGTTGACCGGCGTCATGCGACTCCTTGGAATCCCTGCATGCGACGACTGATATACCAGTTGCTGCGCTACCGTAGGTCCCCCGTCGCAGCAGCGTCAAGGAGTCGAGGGAAGGACGCCGAGCCATGCCCGTCAGCAGCGCCACGGCCGCCCCCTCACTGGCCGAGCAGGCCTACCGGACCCTCACCGACCAGCTGGTGACCCTGCAGATCCGCCCCGGATCGCCGCTCAACGACGAGCAGTTGGCGCGGGAGCTGGGCGTCGGCCGGACCCCCGTCCGGGAGGCGCTGAAGCGGCTGGAGGCGGACCGCCTGGTCGTGGCCTACCCCCGTCGCGGTACCTTCGCCACCGAGGTGCACCTCACCGACCTGGGCCATGTCTCGGAGGTACGGCGGCAGTTGGAGCCGCTGGCGGCCGCCGCCGCGGCCCGCAGGGCGACCGCCGCGGACCGGGAGCTGCTCGCCGGACTGGCCGATCTGGTCGCCGAGCGGAGCGGCCAACCGTCCACCACCCCGCTCGAGTTGATGCGCCTGGACCTGCGGCTGCACCGCGCCGTCTACGCCGCCACCGGCAACCCGTACCTGGAGTCCACCCTCGTCGGCTACGACAATCTGGCGACCCGGATCTGGTGCCTGTTCCTGGACCGGCTCCCCGGGCTGGCCGGGCACGTCGGCGAACACAGCGAGCTGCTGAGCGCGGTCATCGACGGCGACGCCGAGCGTGCCGCGGCGTGTGCGACCGACCACGTCACCGGTTTCGAGATCGCGATCCGCGCCGTCCTCTGAGCGGGAAACCCACTGGAAACGCCTCGGCAAAAAGTCTTGTCATCAAAAGGTCTAACCTTATACCTTAACGCACCACGAACCCGGGCCCGCCCCGTCGGTTGATCCACCGTCATGCCCCGACTCCGCCACGAGGACCAACCATGGCCACTTCCAGCCACGACTCGCTCACGCAGGACGACGACAGACAGCTCGCCGAACTCGGTTACAAGCCGGAGCTGAACCGCTCTTGGTCCGGCTTCTCGAACTTCGCCATCTCCTTCTCCGTCATCTCCATCCTCAGCGGCTGCTTCACCAGCTTCTTCGTCGGCTGGAACAGCGGCGGCCCGGTGGCCATCGCCTGGGGCTGGCCGCTGGTCTCGGCGTTCATCCTGGTCATCGGGGTGTGCATGTCCGAGCTGGTATCGGCCTACCCGACCTCGGGCGGCATGTACTTCTGGTCGGCGAAGCTCGGCAGTGTCAAGGCCAGCTACTACACCGGCTGGCTGGACTTCATCGGGCTGCTGGCGATCACCGCCTCCGTCTCCTACGGGTGCGCGACCTTCATCGACTCCACCATCGGTACCTTCAGCAGCAGTTGGGCCTCGCACTACTCGCTGGACCGGGTCTTCCTGATCTTCCTCGGCGTGCTCGCCGCGGTCGCGCTGATCAGCATCTTCTCCAGCCACCTGCTGGCGCTGCTGAACAACATCTCGGTGTGGTGGCACGTGGCCGGCGTCGCCGTGATCATCGTCATCCTGCTGGCCCTCCCGCACCACCACCAGAGCGTCGCCGCGGTGTTCACCCACACCGTCAACAACACCGGCTTCTTCGGCGGCCACACCAGCGGCCTCGGCTTCCTCTTCTACGTCCTGCCGCTGGCCGCGATCCTGCCGCAGTACACCATCACCGGCTACGACGCCTCCTGCCACCTCTCCGAGGAGACCGTCGGCGCTGCCGACTCCGCGGCCAAGGGCATCTGGAAGTCGATCCTCTACTCCGCCATCGGCGGCTGGGTGCTGATGCTCAGCTTCCTCTTCGCGGTGCAGGACCCGGCCAAGGTGACCGCGGCCGGCGGCGGCGTCGCCACCGTGCTCACCCAGGCGCTCAGCCCCAACTGGGCCGGCTTCGTGCTGCTGGTCTCCTCGGTCGGCCAGTTCTTCTGCGCCGTCGCCTGCATGACCAGCATCACCCGGATGCTGTACGCGTTCAGCCGGGACGGCGCGGTGCCCGGCGCCCGCTACTGGACCAAGCTGACCGGCAAGCAGGTGCCGGTCTACGGCATGCTGGCGGTCGCGGTGCTGGCCGTGCTGCTGACCCTGCCCGCGCTGGTCACCGTGGACATCAACGGCGCCCCGGTCCCGGTCGCCTTCAACGCCATCATCTCCATCGGCGTGGTCGGCCTCTACCTCTCCTTCGCCATCCCGATCTTCCTGCGCTGGCGGGCCGGCGACGCCTTCAAGCCGGGCGGCTGGACGCTCGGGGCCAAGTACAAGTGGCTCTGCGTACTGGCCCTCGCCGAGATCGCCGTCACCACGGTGATCGCGGTACTGCCCACCTCGCCCGGTGGGATGCCCGGCAACTCCGGCTTCAGCTGGAAGTACGTCAACTACACCCCGCTGGTCGTGGGCGGCGCGCTGATCCTGCTCTGGGCGGCCTGGCACCTGTCGGTGAAGAAGACCTTCACCGGGCCCAGGCAGACCATCGACTCCCCCACTGACCTGGACACCGTCACCGGGTGATCCACTGGTTACCATCGGAGCCTGAGCTCCACCCCTCCGGCCGGTCCGAAAGCGACCGGGCCGGAGGGGTACACCAGGGAAAGGGTGCGGTGTCCGACCTCTCGGCGTTCCTCAGGCTCCCCGGGTCGGAGACGGCGGCCCGTGCCGAGCTCGTCGTCCAGCAGCTGGAGACGGCCGTCTCCATCGGCCTGCTGGTGCACGGCCAGCGGCTGCCGCCCGAGGGCGAGCTGGCGTCCCAACTCGGCGTCTCCACCGGCAGCCTGCGCCAGGCGCTGACCATCCTGCGGCAGCGCGGGGTGATCCGGACCAGGGCCGGGCGCAACGGCGGCAGCGTCATCGACGGCTCCGCCGCCGTCTCCGCGGAGTCACTGACCGACCAGCTGCGCGCCCGGACCGGCGAGGAGCTGCGCGACCTGGGCGACCACTGCGCAGCGGTGCTGGGCGCCGCGGCCCGGCTGGCCGCCGCCCGGGCCTGCGAGCAGGACCTCGACGAACTGCGCAGCCATGCGGCCCGGTTCCGCACCGCCGTGGTGACCGACGACCTCGGCGCCTGCCGCCGCAGCTACAGCCGCTTCCGGATCCACCTCGGCGTGGCGGCCTGCTCACCCCGGCTGACCGTCCAGCTGGTGCAGCTCCAGGGCGAGTTCGCCCCGCTGCGGTGGGCCGCGGCGGAGACCGTCACGGCCCGCAAGCGGGTCGACGAACGGCAGGTGGCCATCCTGGACGCGGTCGAGGCCAAGGACGGCGCCGCGGCGCAGAGCCTGGCGGTGGGTCACCAGGAGGAGGAGACCCGGAGGCTGATCGACCGCCACCTCGCCCTGCTGGCCGACGGGTAGTCCCGGTCGGAACGGCCGCCTCAGCTCCGCTGGGCGTACCTCGTCGGCGGCAGGCCGACCACCGCGGTGAAGTCACGGCTGAGGTGGGACTGGTCGGCGTACCCGAGGTCGGCGGCCAGCGCGGACCAGTCGACGGAGCCGGACTCCGCCCGCTGCGCCGCCTCGTGCAGCCTGGCCCGGCGCAGCACCCATTTCGGGCTTGCGCCCACGTACTCGGCGAACAGCCGCTGCAGGGTGCGGACCGAGACCCCGCAGCGGTCGGCCAGCTGCTCGACCCGGACCAGGTCGCGGTCGCTGCCCGCGGTCTCGACCATGGCGGCCACCTCGGCCGTCTGCGGATCCGGTTCCGGCAGGCGCGGCAGCAGGAAGGCCTCCGCCAGGGCGGCCGTCCCGGCCGGGTCCTCCAGGGCCAGCAGCCGCCGGTTGGTCTCCTGCACGGCCGGACCGAAGAGCCGGTCCGCTGGCACCACCCGGTCGGACAGCTCCTGGACCGGGCGTCCCCAGAACGGCCGGAAGCCGCCGGGCCGGAACTTCACCCCGAGCGCCTGGCCGCGCCCTTCCAGCCGCCGCACGAACAGCCCGCGGTCCACCCCGTACACCGCCGCCACCGGCTCCTCGAACACCAGGTGCACATTGGGGTGGGACAGCACCTTCTGGTCGTACGCGGGCTGCCCGCGCAGATCCCAGCGGACGTGCCAGTGGAACTCCACGAACGGTTCCAGCGCCGGCGTCGGCGGGAACGTCGTCAGGACGGAGTGGGCGGCCGCGCGCTTCGGGCGCAGCACTCCGCGGGCCCGCTCGATGGCGGACCCGGCCCCGTCGGGCGTGCCGTCCGCGTCCGTGCCGGTCATCGGGGACCAGCCTAGCTGTCGCGTTTCTTCAAGACAGCGGAACCGGGCCCGCCTAGCGTGGACCGCATGACGAATCTTCTTCCCCAGCTCACCGCCGCCGCCGACGAGGCCGCCAGGATCGCCCGCGGCGTCACCGCCGACCAGCTCGCCGACCCCACTCCGGACACTGAATGGGATGTCAGGACCCTTACCAACCACCTGGTGCTCTGGACCTCCTACAACTTCGAACTCCGCGCCCGTGGCGAGTCCGTCCCCGACGACTGGCAGCAGCGCGACTTCACCGCCGAGCCCGGTTGGGCGGACGCCTACGCCCAGCAGTTGGACCGGGCCCTGGCCGCCTGGTCGGATCCGGCCGTCTGGGAGGGCGAGGTCAAGATGGGCGACTCCTCGATGCCGGCCGCCGCCGTCGCGGGCATGATCCTGCTCGAACTGGTGCTGCACAGCTGGGAGCTGGCCGTGGCCACCGGCCAGGAGTTCCGGATCCCGGGCACGGTGGACGCCGCCGTCCTCGGCCTGGTGGAGGAGTACGCCGGGATGTACCGGCAGTACGAGGGCTTCGCCGAGGCCAGGCCGACCGAGCCCGACATGACCATGTTCGACCGCGCCCTCGCGCTCTCCGGCCGCGACCCGCACTGGAGCGCGGCGTAGCGCGGACCGGACGGGGGAGGACGACGTCGGGCGCCCTCCGGAAGCATGCTTCCGGAGGGCGCCCGACGTTCGTGTTCTGCTGTTCTGTCCTGCTACTTCTTCTTCTCGGAGGGGGCGTCGGCGTCCGTCGACAGCGCCGCGATGAAGGCCTCCTGCGGGACCTCGACCCGGCCGACCATCTTCATCCGCTTCTTGCCCTCCTTCTGCTTCTCCAGCAGCTTCCGCTTCCGGGAGATGTCACCGCCGTAGCACTTGGCGAGGACGTCCTTGCGGATGGCGCGGACCGTCTCACGGGCGATCACCCGCGAACCGATGGCGGCCTGGATCGGCACCTCGAACTGCTGACGCGGGATCAGCTTCTGCAGCTTCCCGGCCATCATCACGCCGTAGTTGTAGGCCTTGTCCTTGTGCACCACCGCGGAGAAGGCGTCCACCGCGTCGCCGTGCAGCAGGATGTCGACCTTCACCAGGTCCGCCGACTGCTCGCCGATCGGCTCGTAGTCGAAGGAGCCGTAGCCGCGGGTCTTGGACTTCAGCTGGTCGAAGAAGTCGAACACGATCTCGGCGAGGGGGAGGGTGTAGCGCAGCTCCACCCGGTCCTCGGAGAGGTAGTCCATGCCCTGCAGATTGCCGCGCCGGGCCTGGCACAGCTCCATGATCGCGCCGACGAACTCGTTGGGCGCCAGGATGGTGCCGCGCACCACCGGCTCGTTGACCTCGGTGATCTTGCCGCCGGGGAACTCGCTGGGGTTGGTGACGGTGATCTCGCTGCCGTCCTCCATCACCACCCGGTAGACCACGTTGGGCGCGGTGGAGATCAGGTCCAGGTTGAACTCGCGCTCCAGCCGCTCCCGGATGATCTCCAGGTGCAGCAGGCCGAGGAAGCCGCAGCGGTAGCCGAAGCCCAGCGCCACCGACGTCTCCGGCTCGTAGACCAGCGCGGCGTCGTTGAGCCGCAGCTTGTCCAGCGCGTCCCGGAGCAGCGGGTAGTCGGAGCCGTCCAGCGGGTAGAGGCCGGAGAACACCATCGGCCGCGGGTCCTTGTAGCCGCCCAGCGCCTCGGTCGCGCCCTTGTGCATCGAGGTGATGGTGTCACCCACCTTGGACTGCCGGACGTCCTTCACCCCGGTGATGATGTAGCCGACCTCGCCGACCCCCAGGCCGTCCGCGACCTTGGGCTCCGGCGAGATGACGCCGATCTCCAGCAGCTCGTGGGTGGCGCCGGTGGACATCATCGCGATGCGCTCGCGCTTGGTGAGCTCGCCGTCGACGACCCTGACGTAGGTGACCACACCGCGGTAGGTGTCGTAGACCGAGTCGAAGATCATCGCACGGGCCGGGGCGTCCTTGACGCCGACCGGGGCCGGGACCTTCTTGACGACCTCGTCCAGGATCGCCTCGACGCCGAGACCGGTCTTGGCGCTGGCCAGCAGCACGTCCTCGGGCTCGCAGCCGATGATCCGGGCGAGCTCCTCGGCGTACTTCTCCGGCTGGGCGGCCGGCAGGTCGATCTTGTTGAGCACCGGGATGATGGTGAGGTCGTTCTCCAGCGCCAGGTAGAGGTTGGCGAGGGTCTGCGCCTCGATGCCCTGGGCCGCGTCCACCACCAGCAGGGTGCCCTCGCAGGCCGCCAGCGACCGGGAGACCTCGTAGGTGAAGTCCACGTGGCCCGGGGTGTCGATCATGTTCAGGATGTGCGTGGTGCCCTGCTGCTCACCGCTGTGCGGGGCCCAGGGGAGGCGCACCGCCTGCGACTTGATGGTGATCCCGCGCTCGCGCTCGATGTCCATCCGGTCGAGGTACTGGGCACGCATCTGCCGCGGGTCGACGACGCCGGTGATCTGCAGCATCCGGTCGGCGAGCGTGGACTTGCCGTGGTCGATGTGGGCGATGATGCAGAAGTTGCGGATCAGCGCCGGGTCGGTGCGGCTGGGCTCCGGGACGTTGACGGGGATGGCGGGCACTCAGGATCCAATGGTGTCGGTGGCGAGAGGCTAGCGATTGCCCCCATCGTCCCATGACCGGGGACCTCGCCGCTCATGCGCTCCTGCGCGCCCCCGCCGGGGACCGGCCCGGGCCGGCGGCCGGGAGCGCACCGGGGCCACCGGGGACGCCCGGTGCGCCGGGTCCGCCGGGGACGCCGCTGCGGACGGCGAGGGCCCAGCCGATCAACGGCGCCTGGAACGGCAGCCGACCGAAGGCGACGGCCCGCTTGAGCTTCGAGGCGTTCCGCCAGTCGTAGGCCATCTGCACATTGGCCGGATAGACGGCGGCGAACAGCCCGGCGGCGGCGAGGCCGCCCACCCGGCGGGTCTGCGGGAGCGCCACCGCGGCGGCGACGGCCAGCTCGGCCGCCCCGCTGGCCCTGGTCCACAGCCGGGGGCTGCCCGGCAGCACCCTGGGGACGATCGCGTCGAACGGTCCGGGCACGGCGAAGTGCAGCGTGCCCATACCGGCGAGCACGCCGGAGAGCAGCAGGGCGGACCGGGTGCCGGTGGTGGCGCCGCGCAGCCGGCCGAGGGCGGGATTCATGGCGCCCACACTGGCATACCCGGTAGTAGCTTCGGGAGAGGTGCGGCATGATCCCGGCCCATGATCCTTGAATCCGCACTGCTCGACGTCGTCCCCGGCCGGGAGGAGGCGTTCCTCGCCGACTTCCGCCGGGCCCGCCCGCTGATCGCCGCCCAGCCCGGCTTCCTGTCCCTGCGGCTGCTGCCCTGCCTGGACGAGGGACGCAGCTCGCGCTTCCTGCTCCAGGTGGAGTGGGAGCGCCTGGAGGACCACACCGAGGGCTTCCGCCGCTCCGCCGAGTACCCGGAGTGGGGCCGGCTGCTGCACCCCTACTACGACCCCTTCCCGCTGGTCGAGCACTACGGGGAGCCGGTGCCGGGCCTGGACTGACCGGTTTGGGCCGAGCCGGGGACGGCTGATAGCCTGGGCCATCGTGTCTGCGGTACCCCATGCCCTCCGGGCGGGTGACCGGCGGACACGACGGCACCACAGAAGACGCAGTACTACCAACCAATCAGACTGAGGCTATTTCGTGGCGAACATCAAGTCCCAGATCAAGCGCATCAAGACCAACGAGAAGGCTCGTCAGCGCAACAAGGCTGTCAAGTCCTCGCTGAAGACCGCGATCCGCAAGGCCCGTGAGGCCGTGGAGGCGGGCGACTTCGAGAAGGCCACCGCGCTGACCCGCGAGGCCAACAAGAAGCTCGACAAGGCCGCCAGCAAGGGTGTCATCCACAAGAACCAGGCCGCCAACAAGAAGTCGGCGCTCAGCTCCAAGGTCTCGGCTCTGCAGGGCTGACAAGCTCCTTGCTCTGATCTGTTCCGGTCGGAACGACCGAGCGGTCCCTCTCAACCGCACCGTTCCGACCCCGTCGCACGGAAACCGTCCGGCCCTCTACCCGGACTCCGTACGACCCCCCTGCACCGCACGCGGCCTGCGTTCGCCACGCGGGTGCGGTGCCGTTTGAAGGCTTCAGACGACACAAGGGCCCCGCCTCGTTCTTCGAGGCGGGGCCCTTGTGCTGCGCGGAGCGGTGCGTTGTTCGGAGCGGTGCGCTGCTCAGCGTTGGGAGCGGGCGGCGTGGGAGACGGCTACGACGCACTGTTCCAGGGCGTAGGCGGGGTCGCCGGAGCCGCCCTTGACGGCGGCGTCGGCGTCGGCGATGGCGCGCAGGGCGGCGGCCACGCCGTCGCCGCTCCAGCCGCGGAGCTGCTGGCGGACCCGGTCGATCTTCCAGGGCGGCATCCCCAGCTCGCGGGCCAGGTCGCCGGGGCGCATCCCGCGGTCCGCGGTGGCGACCCTGCCGATCGCGCGGACGCCCGAGGCCAGCGCGAAGACGATGCCGGTGGGCTTCTCACCGACGGCCAGGGCCCAGCGGAGCTGGCCCAGGGCCTCGGCGGTGCGGCCGGTGACGGCCAGGTCGGCGACCTGGAAGCCGGAGGACTCGGCGCGGCCGGTGTAGTAGCGGGCGACCACGGTCTCGTCGATGGTGCCCTCGGTGTCGGCGGCCAGCTGGCTGCAGGCCGAAGCCAGCTCGCGCAGGTCGCTGCCGACCGCGTCGAGCAGCGCCTTGCAGGCGTCCTCGGTTGCCGAGCGGCCGGTCACCCGGAATTCGGCGCGGACGAAGGCCAGCTTCTCGGCCGGTTTGGTCAGCTTGGGGCAGGCGACCTCGCGGGCTCCGGCCTTCTTGGCCGCGTCCAGCAGGCCCTTCCCCTTGGCGCCGCCGGCGTGCACCAGGACCAGCATCACCTCGGGCGCCGGGTCGTCCAGGTAGGCCTTGACCTCCTTGACGGTGTCGGCGGCGAGGTCTTGGGCGGCCCGGACGACGATCACCTTGCGCTCGGAGAACAGCGACGGGCTGGTGAGCTCGCTGAGCATGCCGGGTTGCAGGCCGCCCGGCTGCAGGTCCCGGACGTCCGTGTCCGGGTCGGCCCGGCGGGCGGCGCCGGTGGTCTGCGCGACGGCGCGGTCGAGCAGCAGCTCCTCCTGGCCGACGACCACCGTCAGCGGAGCGAGCAGGTCATCGGTTGGTTGCTTGGGCATCGGGGTCAGCCTAGTGGCAGGCACCGACAACGCCGCTCATGCCGGTTCGTGCCCCTCCAGCCAGCCGTCCTCGGCCGCGGCCAGCGCGTCCAGGTCCGCCGGGGTCAGGCCGGCGGGCAGCGGCGGGTGCAGTACCACCAGCCACTGGGCGTCCTCGGCGTCGTCCTCCCCCGCCAGCGCCTCGCGGTGCAGCTCGGGCTCCGGCAGTGCGGGGTGCTCCTCGGTCAGCCGCTCGGCGACTGCCTCGGCGGCGTCGCGGTCGGGGAGGACCAGGACGAGGGGATCATGTTCGTTCTGCACGCCGGAATTATCGCTCATGCGTCGCCACGGACAGTCGGCCGCCGGCGTCCAGGACCGCGAGGTCGCCCTGCAGGTCGGTACGCAGCACGGTGGCGCCGAGCGAGCGGAGCAGGGCGAGGGTGACCGGCGCCGGGTGGCCGTAGGTGTTGCCGGCGCCGCAGGAGATCAGGGCCAGGCGCGGGGCCAGGGCACGGATCAGGTCGGGGTCCTGTTTGGCCGACCCGTGGTGCGCGACCTTGAGCACGTCCAGGTGGCGCAGGCCCGGGTAGGCGTCCAGGTGTTCCATGAGGCGGGACTGGGCCGGGGGTTCCAGGTCGCCCAGGAAGGCCATCCGCAGGCCCGGGGCGGTGACCAGCAGGGCGACGCTGGCGTTGTTGGGACCGCGGACCGCGGAGTCCAGCGGGCCGTCCGGCCACAGGACCTGCCAGTGCAGCTCGCCCAGGCCGCGGCTCTCCCCGGGGGCCGCGGTGAGCAGCGGGACCCGGGCTTGGCCGGCCCAGCGGCGGATCCTGGCCCACTCGGCCGGCGGGTCCTGGCTGGGGGTGGTCTCGATCGCGCCCACCTGCCGGTCGTGCAGCACCCCGGGCAGACCCTCGACGTGGTCCGCGTGGTCGTGCGTCAGCAGGAGCAACGGGATGCGGACCACACCCAGGCTGCGCAGGCACCGGTTCACGGCATGCGGATCCGGGCCCGCGTCGATGACCAGCGCCGAGCCCGGCCCGGCCGAGACCACCTCCGCGTCGCCCTGCCCCACCGAGCACATGACGACCCGCCAGTGGTCCGGCGGCCAGCCGGTCACCAGCCTGGTCAGCGGCGCCGGACGCAGCAGCACCGCGAGCAGCGACAGCGCCAGCAGCACGGCGACCGCAGGGTGCCGCAGCACCGGCAGGCAAGCCACCGCCGCGCAGCTGACGGCCGCCAGCAGGACGGCACCGCCCCAGCCGCCGGGCCAGGCGACCTCGGCACCGGGCAGGTCGGCGGCGAACCGGGCCAGGGCGATGATCCAGTCCGTGGGGAAGGACGCCAGCCAGGCCAGGAACTCCGCCACGGCCATCGACACCGGTGCCGCGGCCAGCGCCGCGAAGCCCAGCAGCGTGGCCGGGGCGACCGCCGCCTCGGCCAGCAGATTGCACGGGATCGCCACCAGGCTCACCCGCGCCGCCTTCACCACCAGCAGCGGCCCGCACAGCACCTGTGCGGCCGCCGCGCAGGCCAGCGCCTCGGCCGCCCAGCCGGGCCAGCCCCGACGGGTCAGCGCCTCGGCCCAGCGCGGACCCAGTGTCAGCAGCCCGGCGGTTGCCATGGCCGAGAGGGCGAACCCGTAGGACAGGGCGAGCCAGGGATCGACCAGCATCAGCAGCAGGGTCGCCCCGGCCAGGGCCGCCAGCGGGGCCGCCCGGCGGCCGGTGGCCAGCGCCAGCAGCATGATCAGGCCGGTGCCCGCGGCCCGCAGCACGCTGGGATCCGGACGGCAGAGGATCACGAACCCCACCGTCAGCGCCGCCCCGCCACCGGCCGTGACCCGCAGCGGCAGCCCCACCCGGGCCGCCAGCCCGCCGCGCTCCACCGTCCTCGCCCGCGCCGCCGCACCGACCAGCAGCACCAAGATGATCGAGAGGTTCGCCCCGGAAACCGCGGTGATGTGCGCGAGATCGGTCGCCTTGAAGGCCTCGTCGAGATCCGGCGGCACCGCGCTGGTGTCCCCCACCACCAGGCCCGGCAGCAGCGCCCTGGGGTCGGGCTCCAGCGGCCGGACGGCCGAACGCAGCCCGGCCCGCAGGGCACCGGCCGCCCGCTGCACCGTGTCCGGACCGGTCACCACCTGCGGCGGCCCGCGGACCACCAGCAGCGCCGCGACGTCCCCGCCCTCGACCGGGCGCAGCCGTCCCGACACCGCCAGCCGGGTCGAGGGCAGCAACGCCAGCCAGCGCCCGGCCTCGGCGCCCTCGGCCAGCACCGTGACCGGTGTGCGCACCGACATGCCCTCGACCTGGTCGACGGTCGCCCGGACCACGACGTACGGCGCCGCCCCGCCGCCCGCGCCCTCCCGGGGATCCCGGGTGACCGT
The DNA here is from genome assembly GCF_042510965.1 of Streptacidiphilus jeojiensis. Lineage (NCBI taxonomy): Bacteria > Bacillati > Actinomycetota > Actinomycetes > Kitasatosporales > Streptomycetaceae > Streptacidiphilus > Streptacidiphilus jeojiensis. Next base: position 289,769 of record NZ_JBEUKS010000009.1, read on the forward strand.
GAGCCGGGCCTCCACCACGGCCTGACGCCGCGCCAGCCCCGGCAGCGGTCCCCGGTGCAGGTCGGCGGTGGCCAGTGTCGCGGCCAGCGCGGCAGCGCCGACGCTCAGCAGCAGCCCGGCGAGCTGACGCCCACGGGAGCGCCGTCCGGACCAGAGCAGCAGCACGGCCCCGCAGACCACGGCGGCGACCCCCGCCACGACCCGCAGCACTGCGCCGGGGCCGGCGCCCAACACCACGGCCGTCGTCGTCCACACCACCAGCGCGGGACCGACCAGCCGCAGGTCGGGAGGCGGCTTCCCCTGCTCCTCCGCGCCCGCGCCCGGGCCGCTCATGGCTGGAGCTTGGCCCGCAGATCGGCGAGCCGACGCTCGCCGAAACCACTGACCTTGCGCAGCTGGTCCACCGAGGTGAAGCCGCCGTGCTGATCCCGGTACTGGATGATCCGCTGCGCCAGCACCGGACCGAGGCCGGGCAGCGCGTCCAACTGCTCGACGGTCGCCGAGTTCAGGCTGAGCGGACCGGCCGGACGGGCGGAGGAGCTGGCGGCGCCGGCCGCCCCCGGAGCGGCGCCGACGATGATCTCCTCGCCGTCGTTGAGCCGCCGCGCAAGGTTCAATCCGGTCAGATCCGTTCCCGGCGCCGCTCCCCCGGCGGCCTTCAGCGCGTCCTGGACCCGTGACCCGGCCGGCAGCGTCCGCACGCCCGGCTCCCGGACCCGCCCGGCGACATCGACGACCACCCCGCCGCCGCCCCCGGCCCCGGCCCCGGCCCCGGCCCCGGAAGACACCAGTACCGACGACGCAGCGGACGGCAGCGTCGACGACAGCGGCGGTGACAGTGAAGCGCCAGAGCTGACCTCGGCCGTGGGCACGGCGACCGGCTCCGGTCGTCCCGCCCAGAACTGCTGCGCCCCGTAGCCGACGCCGAGCACCAACAGCACGGACAGGCCGACCACCGCCCGCCGGTCCAGGTCCAGCCGCTCCTGCAGGGCCAGCGGCAGCCGCCGCCGTACCGGCAGAGGCGCCGGCTCGGGCGACGGCCCCGCTCCCGAGGCAGGCGGCGCCGCGGCCGCCACCGGGGCTCGCGCTGCCGACCCGCCTCCCCGTCCGCGCCCCGCGGGTACGGGTTCGAACAGCGCGTCCATGCGCTGTCGCACCAGCTCTGTGGTTGTGTCGCGGTCCCGCGTCAAGGTCCTCATGGCGCCGACGCTAGACCCGCGAAAGCCGCCTGCCGCACGCCTGCTGACGACCTGTGGACAGACCCGGGGGTGTGCAGAACCCGCTCACCCGCAGGGGTGAGATTCAGCGCGGTGAGACGACGACCGCCAGCAGTCCCGGCCCGACGTGGGCCCCGATCACCGCGCCCACCTCGCCGACGTACAGCTCCCGCAGCCCGGGGACCCGCTCCCGCAGCCGCTCGGCGAGCTGCTCCGCCCCGTCCCGGGCCGCCAGGTGGTGCACCGCCAGGTCGACCTCGTCGGCGCCGGCCTGCTGGATCGCGATCTCCTCCAGCCGTGCGATGGCCCGGCTGGAGGTGCGCACCTTCTCCAGCGGTTCGATCCGGCCCCCGGACAGGTGCAGCAGCGGCTTGACCGCCAGGGCGGAGCCCAGCATCGCCCGGGCCGCGCCGATCCGTCCGCCGCGCCGCAGGTACTCCAGGGTGTCCACGTAGAAGAACCCGGTGGTGGCCCCGGCCCGCTTCTCGGCCGCGGCGGCGACCTCGTCGATCCCGCCGCCCTTCCCGGCCACCTCGGCAGCGGCCAGTACGCAGTAGCCGAGCGCCATGGCGACCATCCGGGTGTCCACCACCCGCACCGGGATCTCCGCCGCCTCGGCCGCCAGCACCGCCGCCTCGTAGGTGCCGGAGAGCTCCGCCGACAGATGCAGCGAGACCACGCCGTCGGCGCCGCGCCCGGCAGCGGCCCGATATGCCGCCGCGAAGGCCTCCGGGTTCGGCCGCGAGGTCGTGACCTGCACCTTTCGCCGCAGCGCCTCGGCCACGTCCCCCGGCGTGACCTCTATCCCCTCCTTCAGCACCTGGTCGCCCAGCACCACGCTCAGCGGCACCACGTCGATGCCGAGCCGCGCTACCGCCTCGTCCGGGAGGTAGGCGGTGGAATCGGTGACCAGAGCGACGGGCATATCGGGGAGATTACCTGCCAGGACCTACCAGGGACAGGGCCGAAACCCCTGTTGACATCAGCCGGGCAGGCGCTTCGCGGTCCTGTCCGCGACCGGCACGGCCACGTCCTCGACCGGTGCCCAGTGCCGCAGCGCCCCGGCCTCCGCCTCGCACTCCTCGCCCAACCGCAGCAGGTCCTCGTCCGCGAAGCGGTGCAGCCGGTCCTGCGCGGCCCAGCGCAGCGACGAGGCCAGGTGGACGATCCGCTCGCCGCGCTCCTTGGCCACCGCGAACCGTGCCTCGACCCTGCTGAGCTCGGGCTCCCGTTCCAGCAGTCGAAGCTCGCCGTCGAGCACTGCGGCGTGGCCCTCCAGCCGGCCGAGCAGCGCCATCGCGTCGCCCAGCTGGGCGTCCTCCACCGCGCCGGTCTCCAGCACCCGGCGCGAGGCCGCCAGCGCCCCCCTGACCTCGGCCCGCAGCGCGGAGACCCGTCCCTGCACCCCGCCCCTGGTCAGCGACCTGGCCTTGATGCCGACGTCCTCGACCGCGCGCCGTGCCTGCGGTGCGGCCTTGGCCACCGCCCGCTTCGTCTTGACCACGGCCAGCGCCGCCACCCCGACGACCGTGCCCGCCAGCACGACGAGCAGTCCGATCAGCACGACCAACAGTTCCACAGTGGGGTCCCTTCCCAGGCCTCCCCCCACGGTAAGCCGCGCTCACCCCGCCGCCTACCCGATCCGGCCGCGAACGGCGAAAGCCAGGGAAAGCTCAGGGGGACCCCGAACGGGATCCCCCTGAGCATCGGCTACAGCCGCCCGGGCCGCGTCAGCCGGTGACGATGTTCACCAGCTTGGGGGCCCGGACGATCACCTTGCGCACCTCGGCGCCGCCCAGTGCCGCGACCACGGCCGGGTCGGCCAGCGCCAGCGCCTCCAGGTCCGCGTCCGAGATGGTCGGCGGGATCTCCAGCCGGGCCTTGACCTTGCCCTTGACCTGCACCACGCAGGTGACCGTCTCGTCGACCAGGTACTCCGGGTCGGCTACCGGCAGCGGGTGGAGCGCCAGCGAGGTCGGGTGGCCCAGCCGGCTCCACAGCTCCTCGGCGATGTGCGGGGCCAGCGGCGCGACCAGCAGCACCACCTGCTCGGCCACCACCCGCGGCGTGGAGCCCCGCTTGACCAGGAAGTTGTTCAGCTCGGTGGCCTTGGCGACCGCCGTGTTGAACTTCAGCCCGGCCAGGTCGGTGCGGATCCCGTCGATGGCCTTGTTCAGCGCCCGCAGGGTGGCCTCGTCCGGCACCTCGTCGGTGACCACCAGCGCGCCGGACTCCTCGTCCACGACGGTGCGCCACAGCCGCTGCAGGAAGCGGAACGAGCCGACCACGGCCCGGGTGTCCCAGGGGCGGGAGACGTCCAGCGGGCCCATCGCCATCTCGTACAGCCGCAGGGTGTCGACGCTGTACTCGCCGGTGACCTCCTCCGGCGCGACCACGTTCTTCAGCGACTTGCCGATCTTGCCGATCTCCCGGCTGACCTGCTTGCCCTGGTAGAACCAGGCGCCGTCGCGCTCCTCCACCTCGGCCGCCGGGACCGGGAAGCCGCGGGAGTCGCGGTAGACCTGACCCTGGATCATGCCCTGGTTGAACAGCTTGTGGAACGGCTCCCTGGAGCTCACGTAGCCCAGGTCGAACAGCACCTTGTGCCAGAACCGCGAGTACAGCAGGTGCAGCACGGCGTGCTCGGCGCCGCCGACGTACAGGTCGACGCCGCCGGCCGGCTTGGCCGCGTCCGGGCCCATCCAGTACTGCTCGTTGACCGGGTCGACGACCTGCTCGGTGTTGTCCGGGTCGACGTAGCGCAGCTCGTACCAGCAGGAGCCGGCCCAGTTGGGCATGGTGTTGGTCTCGCGGCGGTAGGTCCGCACACCGTCGCCCAGTCCCAGGTCCAGCTCGACCGTGACCCAGTCCTCGCGGCGCGACAGCGGCGTCTCCGGGGAGGTGTCGGCGTCGTCCGGGTCGAAGGTGCGCGGCGAGTAGTCGTCGATCTCGGGCAGCTCGACCGGCAGCATCGAGTCGGGCAGCGGGTGGGCGACGCCGTCCTCGTCGTAGACGATCGGGAAGGGCTCGCCCCAGTACCGCTGACGGCTGAACAGCCAGTCGCGCAGCTTGAAGTTGACGGTGCCCTCGCCGATGCCGCGGGCGGCCAGCCACTCGGTGATGGTGCGCTTGGCGTCGACGACGCCCAGGCCGTCCAGGGAGACCTCCGCGTTGGCGGAGTTCACGATCGCCGCGTCGTAGGAGACAAAGGCGTCGTCCCACTGCGAGGCGTCGGTGCCGCGGCCGTCGCTGGGCTGCACCACGCAGCGCACCGGCAGCCGGAAGGCGCGGGCGAAGGCGAAGTCGCGGACGTCGTGCGCCGGGACGGCCATGATCGCGCCGGTACCGTAGCCCATCAGCACGTAGTCGGCGATGAAGACCGGGATCTGCTCGCCGTTGACCGGGTTGACCGCGTAGGCGCCGGTGAAGACGCCGGTCTTGGCCTTGGCGTCGGCCTGGCGCTCCACGTCGGACTTGCTGGCGGCCAGCTTGCGGTAGGCCGTGACGGCCTCGGCCGGGGTCGCGTGGCCGCCGGTCCACTCCTCGGGCAGGTCGGCGCCGGGCCAGGCGGCCGGGACGATGCTGTCGACCAGCTCGTGCTCGGGGGCCAGCACCATGTAGGTGGCGCCGAACAGGGTGTCCTGACGGGTCGTGAAGATGCTGATCGAGGCATCCTGGTGGCCGGCGACGGCGAAGGCGACCTTGGCGCCCTCGCTGCGGCCGATCCAGTTGCGCTGCTGCAGCTTGATGGCGTCGGGCCAGTCCAGCAGGTCCAGGTCGTCGATCAGCCGGTCGCCGTAGGCGGTGATCCGCATCATCCACTGGCGCAGGTTGGACTTGAACACCGGGAAGTTGCCGCGCTCGGAGCGGCCGTCCGCGGTGACCTCCTCGTTGGACAGCACCGTGCCCAGCCCGGGGCACCAGTTGACCGGGGCCTGCTTGATGTAGGCCAGCCGGTAGTCGCTCAGCACCTCGCCGCGCTCGACCGCGCTCAGCTCGGCCCAGGGGCGGCCGTCCGGGGTGGCCTGCTCGCCGCGCTCGAAGCGGGCCACCAGCTCGGTGATCGGGCGGGCCGCGCCGGTGGGACCGGACTCGCCGACCGGGCCGGCCTGCGGGTCGTACCAGGAGTTGAAGATCTGCAGGAAGATCCACTGGGTCCAGCGGTAGTACGAGGGGTCGATGGTGGCGATCGAGCGCCGCTTGTCGTGGCCCAGGCCCAGGCTGCGCAGCTGGCGGCGGTACATCTCCATGGCGGCCTCGGTGGACACCCGGGGGTGGGTGCCGGTCGCCACGGCGTGCTGCTCGGCCGGCAGTCCGAAGGCGTCGAAGCCCATCGTGTGCAGCACGTTGTGGCCGGTCATCCGCAGGTAGCGGGCGTAGACGTCGGTGGCGATGTAGCCCAGCGGGTGGCCGACGTGCAGACCCGACCCGGAGGGGTACGGGAACATGTCCATGATGAAGGCATGCGGGCGGGACTCGACGTCCGCGGCGCCGGCGTCACCGGCCAGGTCGCCGACCGGGTTGGGCGCCTCGAAGGTGCGCTCGCGCTCCCAGCGGTCCTGCCAGTCGCTCTCGATCCTCGCCGCCAGAGCGGGGGTGTAGCGGTACGCCTCGGGCGCCTCGGGTGTGGTCTCGCTCATCGTCCTCAGACTCCATCAGGGGTTGCTCGCTGCCGACTGCTCCGACTGTGCAAACAGTTCAAAAACGCAGAAAGACCCCTCTACATGAGGGGTCGCCACGCTGACTCCGGCCTGAAGCCGGTTGTCGTCAGCGCGGCCGGCTAAGAAGCAGGCGCACGGATCGCATGGGCACAGGGTACCGCAGTGCCGGATCCGTCCGCCCGCCCCTTCCTCCGTCCTTCCTCCGCCTCTTCCTGTCGCAGTCGACCGGCCCCCGCCCCCGGTCAGCGCTGCGGTGCGCCGGTGACGCCGTGCGGGCTCCCGAAGCCGGGGAAGCCGGGCAGGTAGTACGAGGCCAGGTACTGCGCCGTGGGCGTGCCGACCCCGGTGACGTCGTCGAAGCCGGTGACGGCGCTCAGTGAGGAGTCGTGGCCCATGGTCCGCAGCGTGGTGTCGATCCCGTCGGTCGCGTCCGCGCTGTTGTGGAAGTCCTTGCGGACCATCGCCAGCAGGGTGCCGGCGCCGAGCGGGGTGTCGGTGACGTCGTGGAAGGCGGGCGTGCCGTACCGGGCGTAGAGCGCCGGGTTGGCGAAGCCCAGCGGCAGACCGCCCTGGGCCTGCTGCGCCAGCGCCTGGATTGCCGCGATCACCGGGGTGGCCAGGCTGGTGCCGCCGATCCGGTACTCGCCGTAGCGGACCGTGTGGTCCGGCCAGGTCTCGGTCTGGCCGACCAGGAACCCGGTCGCCGAGTCGGCCACCGCGGCGACGTCCGGCACCACCCGGTGCCGGAGCAGTCCGCTGCCCTTGGCCGTGGCCCTGGCCAGCTTCGAGGGGACCACGCCGTACTGGTAGAAGGGCTCGTCGACCCGGCCGCTGGTGCCGCCGCCGGCGCCGCCGGTGAAGGTCCCCGGCAGCTTCACCCAGCTCTTCCCGTCCTTGGCGAGCTTCGCGGTGTCGGTGCCCCAGCCGGTCTCGAAGCGGTAATCGCCGTTCTTGTCGGTGGCCAGCGAGGTGCCGCCGACCGCGGTCACCCAGGGCAGCGAGGCCGGCATGCCGGTCTCCCGGACGCCGGTCTTGGCCTTGTAGTCGCCGTCGTCGCCGGTGGCGGCGTAGAAGCCGATGCCCTCGGCCGCGCCGCGCAGGAAGATGTCGTCGTAGACCGGGTCGGCGGCGGGGTCGCTGCCGCTCTCCGGCTCGCCCCAGGAGTTGCTGACGATGTCCGCGAGCCGGCCGTCGACGATCCGGTCCAGCGCGTCGCTGAGGTCGGGGTCCTGGCAGGAGGCCGCCCCCGCGTAGAGGATGTCGGCGCCGGGCGCGACGCCGTGCACCGCCTCCACGTCCAGCGACTGCTCGCCGTACCAGCCGGAGGCGCCGCAGCCGTTGGGGGAGGTGGCGCTCGGGTCCTCGGTGTCGGTCCAGTTCTTCGCGTCGACGTGGCTCAGCTGGCCGGGACGGTAGGCGGGGTCGCCGTGCGCGGCCGCGTAGGCGGCGGAGTCCGCCCCGATGGTCGGCGAGTCGTAGGCGTCCACGATGGCGACGGTGACGCCCGCGCCGGTCAGCCGGGTGCCGTCGACGCCGTAGGCGTGGCGCAGCTGGGTGCCGGTGTAGCCGCGCAGGGCGTAGGGCTGGACCTTGCCGTAGGCAGCCGGGGTGCCGGTGGCCGGGGTGGCGCCGAAGTAGGCGGAGAACGGGCCGGAGTTGGCGAAGGCCGCCTCGGGCGGGGGCAGCAGGTCACGCCGGCTGTGCCCGGTCCCGGTCGTGGTGACGGCCCCGGTCGGGGCGCTCGCGGTGCCGGCGCTCGCCGGGCTGGCCATGTGCGGGGCGTCGTCCAGGCCGGTCACCGCGAGCACCGCCGAGGCGACGGCGGCGGGGACGGTGGCTGCCGCGGCGGGAGCGCGGTAGGTCCGGCCGTCCTTGCGGTAGGAGTGCAGCTGGATGCCGAACGCCTGCCGGACCGCCTTGGCGTCGCCCTGCACGGACAGGAAGTGCGGGGTGGTGGCCACGATCCGGAACCCGGCCGAGGTGAGCCAGTCGTGGACGGACCGTTCCTGCGCGGGCGTCGGCGCGAACCGCTGCTGGACCTGGCTCGGCGTCAGATAGTGGCCGTAGGAGCGCGAACGGGGGTCGGAGACGGCCCGTGCCAGCGCCTGCAGGCCGCTGCGGTCCCGGCCGGCGAAGTAGACCCGCACCGTGACCGGTGCCGCCTCCGCCAACTCGCCCCGGTCCGCGGAGGGCGCGGCCCAGGCGGGGAGGGTGGCTGGAAGCACCACCCGCTCCGGATGCCCCTGGGCCACCGCGGACGGCGCGGCGACACCGGCCACCATCAGCGGCAGGGACAGCAGCACCGCGCCGCGGGAACGCGATGACCTGCGGGAGCGGGGGGACGGGGACGGTTCTCTGGTGGGACGCATGGGGACCTCTCTGGCAGGGTCATGTCCTGACATGTCCTCAAGACGATGTGCAGCAGAGGTCGGATCTAACGGCTGGCTGCGTCCGATTGGTTGATCATCAGCTGAATAATCATCAGTTCGGGCCAATCTCGGCCGCATTGCGGTGAGCCGGGTGCGCGAACGGTAGGTCACGACACTCACCTCCGTATGGGTTTCGGCCGACCCCCCGGGAGGGCCCGAACATCTCGGTAGCATCACGGTCACGCAAGCGATTCGGGGGAAGCGCGATCCAGGGCCGCATGTCGGCATCCCTTGGACGAGTCGGAGGCATCACGATGACCGCCCGTAACAAGCGCAGCGCATCAGCGCGTTCCATCCCCTTCCCGCTGTTCCTGCTGGTGGTGTGTGCTGCGGTGACCCTCGGCGCCACCTCGTTGCGGGCGCTCGGCGGTGGGGCGGACGCGCCCAGCATGGGCAGCGCGCTGGCCGGAACGGCCGGCCGGCTGATGGCCTTCCTGGACTACTTCGCAGGAGTGTTCTGCCTGCTCTCCCTGACCGCCGCGGTGGTCTGCGGCCTCGCCGCCACGGACCGCCTGGTGCTGACCCCCAAGCAGCGGGTGGCGCTGCAGTCGGTGCACCGGGCGACGGCGGTGGCGGCACTGGGCTTCCTGATCACCCACATCGCGGTCAAGGTCGCCGAGCAGGAGGCCTCGCCGCTGGTGGTGCTCCTGCCGTTCAGCGGCGGGGCCACCTTCGCGGTCAGCATCGGCACCATCGCCGCCGACCTGCTGGTGCTCGCGGCCGTGACCGGTGCGGTCCGCGGCCGCTTCGCGGGCAGCCGCCGCCCCTGGCTGTGGCGGCTGCTGCACGGCAGCGCCTACGCCTGCTGGCCGATAGCGCTGGCGCACGGCCTGACCGCGGGCCGGGCGGCGGCGACGTACGTGCTGTGGAGCTACGGGGTGTGCGCGGCGCTGGTGGGGCTGGCACTGACGGTCCGGATGCTGGGCTCGGCCGAGCGCCGCAAGGCCCGGCAGCGCATGGACCGGACCCTGCTGGCGCACGAGCCGTCCCGGGAGAACGCGTCCGCTGCGGCCGAGGAGGAGCTGACCCTCGCGGTCCACGCGCAGCTGCCGTCCTCGATCGAGGCCACGGTTGCCGAGCCGGTGTCCGCACCCGAGCCGGGCTATGCGTCCGAGCCGGTCACCGCCACCATGCCGGTCGCGGCGCCCGAACCGCAGTACGCGCCGGAGCCGCAGTACGTCGTAGCCGAGGCGCAGTACGTCGTGCCCGAGCCGCAGTACTTCGCCGAACCGCAGTACCAGGCCGTGCCGCAGCCCCAACCTCAGCCGCAGCCCCAGCCCCAGCCCCAGTACGTCCCGTATGCCGAACAGGTCATGTACGCCGAGCCGGTCGCCTTCGCCGGCCAGGCCCAGTACACCGGTCAGGCCCCGTACCCGGGCCAGGTCCCGTACGCCGAGCACAGTCAGTACGCCGGGCACGTCCAGTACCCCTACCAGCCGGACTACGCCTACGCCGCGTCCGGCGGCTACGGCTACCCGGCTGCGCCCTCCCCCTGGTCCGACGACCTCAACGCCCGTCCGCACCCGGCCCTGGCGGAGACCCCGCCGCACGGCTTCGCCGTCCCCACCAATCTCTTCGCCACCCCCTACGCGCCCGGCCAGGCCCAGTCCGGTGGCGCCACCCCCGACTGGATGGACGACAGCGGCGCCTGGTCCGCCCTGACCTGGGACACCCCGCCGTACGGCATCCCGGTCCAGGTCGCGCCGGGCCGCGAGCACGGGGGCGGTTGGTGACGGCCCCGGAGGTCATGCGGCTGGGGCCGGCCCGGCTCACCGCAGGCCTGGACCAGCACGTGCGGCTGGGCCTGGAGGACCACCGCACCGCGCACGGACCGCTGCCGCGCTACGACCGGGAGGAGCTGCTCGCCCTCGCCGACCGCCTGGACCTGCGCGGACGCGGCGGGGCCGGCTTCCCCTTCGCCCGCAAGGCGCGTGCCGTACTCGCCACCGCGGACCGCACCGGGCAGCCCCCGGTGGTGGTCGTCAACGCCACCGAGGGCGAGCCGGCCAGCGCCAAGGACCGGATGCTGCTGGCCCGCACCCCGCACCTGATCCTGGACGGCGCCTGCCTCGCGGCCGAGGCCTTCGGGGCCGAGGAGATCGTCGTCGGGGTCAGCGCCGGCGGCCCCGGCGAGGTGGCCGTACCGCGCGCCGTGGACGAACGCCGCCGGAAGGGCAACAAGTCGCTGATCCCCTGCCGGATCCGGACCGTCTGCCTGCCCGAGCGCTTCGTCGCCGGGGAGTCGGGCGCGCTGATCCGGGGCATCTCCGGACTGCCCGCCGTCCCCCCGGCCCGCAAGGCACGCGCCAGCGACGGCGGACCGGCCGGGGTCCGCGGCCGCCCCACCCTGCTCTCCAACGCCGAGACCTACGCCCAGCTCGCCGTCGCCGGTCGGCTCGGCCCGGACGCCTACGCGGTGGTCGGGACCCCGGCCGAACCCGGGACGCTGCTGCTCACCCTGACCCGCACCGCGCTCCCCCCGCTGGTGGTCGAGGTCCCCGCGGGCGCCCCGATGGGCGTGGTCCTGGACACCTGCGGCATCCCGCCCGGCCAGGGACTGCTGGTCGGCGGCTACCACGGGGCCTGGCTGCGCCCCGAGGACGCGGCGCACACACCGATCTCCCGCGCCGGGCTCGCCGCCGTGGGCGGCACCCTCGGCGCCGGTGCGATCGCCTCGCTGGCCGACAGCACCTGCCCGATCGGCGAGGTGGCCCGGATCGCCGCCTGGCTGGCGGCGCAGTCCGCCGGGCAGTGCGGGCCCTGCCGGCTGGGCCTGCCGAACACCGCCGACGCCCTGGCCCAGCTCGCCACCGGCGGTGGCGGCCCCTCCGCGCTGGACGAGGCCCGCCGGACCATCGCCTCGGTCCGGGGTCGGGGCGCCTGCGCCCACCCCGACGGCTCGGCACGCTTCGTGCTGTCCGCGCTGACGGTCTTCGCCGAGGACCTGGCCGTCCACGAGTCCGGACGCGGCTGCGGCCGCCCGGTCAAGGGGCTGCTGCCGCTGCCCGGGGAGACCGCCTCGGCGCTGCCTGCCACCGACGCGGACGCCGAGGCGACGCTGGAGGTGGACTGGGCCCGCTGCGACGGCCACGGCCTGTGCGCGGCGCTGGCGCCGGAACTGGTCGCCCTGGGACCGCACGGCTACCCGGTGATCGGTACCACCCCGATCGCCCCGTGGCTGGAGCACAGCGCCAGACGTGCCGTCAGCCAGTGCCCCGCGCTGGCGCTCCGGCTGAAGCACCGTCAGTGACGCCGGCCCCCTGACCGCCCCGAAAACCGGTTCGCTGCGGAGCGGTGGCTCGGCGACCATCGGACCCATGATGCGAAGCTTCGAAGAACTGGTGGCGGAGGCCGACTCGGTGTCCGTCGACGGCTGGGACTTCTCCTGGCTGGACGGCCGGGCCACCGAGCAGCGGCCGTCCTGGGGCTACCAGCGTGCGATGGGCGAGCGCTGGGCCCGGGCGAGCGCGGCGCTCGACATCCAGACCGGGGGCGGCGAGGTCCTGGCTGCGGCGCCGGTCGTACCGCCGGTGGCGGTGGCCACCGAGTCCTGGCCGCCGAACGTCGCCAAGGCGACCCGGCTGCTGCACCCGCGCGGCATCGTCCTGGTCGCCGACCAGGACGACCCGCCGCTCCCCTTCGCCGACGCCGCCTTCGACCTGGTGACCAGCCGTCACCCGGTCCGGACCTGGTGGGACGAGATCGCCCGGGTGCTGCAGCCCGGCGGCACCTACTTCTCCCAGCAGGTGGGCCCCGCGAGTGTGTTCGAGGTGGTGGAGTACTTCCTCGGCCCGCAGCCGGAGCGGTCCCGCCGCGGCAGGCATCCGGACGACGCCCGCAAGGCGGCCGAGGCCGCCGGGCTGGAGGTCGTGGACCTGCGCGCGGAGACCCTGCGCACCGAGTTCTTCGACATCGGCGCGGTGGTCTACTTCCTGCGCAAGGTGATCTGGATGGTCCCCGGCTTCACCGTCGAGCAGTACCGCGAGCGGCTGCGCGAGCTGGACCGGCAGATCCGCGGTGACGGCCCGTTCGTGGCGCACACCACGCGCTTCCTGATCGAGGCCCGCAAGGCGGGATGAGGGCCGGCGGTGGAGCACGAAGCGCGCAGGGGGCAGCAGGTCGCTGGTGCAGCTGCCCCCTGCGCGCATATGCCATGTCAACAATGATCATCAGACTGCCTTCGAACAAGTGATTAGCCTTGCCTGAACCGGAAACTGCGGAAACCGGAACACCTCACAGGCTTCAGACATCGAACTCCCGTACGGGGTGTGGCTAGGATCGACACCGCTCTTGCGCTCTTGGGGGGATGACAGCAGATCCGATCGGGGAGAACGTCGGTGGAAACCGGTACAACGGGGCTGAGCAAGCAGGCCGAACTGCTGTACGCAGAACTGGTCCGCAACGGGGCGTCAGCGCAGGAGACCGCCCCGTCGGAGGAACTGGACGAACTACTGCACCTGGGCCTCGTCAGCCGACACGCACAGGGCGGCCTCGTCCTGCACGACCCGGGGGCCGTGGGCCTGGAGCGACGAAGCCGACTGGCTTCAGAAGTCAGCGCACTGCTGCAGGAGGCACTGGCGGCGCAGGAGCGCCTGACAGGCATCGCCGAGGCCTTCAACGAGGTGCAACGGGACTCCAGCGGACCTGTGGCGCATCTCCGCGGCTTGGAGGCGATCAACGAGTCGATCGGGAGCGCGGTCAAGGAGCTCGAATTCGAGATGCTGTGCGCCCAGCCGCACGGCATGCGTGTCCAGGCAGACCTCGACCTGGCCTATGAGCGCGACAAGCCGGCACTGGACCGGGGAGTGTCGATCCGCACCATCTACCAGACCAATCAGAGACAGAAGCCGATGCTGCGCGAATACGTCCGCCGCGCGACACGGGCCGGCGAGGCCTTCCGCACGGTGCCGTGGCCGTTCACCCGCGCCATCATCCTCGATCGGAAGCTTGCTTTCGTGCCGAGCGTCGGGCTCAGTGAGATCTTTCAGCAATCAGGTACCCGTAGAGCCGCCTACGGCACGGCCCTCCGCGTGCAGGATCCCTCCCTGGTCGCGCGCTTCGCCGATCACTTCGAGTTCTCCTGGGCGCTGGGGCAGCAATGGGACGGATCAGCAACCGGGGAGCACACAGCCCCGACTCTGGACCAATGGGAGCGACTGATCCTGGAGTACTTGGACCAGGATCTGTCTCTTGACGCGATCGCGGTGCGCCTCTCAGTCTCCGAACGCACCCTGGGGAAACGACTCACCGCGCTCCGTACCAAGTTGGAGGTGAACTCGCTCTACGGCCTCGGCCGGAAATGGCAGGAGCTGAAGCGGGAGCCGTTCCCCGCACAGTCGCCTGAGGTGAGCACTCCTCGGAGGAGTGCGCAGGATGGTTGAGTCGCAGTCAGGGTCATTCCTGAGCCCTGGCGCCGAGGATCTCTTCCGACGTCTGCTACTGCCCTGGGGTCCCCCCGCAGTCCCCAATCTTGAGGACCGAGCCCCGGAGGTCGTCGAGCTACTGGACCTCGGGCTGGTCCAGCGAGCCCCGACAGCGCCTTCCGGCCTGATGCCCATGGATCCTCACGCCGTGGCCGCGGAATGGAGTGAGCGAAACACCGTGGCCGCAGCGAGGCTGATCAACGATGCCGCTCCGCTGCTGACGACTCTTCAGAGGCTTGTCGAGGAACAACGTGAGTCCGCGAGGGAGCGCAGAGAACTCTTGCACCTGGAAGGGGCGGAATCGATCGAGCGAGCGATCACCGAGTCGCTCCGCCTCGTCGAACATGAGATTCTCGCGTGCCTCCCCCAGGGACCTCCGGGCACCGCCGCATCCCACGTGGCCACAGGTGTACGCGCGGCACTGGCACGGGGGATCCCGGTGCGCACCATCTACCCCAACGTGGCACGGCAACAAAAGCCTCTGCGGCGTCACATCGAGGCGGTGAGCCACAGGGGCGCAGAGGTCCGTACCGTTCCCTGGCTCTTCGCGCAGTCGCTGATCATCGACCGCCGGGTCGCCTTCCTACCGGAACCTTCGGCCGCCCAGGTCTCCAACAGGTCCGCGCCCGACAGCGGGGAGCCGCGCCATCTGCAGGTGTCCAGCCCCAATGTAGTAGCCCACTTCGTCGACCACTTCGAGATGTTGTGGGCCATGGGGCAACGATGGGACGGCATCACGGCAGTTGGGGATCCTGCTTCCATCGCACTCGACGACGAGGAACTGGCGATCCTGGGCTTCCTCGACCAGGGTCTGACGATGGACGCCATCGCCCACCGCCTGGGGGTCTCGGAGCGCACGCTCAGCAATCGCCTGGGCCAGCTGAAGGGGAAGTTCAACGTCACCAGCCTGTACGCGCTGGGCAGCCGCTGGCAGGCGCTGCAGGACAGCCAGTCGATCCCGGGGCCGCGAGCCACAGAAGGCGTCGACGCCGACGATTGAAAGCGAGGCGCCGCGACCGGGGGTGACGCGGCGCCTCGTACCTGGACCGCCGAGGAGGGTCGGCCCGGGGTGTGCCCCGATCATTGCGCGTTCCGAGTTGGCGCGTCCATGCCCTACATGCGGCTACTATGTGCCATGCCAGCGTTTGCCAGCCGCCTCGGCGGCCGCCGGCGGCGAATGGATCAGACGCACGGCCGAAGAGCACTGACGAGGCACCTGTGGCCAGTGCTTGCCATGCCATCGGTGGCCGACGGGAAGACCTGGACACACGTACGAGATCCGGGCGAGGATTCTGGACATCCCCCCGAAGGGCCGCCGGCGCCGGCCGCTCGATCCCAGTCCCACCGACACTCCGACCTGGTTCTTTGCAACTGGTCGGGGCTGTCGGCTGTCTCGACGGAGCTGAGCATGAGTGAGTACCTGGTCGAGGACGGCACAGCCGACAGGACCGCAGCTGTGGAAGCGCAGCTCCTGCGGGTATTTCTGGCCACTCCCTCGCTGCGCCTGACCGGTCCTGCCGACGGCGTCTTCCCCCTGGCCCTGCGGGCCCGAGTGACCGCCCTCCGTGAGGCGCTGCTGAACAGCGGCGTGCGGGTCTTCTCCTCGCATCACGACCAGTCCTGGGTCGCTCGCGGTGCGGCCGAGAGCCCCCGTGTCCCCTCCACCCACCGTGCGGTGATGGCCGCCGACGTGGTGGTCGCCTGCATCGGCTCGCCACTGTCCTCGGGCGTCGCCCTGGAACTCGGCTGGGCCTCGGCGATGCGCAAGCCGATCATCCTTCTGGTCGACCGTGCGGTCGAGCACAACCCCCTTGTGGAATCGCTCGAAGAGGTCTGCCCGGTCTTCCCGCTCGCCTACGACACCTCCTGGTCGGCCACAGCACTCCAGCAAATCCTGGTCACCGCGCTGGACTGGGCGGACCACACCATCTGGCCCAGCGCCGACGAGATGGGTGCGACTTCCACCATCACCAGTTAAGGTCAGCCTGACGCGGCCTGACATTGGCCGACAGTGAAGGTTGGGGAGAGCTGGCGGTGGAGCGGCGTGATCTGACGCCCCAGGAAGAGGCGGTATATCGCCTGGTGCTCGAGCAGGGCCAAATTCCTGTGGTCGAAGTGAAGCAGCAGCCAGGTGGCGAGGATGCCCTGGCGTACCTGATGGAATTCGGCCTGCTCGCCATCGATCCGGTCACCCCAGACGTTGTCGCCGCTGTCGATCCGGCTGTCGCAGCGGCGCGCCAGTCCTCGCGCGTTCTCGAGGAAGTCGTACGCGACCTCGGTTGGGTTTCACGGCTGCCACAGTCCACCGCGGCAATTGCGCAGCAGTACTGGACCGCGCAGCGCTCCCAGAGCGGCGTCATCGAGGTCGTAACCGGCGTCCCGGCCATCGGTCAGCGGCTCGATCTGCTTCTGGACACCTGCAAGAAGCGGGTGCTGACCATGCATCCGGAAGCCAGCAGGGCTACAGCTGCGCTCGAGTCCGTACTTGGCCGGGATCTGGATGCCATTCAGCGCGGTGCAGACATGCGCATGCTCTACTTGTCGCCCGTGCGACGCCAGCTCGCAGTGCAGGAGTACGCAAAGGCTGTGACCGCAGCCGGCGCCGGCATCCGGACCCTCCCGCAGTTGCCACTGCGGCAGTTCGTCATCGATGACACCGTGATCATCCCGTTCCAGGGCGACACCGGAACCGCTGTCTTCATCCGAGATCCCTCGACCGTTGCCGCAATGGTGGAAGTGTTCGAACTACTGTGGCGCATGGCAGACGATTTCATGCCGAAGACCGACCACGACGAACAAGTGGATGAGACGCTACTGACCGTGATGCATATGCTGGTTGAAGGTAGGAGCACCCGTCAGATCGCACGGGATCTGAACCTCAGCGAGCGCATGGTCACTCGGCTGCGAGCCGAGATCAACAATGATTTTGGGACAGACTCCGCCGTACGCCTCGGATGGCTCCTGCATGAACGGTTCCCGAAGGGCATCAGATAGGGGGACGTCCTTGACCCCCTATCTGTGCCGCTCACGAACTAGCCCTGGGAAACCCTTTCCCAGGCTGTGTCGTCAGCATGAACAACGGAGTGCGCATGGGCCCCGCCGGCCTCCCACGCCGTGTCATTCGGCTTCAGAGTCCCAACGGCAAGAGCCACAACTCCAGCAGCCAGCAGCGACAGAACGGCTATCCGAATTCGGCTCCGCTTCACCTTGGTCGACTCCTCTCAGGGGGAGCCAGAAGCTCCCGTCATGCCAGCTGGAGCACGGCAATCATATAAGTACGTGTGCAAGGCTAGACCATGGCAGCGCGTCAAGGATAGGGGATGGGCGATTCCGGACAAGGGAGCCCCTTGCACACCTATCGCCTCACGCCTCCCACGATGTGCCGACGAAGGATCAACCGGTCGGCTTGCCTTCACACATGACACATGTGCGGCGCCCGTTCGAAGGACACCCCTCGGCGGGGTTACCGTGATGGGTACACGCAGATTCACTTCCCCCTCGGCCGCAGACCAGAGAAGATGGGGACATGCCAACTGAGACCTCCGAAGCAATCCCGCTGCTGGCGCAGATCCATACCCGCGCCCGCGAGCAAAAGCAGGAACTGTGGGAGCTCGCGCTCCGCGCGTTCCGCGCCGGCGCGGCTCCTGCGAGCATCGCGCGGGTCATGGGGCTGGGACTGAGTGAGGCTGAGATCGGGCAGTTGGAGCAGGCCCTCGTTACTGCGTCCGAGAGCGGATCAACGCAGAGCGACAGCGTTCCGGCCACCTGGGCGTCCTGAGCGCAACGAAAGATCCCGCCCGGTCTCTCGACCGGGCGGGATCTGCTGTGGAGCTACGGGGAATTGAACCCCGGACCTCTTGCATGCCATGCAAGCGCTCTACCAACTGAGCTACAGCCCCGGACCGTCGCCGAGAGGTTCCGTCTCCGGTCCCCCTCGCGACGTGTCTCACTGTACACGGTCGGGAAGGCGCCCCACCAATTACTTGTCACGCCTCCGACCTGCGAGGACCGCTCCGATGAGCATCAGCAGGGCGACCCCTGCCGTGGTGGTGGCGAGGGCGTGGCCGGAGGTCGAGGGCGGGGCCGGGTAGCTCACCTGGTTCAGGAAGAGGGTTCCCAGGGCCGCCACACCGATGACGCTGCCCAGCTGCATCATCGTGACGAGCACCCCGCTGGCGTCCGCGGCGTCGACCGGGGCGACCCGCCCCAGCGCGCGGCCCATCAGCGGGCCGTACGCGCAGCCGCCGATCAGGCCGAGCGGCAGGAACACGGCCTCGACCGCCACCCCCACCCGCTGGCCGTCCCGCAGCAGCAGACCGAGGGCCAGGTAGCCGACCGCGCTCAGGGCCAGGGCGACCACCGGGAGCTGCTGGTGCAGCCGCTTGGGGAGCCGCTGCCAGTACATGCCGGAGATCCCGAACCCCACCGACATCGGCAGGAAGACCAGCCCGGCGTCGAGCGGGCTCAGCCCGAGCCCGGCCTGGACGTGCATCGCCATCGCGAACATGATGCCGCCGACGCAGCACATGACCAGGAAGAGCGCGGAGGCCGCCGGCAGCAGTCCGGGCGAGCGCAGCACCCGGGCCCGGATCAGCGGGCTGCCGCCGCGCGCCGCGACCCGGCTCTCGACCAGCCCGAACAGGGCGAACAGCAGCACGCTCGCGCCGAGCAGCACCCAGCCCCAGACCGGCCAGTGCTCCTCGTGGCCCATGACCAGCGGCACCACCAGCGAGCCGAGCGCCGCCGCGAGGGTGACCAGGCCGAGCAGGTCCAGCTTGCGCTCGCGGTTGCCGGGGATCGCCGGGAGCAGCTTCCGCCCCGCGACCAGCAGCAGCACCCCGATCGGGACGTTCACCAGGAACACCGGCCGCCATCCGGAGCCGAACAGGTCGGCGTTGACCAGCGCCCCGCCGACCACCTGGCCCACGGCCCCCGCTCCGGCGATGACCGCGGTGTAGCCGCCCAGGGCCCGCAGCCGGGCCGGCCCCTGGAAGGTGCGCTGGATCAGGCTCATCACCTGCGGCACCATCAGCGCGGCGCCGACGCCCTGCAGGATCCGGAAGCCGATCAGCGAATCGGCGCCGGGCGCCAGACCGCAGGCCAGCGAGGCGAGCGTGAAGCCGGCGACGCCGAACCGGAAGACCCGGCTGAAGCCGTGCCGCTCACCCAGTCTCGCCCCGGTGATCAGCAGCACCGCGTAGGCGATCGTGTATCCGGCGATGACCAGTTGCAGGGCCGCCCCGGAGGCGTGCAGGTCGGTGCGGATGACCGGGGCGGCGACATTGACGATGAAGACGTCCAGCACGGCCATGAACTGGCCGACCAGGATCAGCGCCAGCAGCAGTCCCGGCCGGGCCACCACCGGTGGCGCTGGTGCCGCTGGTGCCGCCGGTGGCGCTGGTGCCGCTGGTGCCGCCGGTGGCGCAGCACCGGGGATGATTGACCCAACTGGCTTGGTGGAAGTGGAAGTTGTGGTGTCCGGAGTGATTCGCGTATCGGCCATGCGACCATCGTGGTGGCGGCCCGGTACAGGTAGTTAGAGCCTGCCGATGCTGGTACTGGGAGTACCTGTCAGGGATCCCGCCGATCCGGCACCATGAACACATGAGCGTGATGGACGCACCCGTCAGCAACAGGTCCGCCGCCGCCCCCCGACGGACCGAGCTGGCCGCTTTCCTCAAGGCCCGCCGGGCCCGGGTCTCCCCCGAGGACGTCGGCATGGCTCCCGGTCTGCGCCGCCGCACGCCGGGGCTGCGCCGCGAGGAGGTGGCGCAGCTCGCCGGTGTCGGTGTCACCTGGTACACCTGGCTGGAGCAGGGACGTCCGATCAACGCCAGCGAGCAGGTGCTCAGGGCGATCGCACGGACGCTGAAGCTGGACAGTGCCGAGGCCGGCCACCTCTTCACGCTGGCCGGGCTGCAGCCGACGGTCCCTGCCGCCGACTCCTGCATGCTGACCCCGGAGATCCAAGTCATCCTGGACGCGCTGTCCCCACTCCCGGCCGCGATCGCCAACTCCCGCTACGACGTCCTGCGCTGGAACGCCGCCTATGAGGCGCTGTTCCCGGGCGCCACCCTCACCGACCAGGGCCGCCGCAACACCATGTGGTGCACCGCCACGGTCCCGGAGTGCTGCAACGCCTTCGTCAACCGCGCCGAGGAGCTGCCGCGGATGGTCGCGGTGCTGCGCTCCGGCTACGGCCAGCACGTCGGCGAACCGTACTGGGAGGACTTCATCCGCGACCTGATCGGGGCCAGCCCGGAGTTCGCCCGGCTCTGGGCCCAGCAGGACGTGGCCACCCACTCCATCCGGCACAAGGTGTTCCGGCACGCGGCGGTCGGCGAGGTCCGGATGTCGGCGACCAATCTGACCGCGATGGGCATGCCCGAGGGACGGCTGGTGGTCTACACCCCGGAGGACGAGGAGAGCCGGCTGCGGATCGAGTGGCTGATGGCCAACCCTGGTCTGCCGGTGGTCAACCACACGCACTGAACAGGCGCAGCACCTCCTCCGCGGAGTCGTTGGTACGGACCAATGGATGGTGCAGTGGGCTACCCGGACCTGTCAAGGGGATCTTCATCGAGCCACTGACCTGCACTTCTGGCTTGAAATAGCGGGATCGCCGCGGCAGCCGCCCCGACCTGCACCTGCGCCCGCCCTTCACATCTCCATGACTTCTAACCCGCATAATCTCCATAAGTCGGCCATTGACATGACCACTTGGTCTAGTCCAATTTGGTGGGGCGGGAGTTCACCGAGTGAAGGACGCGACGGCGCTCGACCCGAGAGAGACAACCCGACTGCCGCCCCCGCCAAGTAATCCGACTCCTCAAGGTTGACCAGCGCGCAGCCGGCCTGCGCGACATCCGAGTCCCTCCGAGCCTCTGTCGGCCCCCCAGCTCATTCCCCTGTGCCATTCCCAAGTGCCCCCCCATGTGCCGCACCCCACGCACCGCCCGCGCATGACCCGCCGCAGCGTCAGCCCGTCCCGGGCTGCCCGGCGCTTCGCACCCATGCCGATTCCCCGTCGAATCCTGGAGCGACCCATGCCGATGTCCGACCCCTACCTGTACCGAGCCGCCTCGGACCTGCCGTACTTCAGCTCGGACGGCGAGAAGTACCTGGCGCTCACCCCGCTGCGGGACCTGGAGCGGCCCCGCCCGCTGCGGGTCCTCTCCCCCGAGGACTTCGCCTTCTGGCAGGACTACGGCTACGTCGTGGTCAGGCAGGCGATCCCCGCCGCCGCTGCCGCCCGCCTGCTGGACTTCGCCTGGGACTTCCAGGGCCTGGACCCCGACCGGCCGGACTCCTGGTACCAGGACCGCCCGTACCGCACCGACCTGGACCGCGAGCTGCACATCTACGGCTTCGTCGAGGCCTACCAGCACCAGCTCATCTGGGACAGCCGGCAGAACCGCCGCGTCTACGAGGCGTTCGCGGACGTGTGGGGCTGCGAGGAGCTCTGGGTCTCGCTGGACCGGCTCAACCTGAACCCGCCCAACGTCCGGAACCGCGACCGGGCGCTGATCGCGCCCACCGAGCGCGGCTTCGACATCGAACTGCACTGGGACGTCGACACCACGCTGGGCGTGCTGCCGCAGCGGGTGCAGGGGATCATCGCGCTGAACGACACCACCCCGGAGACCGGCGGTTTCCAGTGCAACCCCGAACTGTTCCGCCAGTTCGACCGCTGGAGGACGGCGCAGCCCGCCGACCGCGACCCGATCCGGCCGCGGGTGGACCGCGAGCTGATGCCAGTGGTGCGCCCGGAGCTGCACGCCGGGGACCTGCTGATCTGGAACGGCCTGCTGGCCCACGGGGTGGCCCGGAACACCTCGGCGAGCGGGGTGCGGGCGGTGCAGTACCTGTCGATGATGCCCGCCCTGGAGTCGCACCAGCAGCTGCGCCGCTCCCGGATCGACTCCTGGCGCAACCTCACCACACCGGACTGGAACGGGACCCTGGTCGGCGACGCGGTCAGGCACGAGTCGCTGCGCTACGGGCCGGCCGAGCTGGACGAGTTGGGCCGCAAGCTGCTGGGCCTCGACTCCTGGGGCGGTTCCGCCTCCGACGGGGAGTCCGACCGGGAGTCCGACCGCGAGTCCGACCTGACGAACGGAGCGCAAGCATGCGCCGTGTCTGTCTGACCCTCCCCACCGACCGGGCCTGCGCCGGCACCATCGCCGCCGTGCACCAGGAGGCGGCCTACGCGACCGGGCGCTTCGACGTCGAGGTGCACCTGCTGGTCCTGGACTCCTCCGACGACGAGACCGTCGCCGAGCACGCCGCCACCCTCGACGCGCTGCCCCCGGTGCCGAACGTGGTGCTGCACCACCTCGACGAGGCGGCGCAGCGGGTCTTCCTGCGCGAGGTGATCGAGAAGGCCCGGCCGGCCCAGCCGGACCTGGTGCTGTCGCTGATGCTGCCGGACCGTTCGTCCTACGGGGCCTGCACCAACCGGGCCTTCCTGATCGCCCGGGCGCTGGGCTGCGAGTCCGTCCTGCGCCGCGACTCCGACATCCGCTACCAGTCGCTGGACGGCGTCCCGGTCTACCCGGTCCACCACGAGCTGGCCTCGCTGGGGCTGCCGGCGAGCGAGGCCTCGGCCCATGTCACCGGGACCGAACTGGACCCGGGGCGCGCGCACCGGCCGGTGGCGATGGTCGGATCCTCCTTCATCGGCGAGCTCTCGGTGGACATCGGCGAGATCGAGCGGCTGGACCCGGAGGTCTACCACGACATGGTCAGCCTGTGGGCGCCGACGGACTGGTCGGCCGAGCAGAAGCGGGAGCTGGTCGCCGAGTCGTTCCGCGGCGCGGGTACCGAGGCGTTCAGCGGCGACCGGGCCACGCTGACCGTGGTGGACCCGATGCGGGTGGACATGTCCAACATCGGCTTCCACCAGGTGCAGGAGCTGGTGCCGCTGCCGCCGGGGACCGAGACCATCGGCAGCGACTACTTCCTGATCCACCTGGTGCACGACGCCGCGCTGCCCGGGGTGCTGCACAACCGACACATCGTCAACTACTACACCCCCGAGCGCCGTACCGACGCGGGCTTCGCCGCCTACCACGTGCGGCTGGTGAAGTTCTTCCTGTCGATGCTCTACTTCAACGCCGTCTACGACCGGATGGCGGCGGCCGGCGAGTCGATGCTCGACGAGCGGGACCGGGTGCGGCCCGCGGTGATCGCCGGCTTCCTGCGGGACAGCGCCGAACTGGACCGCACCGAGAACGTCCGGCGGCTCCAGGTCCTGGACCGCTGCTACCGCAGCCTGGGCGGCCGGTACGCGGCCTTCGCCGACCTGCTGGCGGCGCGCGGTCCGCGGCTGCTGGACGAGGCCCGGCGCGACATCGAGGACTTCGCCCTGCTGACCGAGGTCTGGGGTCCGCTGATGCTGGCCGCCAACGCCGTCACCCCCCTGGAACCGCGACGACAGCTGGAGCGAAGCGGCACATGACGCACCAGAACGAACTGCCGGGCGCCACCCCGTTCGACACCCCGTCCGCCATCCCGTCCGACACCCTGTCCGCTGCCCTCGCCGCCACCGACCGGGACCGGATCCTCTTCGACCTGGACGGGATCGAGGACCGCTACGCCGACCTGCGGCGCGAACTGCCGCAGGTGGCCGTCCGCTTCGCGGTCAAGGCCTGCCCGGTGGACGAGGTGCTGGCCGCGCTGGCGGGACGGGGCGCCGGCTTCGACGCGGCCTCCCCCCAGGAGATCGCCCAGGCACTGCGGACCGGGGTGCCGGTCGGTTCGGTCCACTACGGCAACACCGTCAAGTCCGACCGGAACATCGCCGAGGCCCACCGGCTGGGGGTGCGCGACTTCGCCACCGACAGCGTCGCGGACGTCGCCGCGATAGCGAGGCACGCCCCCGGCGCCCGGGTCTTCTGCCGGCTGGCCACCAGCGGTGCGGGCGCGCTGTGGGGGCTGAGCAGGAAGTACGGCTGCTCGGTCCGGGACGCGCCGGTGGTGCTGGCGGCGGCCCGGGCGGCGGGCCTGACCCCGGCCGGACTGTCGGTGCACGTCGGCTCCCAGCAGATGACCGCCGGGGCCTGGCGGGAGGCGTTCGACTCGCTGGCCGGTGTGCTCACCGCGCTGGACCTGCGCGGCATCCACCCGGACCACGTCAACCTCGGCGGCGGCCTGCCCGCGCTCGGCTACCTGGACCGGCACGGGCAGCCGCTGGACCCGCCGCTGGACAAGATCCTGGCCGTGATCCGCGAGGGCACGGCCCGGCTGCAGGAGGCGGCGGCCCGGCCGCTGGACTTCGTCATGGAGCCGGGCCGGCACCTGGTGGCCGACCACGGTGCGGTCCGGGCCCATGTGGCCCGGCTGACCACCCGTCAGCAGCCGGGCGGGGAACGGGAGAACTGGCTCTACCTCAGCTGCGGCAAGTTCAACGGCCTCTACGAGATGGACGCGCTGCAGTACCGGCTGGTGTTCCCCACCCACCGCCCGGACGCACCGCGGGTCCCCGCCGTGATCGCCGGGCCCACCTGCGACGGCGACGACGCCTACGGCCGCGGACACGGCCTGGTCCAGGTGCCGGAGGCGCTGGCCTCGGGCGACCCGGTCTGGGCGCTCTCCGCCGGCGCCTACGCCACCAGCTACCTCACCCTGGGCTTCAACGGCTTCCCGCCGCTCGGGTACGACTGCGTCCGGAGGTCCGGTGAGCGCTGACCCGACCATCCGCGGGATCCGCCCGGACGACTGGGAAGCCATCGTCGAACTTGAAGCCAACGCCTACACCGCGCTCGGCCTGTCGGAGGGGCGGACCGCGCTGCAGTCCCGGGTGCGCGCCTCACCGGCCACCTGCTTCGTCCTGGAGCACGGGGCGCACCAGCGGCGGCCCGTCGCCGGCTACCTGCTGGCGCTGCCCTACCCCAGGTTCCGCTACCCGGGGCTGGACCAGCCGGAGCGGACCGCCTTCCGCTCCCCCAACCTGCACCTGCACGACCTGGTGGTCGCCGAGGAACTGCGCCGGTGCGGGCTGGCCGGCCGGCTGCTGCGCCGCCTGGAGACGGTGGCGCGGGCCCGGGAGCACCGGCACGTCTCGCTGGTGGCGGTCGCCGGCACCGACGCCTTCTGGTCGCGGCACGGGTTCGCGCCGCACCGCGAGGTCGCGGCACCGGAGCACTACGGCGCCCGGGCCGTCTACATGTCCAAACCGCTCGGCGTCCCGCCGCACGGATCACCCTCGCAGCACGAAGGAGACTGACGCCCATGTTCCCTGTTCAGGACGGGTTCCACCGGAGCCGGCTGGCGGTGGTGGCGCTGTTCTTCTCGCTGGGGTTCCAGTACGCCACCTGGGCCTCGCGGATACCGGCGATCAAGGCGCAGCTCGGCCTGAGCACCGCGGAGGTGGGCCTGCTGCTGATGGCCACCGGCGTGGGGGCGGTCGCGTCGTTCCCGCTGGTGGCCCTGCTGATGAAGCGGCTGGGCTCGCGCCGGCTGTCGCTGCTGTCGGCGCTCGGACTGGCACTGCTGCTGGCGGCGATGGCGGAGCTGCCCAACTATCCGACCGCGCTGGTGGTGATGTGCGCCGACGGCGTGCTGGTGGGCGCGCTGAACGTGGCGATGAACGCGCAGGGAGCCGCCTTGGAGGTGCGGTTCGAGCGCAACACCATGGCCACGCTGCACGCCACCTTCAGCGGCGGATCGCTGGTGGCCGCGCTGCTGGCCTCCGGCATGAACCTGCTGACCGCGTCGTTGCCGGTGCACTTCGCCGTCGCCATGGGCGTGCTGCTGGTCGCGGTCGGCTACGCCCGCCCGGGCCTGCTGACCCAGGACAAGCCCGCCGAGCCGGTCGAGGCCGCCGCCTCCTCCGCCGAACAGGCCGACGCCGAGCCGCAGGCCGGGAGGAAGCGCCGCAGGCTCGCCCTGCCCGCCCGGGTCACCCTGTGGTGCGGCCTGGCCATGGCCTTCGGCACCGTCACCGAAGGAGCCATGAACGACTGGTCCTCGCTCTACCTGAAGGACGTCGCCAAGGCGTCGGCGGAGCTGGCCCCGATGGGCATCGCGGTGGTCTCGGTGACCATGGTGCTGGCCCGGCTGCTGACCGACGGCCGGCGCAGCGCCTGGGGCGACGGACCGATCGTGCGGATCGGCAGCGCCCTGGCGGCGCTGGGGCTGGCGCTGGCGCTGCTGGCCGGCGGCGTGCTGCCGGCGCTGATCGGCTTCGCCTGCGTGGGGCTGGGCGTGGCCGCAGTCACCCCCTGCGTCTACGTCGCGGCGGCGGCCCAGGGCTCGGACGCGCTGACCCTGGTCGCCACCATGGGGACGGTCGGCCTGCTGGCCGGGCCGCCGGTGATCGGCTTCATCGCCAACGCGAGCGGACTCAGCTGGGGCATGGGCGCGGTCGCCGGCTGCGCCCTGATCGTGTCCCTGTGCGCGACCCGGATCCGGTGGGCGCCCGCCGCCAGGACCACGCACGACTCCGCTCCACTGACCGCACAGATCGAGGCCGAGGCCCTGTAGCGACAACAGACCCACGGGACCGAATGCCCCGCACTCGAACTCCTGCGTCCAGACGGTCCTGACTGGCGATCAGTTCCCTGGTCAACGCACCGCACCGGTATCTCGGCACCGGAAGTTTGCTTGCCGCCCGTGCCCCCCTGGGCTAATTTGATTTCGCCTCACGCGAATGACATGCCCACGTCCAAGAGAATTCCCGGGCGAGGGCCCCTGCCCCTTCCATCGAATGTTGAGGAGTTTGGTGTGCGCAGCACTCAGTCATCGACGGTGAGCCCCGAGCAGAGCCCGGAGGACGCCGGGCCCCGGGCCGGGCGTCGGGGATGGTCGCTCCGCCGGTCCGCGATCACGACCGCCATCGGCGCCGCGGCTCTGGTCCTGGTCGTCCCGACCACTGCGAGGGCCGACGTCCTCACGCTTCTGCCCCAGAACGCCGACGGTCTGGAGCAGACCTTCTCCCCGGCCTACGACTTCGACACGGACGGCTGCTACTCCACCGCCGCGATCGGCGCCGACGGCACGATCAACCCCGGCCTGGCGCTCGGCGGCGACGTGAACGGCCACTGCCACGACATGGCCCAGCTCACGAACGACAACACGTACTCCCGCGAGAAGTGCAACAACGGCTGGTGCGCGGTCATGTACGCCAGCTACTTCGAGAAGGACCAGGCCACCCTGGGGCCCTTGGCGATCGGGCACCGCCACGACTGGGAACACGTCATCGTGTGGATCTACAACAACGCAGTCCAGTACGTCGACGTGTCGCAGCACAGCGGCTATGCGATCTCCGCCGCTTCGGGCGTGCGCTTCGACGGGACGCACCCGAAGGTCGTGTACAACAAGGACGGCGCCTCGACCCACGACTTCCGCTTCGCGAACAGCAACGACGAGCCGCCGGAGAACGCCACGGGCGGCTGGTTCTACCCGCGCCTGGTCGGCTGGAACGGCTACCCGGCCGGCTACCGCGACAAGCTCCTGAGCGCCGACTTCGGCGAGGCCACGATCAAGATCGGCGACGGTGACTTCCAGTACGCCCTCACCGTGACCAAGCCCGCCGGAATCCCGTTCGACCCCAACGCCTAGCCACCACCGGCAGCGGCAGCGGCACCGCACTGGACCCCGGAACGACGGGATCCCGCCCGATCGCAGTGATCGGACGGGATCCCGTCGACTGTGGAGCTACGGGGAATTGAACCCCGGACCTCTTGCATGCCATGCAAGCGCTCTACCAACTGAGCTACAGCCCCGTATTGCGTTGTTCTCCTGGTACTGCGTGGAGCTACGGGGAATTGAACCCCGGACCTCTTGCATGCCATGCAAGCGCTCTACCAACTGAGCTACAGCCCCGCTGTTCCCCCGGCCGTTTCCGGCTGTGCGAACGAAGGAAACTTTAGCGGCAGGAGGGCCGAACTGCGAAATCCGACCCCGTGCCGACGCTTCAGGTGTCGTCCCCGATCACCGGTTCGGGCAGGGTGCCGGCGTTGTGCTCCAGCAGCCGCCAGCCGCGGGCGCCCTCGCCCAGGACCGACCAGCAGCAGTTGCTGAGGCCGCCGAGCGCCTCCCAGTTGGAGGGGTCGAGTCCGAGCAGTCGGCCGATGGCCATCCTGATGGTCCCGCCGTGGCTGACCACGACCACGGTGCCGCGGTCCGGAAGCAGCTTCACCGCGTCCAGGACCACCGGCACGGCGCGGTCGGCGACCTCCGTGCCGAGCTCGCCGCCGCCCCGGCGGACCGGCTCGCCGAGCTTCCAGGCGCGGTACTGCTCGCCGTACTGCTCCTGGATCTCCTCGTTGGTCAGCCCCTGCCAGCTGCCCGCGTAGGTCTCGCGCAGCCCGGAGTCGTGGACGACCTCGAGCCCGGTGACCGCCGACAGCTCGGCGGCGGTGTCCGCCGCGCGCTGGAGGTCGGAGGAGACGATGGCATCCGGACTGAGGGCAGCGAGCAGCCGGGCGGCGCGCTGCGCCTGCGACCGGCCGGCGTCCGTCAGCGGGATGTCGGTACTGCCCTGGAAGCGGCCTTCCAGGTTCCATGAGGTCTGGCCGTGCCGCCAGAAGACGACACGCCTGCCGTGACCGCGGGTGCTCCCGTTCAGCGCATGCTCCGATCGGCCTCGGCCTGCAGCACGGCCTCGACGTGGTCGAACTCGTTGGGCTCGCGGACGAACTCCTCGTCACCGGGACGGTTCCGGCTGGCGACGGCGTCCTCGGGCAGGGGGAGCTCGGGGCAGTCCTTCCACAGCCGCTCCAGGCCGTAGTAGGAGCGCTCCTCGGAGTGCTGGACGTGGACCACGATGTCCAGGAAGTCGAGCAGGATCCAGCGGCCCTCGCGCTCGCCCTCGCGGCGCACCGGCTTGGTCTGGTGCTGCTTGGCGAGCTCCTCCTCGATGGCGTCGGCGATGGCCTTGACCTGGCGGTCGTTGGGCGCGGACGCGATCACGAAGGCGTCGGTGATGGCCAGGACGTCACTGACGTCGAAGGCGATGATGTTCTGGGCCAGCTTGTCGGCTGCCGCCTGGGCGGCGGTGGTGACAAGTGCTACGGCCCGGTCTGTCGCGGTCACAGGATGCTCTCGGTTCGGGGACACAGATGCCTTCCAGGATCTCATGGACGGCAGACGGCCCGCTCCGGCGTTTCGGTCGCGCTCAGCCCTCGTAGTCCTTTCCGAGCACCACCACCAGGTCCGCCGACTGGGAGCTGGTGACCTTGGTCACCACCGTGGTCGGCAGGCCGAGGTCCTGGGCGAGTTGCTTGGCGTCCGCGGCACGGGAGTCGTCACTGTAGGTGATGCTGCTGGTGCTCTGGGTCGACGGGGCCTTGGAGCTGTCGGGGACGAGGGTGTAGCCCCCGTTGACCACGGCCGCCTCGGCCAGGTTGATCTTGTTGCCGGTCCCGGTGGCGTCGGTGATCGCCACCCGCGCCGCGGTGGCCCCGCTGCTGGTGGTGACGGTGCCGCCGAGCAGCTGCTTCACCATGTCGCCCGCGCTGCTCGCCGGCGTCCCGTTGGCGTTGACCGGGAGCGTCACGGTGGAGTACTTGCCGGCCTGGGCGTCCTTGGACAGGGCCGCCATCAGCGCTCCGAGCGTCGCGTCCGGGAGCGAGGGGTCGGCCACGGCGCCCATCTTGGTGATGTCGCTCGCGGCCGAGGTCGCGTCCTGGGGCATCGCCTGGACCAGTGCGGCCAGCACCTGTCCGTAGCGGGACAGCTGCGCCCCGGCGCTCTCCCCCTTGGCCTGGTAGTCCGCGTAGGCGATGGCCGCGGCCCCGTTGACGATAGCCTTGCCGGGCTTCACCAGGGTCTTGCCGTTCTGGGTGATCGTCGTGTTGGAGTCGATGCTGACCCCGCCGAGCAGGTCGACCAGGTTCTGCAGGAACGGGGTGTAGAGGGACCAGGTGGCGGAGACGTCCGCGCCGAGCAGCGCGTGCAGCCCGTCCCTGGTGGCCGCGTTGCCCTGGGCGTTGACCGAGGAGGCCAGTGTCACCGAGGCGCCGCCGCTGTCGGTGGGAACCGCCAGGGTGCCCGGGAGCAGCAGCGTGCTGCCCTGCCCCGAGGCCGGGTTCGAGACCAGCAGCGCGGTGTAGATGTTCTTGTTGAGGTCGTGCAGGTGGACGGCGATCACGGTGCGCTTGGTCGAGGCGGCGACGCTGCCCGCCGAGGAGCCGCCGCGCAGCCAGAGGTAGCCGGCCCCGCCGACCGCGATCAGGATCAGCGCCACGCCGAGGGCGATCAGCCGGGTGCGCAGCTGCTTGCGGCGCTCGTCCCGGCGCTCGCCGCGGGTCTCGCTGAACTTCATCCAGTCGATGACGTCGTCGGACTCCTCCGCGTCGTCGACGAAGGCGAACTCCTCCGAGGTCGGCACGGTGGGCCCGGCGGGCGCGGCCGGCCGGGACGACGGGCGCACGGACTCCACCGGAGGCGCGGGCTGCTGCTGCGGGATCGTGTACTGGCCGGTGTCGTAGGCGGTCTGGGCCTGCTGCGGCTGCTGCTGCGCCGACTGCTGCTCGTACTCCGAGGGGTACGACGGGTACCCGGGGTACTGGGGCTGCTGCTGGTAGCCGTAGGCCGGGTCCTGATAGGGGGCGCTCGGGTAGGCCGGGTCCTGGTAGGCGGGATCCTGGTACCCGGCGTCCTGATAGCCGGGGTCCGCGTAGCCCTGCTGCTGCTCGATCAGGCGGCCGTACGCGTCGTAGCCGTAGGCCGGCTGGTAGACCGGCTCCTGGGGCTGTGACGGGTAGTCCGGGTACTGACCGTAGCCGTACGCCTGCTGCTCGTAGCCGTAGGACTGCGGCTGCGGCTCGCCCTCCGGCCCCCGGCGGTCTGCGGTTCCGGTCACGGCGACCCAGCCCCTTTCAGTTCGTGCTGCTCGGGTCGAGATAGAGCCTGCGCTTGTCGATGTAGCGGACCACACCGTCCGGCACCAGGTACCAGACCGGTTCGCCGCTGGCGACCCGGACCCGGCAGTCGGTGGAGGAGATGGCCAGTGCGGGCACCTCGACCAGGGACACCCCGCCCTCGGGCAGACCCGGGTCCGACAAAGTGTGCCCTGGACGGGTCACTCCGATGAAGTGCGCGAGGTCGAAGAGCTCCTCGGCGTTCCGCCAGGAGAAGATCTGGCTCAGCGCGTCGGCGCCGGTGATGAAGAAGAGGTCCGCGTCGGCGTGCTCGGCGCGCAGGTCGCGCAGGGTGTCCGTGGTGTACGTCGGCCCCTTGCGGTCGACGTCGATGCGGCTGACCGAGAACTGGGGGTTGGAAGCGGTGGCGATGACCGTCATCAGATAGCGGTCCTCGGCCGGCGACACCGGCCGGCGGTCCTTCTGCCACGGCTCGCCGGTGGGCACGAAGATGACCTCGTCCAGGTGGAACTGGCTGGCCACCTCGCTGGCGGCGACCAGGTGACCGTGGTGGATCGGGTCGAAGGTGCCGCCCATGACGCCGATGCGCTTCTTCACTGGCCCGTCTCCGAGCTCAGGCTGCTCTCCCATGAGCGCTCACCCTACGTGGTCCGCGCGGCGGACGTGCGCCCCGGCCGCGGGCCGGACGGGGCCCGACGCGGCCGGGGGGCGGCCCCGGCGCTGCTGGCGGCGGTCGCTGCTAGCGGTCCTTGTTGAAGCGGGTGGTGAGGAAGAGCAGGATCAGCAGCAGGAGCAGCGCGCCGCCGCCGGTGATGAACGGGTTGAGGCTGTCGTGGTTGTCGCTGCCGTCCGCGAGAACGGAGAGGGCGGGCGCAGCGGCTGCGTGGAGGCTCATCGGTGGCGGACCTTCTGGCTCGGAGGCGTGCGGGGGGCCTGCTTGATCGTGCTCATGGTACGGGCAGCACACCAGGAACTGCTCGGCGGCTCCACACGTCTGACTCCGTGTGCGCTCATTCCCGGTAGCCGCGCAGCAGGAAGACAGCCAGGAACACGACGCCGACGACGGCGCAGATGACGATGATCCGCAGGAACATCCCCGGGCCACTGCCGTTGGAGATGGCGGCCAGCTGCTGCAGAGCGGTGGTGGTGCGCATGGGGCGGGACTCCTCGGGGGTAAGGCCGGACGACTCAGCCTAGACCCGGCCCCCTGCGGAATTGTCGGCGGGATCGCCGGTCGTCGTCGGTCCCCCGGCGTAGTGTGGCGAACGGAGTTCCGGGGACGAGCGGCAGCAGGGCAGCGAGCAGCTGTGCAGCAGAGGAATTACACAGGACGGCGGGGGCCCGGCGGTGGCGCCGGGGTCCGCTGTCGATCGGGAGGAAGCAGCAGATGACCCAACCCACCGAAGGCAGCGTGCCGAGCCGGAACCGCAAGCGCTTCCCGGGCATCTCCACTCGTGCCTGGGAGCACCCCGCCGACCGCTCCGCGCTGGTCGCCCTGCGCAAGCTCAGCGGCTTCGACGACATCCTCAAGAAGCTCGGCGGCATGGTCTCCGAGCGCGCCGTGCGGCTGATGTTCCTGGCCTCGGCGGTCCGGGCCTCGGAGCGGCAGTTCGCGCACCTGCACGACATGGTGCGGGACGCCGCCTACATCCTGGACCTGGAGAAGGTCCCGCCGCTCTACGTCACCCAGGACCCGGTCCCCAACGCCATGTGCATCGGCATGGACTCCCCGGTGATCGTGGTGACCACCTCGCTGGTCGAGCTGCTCGACGAGGAGGAGATGCGGGCCGTGATCGGCCACGAGGTCGCCCACGCCATGTCCGGGCACGCCGTGTACCGGACCATGCTGATCATCCTCACCAACCTGGCCACCAGGATCGCCTGGATCCCGCTGGGCAACATCGCCATCCTGGCGATCATCACCGCGCTCAAGGAGTGGTTCCGCAAGTCGGAGATCTCCTGCGACCGGGCCGGGCTGCTGGTCGGCCAGGACCTGCAGGCGTCGATGCGCGGCCTGATGAAGCTGGCCGGCGGCCACCACCTGCACGAGATGAACACCGACGCCTTCCTGGAGCAGGCCGAGGAGTACGACCGCGCCGGTGACCTGCGCGACGGCGTCATCAAGCTGCTGCAGCTGCTGCCGCAGACCCACCCGTTCGTGGCGGTGCGGGTGCAGAAGCTGAAGAAGTGGGCCGAGAGCGAGGAGTACAGCTCGATCATGGCCGGCGCCTACCCGCGCCGGGAGCAGGACGGCGACGCCTCGGTCACCGACCAGATGAAGGCGGCGGCGGACTCCTACGCCCAGTCCTTCAAAGAGACCAAGGACCCGCTGATGGGCCTGGTCCGCGATGTCGCCAGCGGCGCCGGGGACATCGGCGGCAAGCTGCGCGACGCCTTCGTGGGAAGTCGCAGTGCGGGGAACCGCGGCACCCGGGACAGCGCGGAGGAGCCGCCGGCCGAGCCGGGGGCGGCCCCGGCCTGACGGCCGCTCAGCAACCGCTCAGCACTAGTTGTACCGAACGGGGCCGGCGCTCGATCAGGGCGTCGGCCCGCCCATGACCCCGCAGACCGCCCAGGCGCTGCGGGTCTTGTCGTAGGGGTCGACGACCGCCCCGGACGGCGAGGCGGCGGCGGAGACAGTGGCCGCCGCGGAGGCCTTGCCGGACGCCGATGCCGACGCCGATGCCGTCCCGGACGCCGTGGCGGGCAGGACCGGGGTGAAGTACCTGGCGGCGCTCGCGGCGTCGCAGGCCATCGGACCGGCCTCGGTCGCCGAGGAGGTCAGCTCGACCCGGTTGGCGGCCAGGTCCGCGGCGGTGAACCGGTAGACGACCTCCCGGCGCACCGTGAAGAGCACGGTCGGCTGCTGGGTGCCGTCGGTGGAGACCGGGGTCAGCGCGTAGACGAAGGTGTGGTCACCGGTCAGCTGGAGCGCGCCGTCCACCTCCACCGGCACCGTGAACGAGCCCTGCACCCGGGTCTCCTGGCCGGCCGTCGGACCCACCTCGGTGGAGTCGAAGCGCACCAGCCAGCCGGTCGCCTCGTGCTTGCCGTCGTCGACCGGACTCTTGATGCTCTGGTCGAACTGGCTGCGCTGCCCGGACGCCAGCAGGTCGCGGACCGGGTCGGTCTTGCCGCCGAACAGCACGCCGGTGTCCAGCGAGGACACCTCCGCGTAGTTCTGAGCCAGGATCAGCGCCTGCGCCACCTGGTTCTTGCTGAAGTGGTCGGTCGCACCGGCGTTGGGCAGGGCCAGCCCGGCCGGTCCCAGCGCGTAGGTCCTGGGGTCGACCTCGGTCGAGGCGCCGGCGCTCGCACTCGCGTCCGTGGACGGGGTGGCGCCGGCGGTCGCGGTGGAGCTCGTGGTGGCGACCGCGCTCGCCGTCGCCGCCGCGCTGCCGCTGGCCACCGGCGCCAGCGTGGGGACGCCGCCGGCGCCCGGCTGCAGCGGGACCACGGACATGCTGAGCTCGGCGGCGGAACCGGCGCCCGCCTGCGGGTAGGGGTGCTTGGTCCCCAGGTAGACGGCGGCCGAGAAGGCGATCGCGATCAGCAGCATCAGCGCCAGGGCCTGCCGCGAGAGCCCCCCGCCGCGAAGGCCGCGTCCGCGGATCGGCCGGCTGCCCGCGGAGAGCCGTTCCTGTGCCGAGAGCTCCTGGATCCGGGCAGCCCTGACGAACGACTCGTCGAAAACGACGGATCGGAACTCGTCATCACCACCGGCACCGCCCTCGGGCGTGCCCTCCGGTGGTTCTGCCCGGCCACCCATGGCACAAGGGTATGTCGGCACGGGGAGAGTGAAGGGTGCTCATGGGCCAACTTCTGCGCCGGTACTGAGAGATTCCTCACCCGGTCGGCGCCGGAACTCCGGACAGGACCTAGCGCGGTGATGCCGCCGCGGTCGCCGACACGGCCGAGGCCGACGCCGAGGCGCTGCCCCCGGTTCCGCTGGTCGGCCGTTGCACCGACTGGCCGTTCTCGCTCCCGGTGCCCCGGTAGACGGCGGCGGCGGCGACCATCACCGCGAGCATGCCGATCACCACCAGCATCATCCGGGCGACGATGCGCTGCCAGCGGCCGGGGTGCGCCTGGTGCCGCCCCCGCACAGGGCCGAACGGGGAGACCGGCCGACCGGCGGTGGCGGTCCGGCCCGCGGCGGAGCCGGCCGCGGCTCTGCCCCGGCGGCGGCCGGGACCGCGCAGTGCCAGGCTGCGCTCGGCGGCCGAGGGCTCATGGATCAGCGCGGCGAGGACGAACGCCTCGTCGAAGACCACGCCGTCGAAGATGTCGGCCGGGTCGCTGTCGGGCTGTCCGGCGTCAGCGTCGCCGGAGCCGGTGTCGAAGCCATCGGGATTCACGGGACCCCCCAGGTACTCGGTCGCACCACTCCCAGCAGAGTAGCGCCGGGCCCCGTTCTTGTCTGTGGCTTACCGTACGGGTCACACTGCTGTCACCGCGCTGTCACCCCCGTACGTGTCCGTCACCGGTGACGATGTACTTGGTTGAGGTCAGCTCCGGCAGGCCCATCGGGCCGCGGGCGTGCAGCTTCTGGGTGGAGATGCCGATCTCCGCGCCGAAGCCGAACTGGCCGCCGTCGGTGAACCGGGTCGAGGCGTTGACGGCGACCGTGGTGGCATCGACCAGCTGGGTGAACCGGCGGGCCGCGGACTGAGAGGTCGTCACGATCGCCTCGGTGTGGCCCGAGGACCACAGCCGGATGTGCGCGACGGCAGCCTCCAGCGAGTCCACGATGCCGGCCGCGATGTCGTAGGAGAGGTACTCGGTCTCCCAGTCCTCGACGGTGGCCGGGACCACCGTCGCCTTGGAGTCCGGCGCGTACGCCAGCACGCGGTCGTCGGCGTGCACGGTCACCCCGGCCTCGGCCAGCGCGTCCAGGGCCAGCGGGACGAAGGCGTCGGCGACGTCCTTGTGCACCAGCAGGGTCTCCGCCGCGTTGCAGACGCTCGGCCGGGAGGCCTTGGAGTTCACCAGGATCTCCACCGCCATGGCCAGGTCGGTCTCCGCGTCGACGTAGACATGGCAGTTCCCGGTACCGGTCTCAATCACCGGAACGGTGGAGTTCTCGACGACGTTGCGGATCAGCGCCGCCCCGCCGCGCGGGATCAGCACGTCCACCATGCCCCGGGCCCGCATCAGCTCGGTCACCGACTCCCGGCTCTCCCCCGGCACCAGCTGGATGCAGTCGGCCGGCAGGCCCGCGCCGCCGACGGCGTCCCGCAGCACCTCCACCAGCTTGCGGTTGGAGGAGTAGGCGGAGGAGGAGCCGCGCAGCAGCACCGCGTTGCCGGACTTCAGGCAGAGCGCCGCGGCGTCCACGGTGACGTTGGGGCGGGCCTCGTAGATGATCCCGACCACGCCCAGCGGCACCCGCACCTGGCGCAGGTCCAGCCCGTTCGGCAGGGTCGAGCCGCGGACCACCTCGCCCACCGGGTCGGGCAGCCCGGCGACGTGCCGCACGTCGGCGGCGATGGCGGCGACCCGCTCCCGGTTCAGCGTCAGCCGGTCGATGATCGACTCGCTGGTGCCGGCCTCCCGAGCCCGCTCCACGTCCTCGGCATTGGCCTCGACAATCTCCCGGGTGCGCACCACCAGCGCGTCGGCGATGGCGAGCAGCGCCTCGTCCTTGGGCGTGCGCGGCAGCGGCGCCAGCTCGTTGGCCGCGGCCTTGGCCCGGTAGGCGGCCCTCAGCACCGGCGACTGCGGCAGCGGGGACGGCAGGTCCGGCGAGGGGAACGCGGTCAGCGGGGTGCCGTCGAGGGGGAGGTCGGATTCGGGGCTGCTGCTCATGGCGGAAAGCGTAGCCGCCCGGGGCGCGCGGGCAGCGGGTCCTCCCGAGGAATGAGAAGGTCCCGGCAGCGACGGGCCCCGAGGACGGCCGCGGGGCTCACTACGGGGCTCAGTACGGGTGCACCCCGCCGAGGAAGGCCCGCGACTCCCCGTACCCCTCCGCTATCCGCTTGTGGTAGGTCGGCCGGTCCACCACCTCCAGGCCGACGATCTCCCAGGGCGGCAGCTGTGCGGTGGCCTTGTGCTCGCCCCACAGCCGCAGCGCCATCGCCGCCGCGTCCTGGAGGTCCTCGGCCTGCTCCCAGTAGCGGATCTCGCCGTGGTCGGCGGCGTAGCGCGCGGTCAGGAAGGGCGTGTGGTCGTGGGCCAGCTGTTCCAGGCCGCGTTTGAGCTCGGTCAGCGGGGTGGCCGGACCGGCCACGCTGAGCACGACGTGCCAGAGCCGGGCCCGGCTGCTGTCCTCCTCCACGGAGGCCGACGGGCCGGGGGCGTCTTGGGTTGCGCCATCGGCGCGCGCGGTCCGCGACGCGCCCCCGTTGATACTGGTGAGCACCGGATCAGCTGTCCCCGCCGATCTCGCACCCTGGCGCCTGCGTCCCACCGGCGGCCTCCTGTCGACGATCTCGGGCGGTGCAGTTCGGGCGGTGCTGCTCGCAACGGTGCAGTTGGCAACGGTGCGGTTCGGACAACGCTGTCAGGACGGCCCCGTTCAGTGCTCCCGGGCGTCCGGGAGCACCACCAGGTCGTCGCGGTGCACCACCTCGCGCTCGTACTCGGGACCCAGCTCCCGTGCCAGGTCCCGGGTGGACCTCCCCAGCAGCCTGGGAAGCTCCCTTACATCAAAGTTGACCAGCCCTCGCGCCACGATGTGGCCGTTTTCGTCAAGAAGGTCCACCGGATCGCCCGCAGCGAACTTGCCCTCAACTCCGGTGACACCGGCGGCCAGCAGCGAGGTTCGGCGTTCCACCACGGCCCGGACCGCCCCGGCGTCCAGGCGCACGGCGCCACGCGGCGCGCTGGCGTGCTCCAGCCACAGCAGCCGGTCGGCGGAGCGCCGCCCGGTGCGGTGGAACAGCGTGCCG
This sequence comes from Streptacidiphilus jeojiensis, assembly GCF_042510965.1. NCBI lineage: Bacteria > Bacillati > Actinomycetota > Actinomycetes > Kitasatosporales > Streptomycetaceae > Streptacidiphilus > Streptacidiphilus jeojiensis. The sequence continues at coordinate 327,218 of NZ_JBEUKS010000009.1, forward strand.
GTGCCCCGCCCGGCCAGCGCGTCGGCGGCGTGCCGGGCGGCGGTGAGCACCACCGGGATGCCCGCGCCGGTGGCGATCCGGGCCGCGTCGACCTTGGTGACCATGCCGCCGGTGCCCACCCCGGCCTTCCCGGCGGTGCCGATCTCCACCCCGGCCAGGTCCTCGGGACCGTGCACCTCCTCGATCCGGCTGCTGCCCGGCTTACCCGGATCGCCGTCGTAGAGGCCGTCCACGTCCGAGAGCAGCACCAGCAGGTCGGCGCGGACCAGGTGGGCCACGATCGCGGCGAGCCGGTCGTTGTCGCCGAACTTGATCTCGGCGGTGGCCACGGTGTCGTTCTCGTTGACCACCGGCACCGCGCCCATCACCAGCAGCTGCTCCAGGGTGCGGTAGGCGTTGCGGTAGTGCGCGCGCCGGCTGGCGTCCTCGGCGGTGAGCAGCACCTGCCCGGCGCGCAGCCCGTAGCGGGCGAAGGAGGCGGTGTAGCGGGCCATCAGCAGCCCCTGGCCGACGCTGGCGGCGGCCTGCTGCCGGGCCAGGTCGCTGGGCCGCTTGGCCAGCCCCAGCGGGGCCAGCCCGGCGGCGATGGCCCCGGAGGAGACCAGCACCACCTCGGCGCCCTCGCCCCGGGTCTTGGCGAGGACGTCGACCAGGGCGTCCACCCGGTCCGCGTCCAGCCCGCCGGACGCGGTGGTCAGCGAGGAGGAACCGACCTTGACGACGATCCGGCGCGCCTTGAGCACGTCCTCCCGCAGGCTGCCTGTCACGTCGTCCGCTCCCGGGATCGTCAGTGGTGTCGTCCGCCGCGCAGCAATGTACGCGAACCGGACACCGCACTCATCTTCGTTTCAGCCGGTGGGACCGTGCGCGTCCAGCTCGGCCAGCAGTTCCGTCCTGCGGGCCTCGTCCAGGAACGACGCCTTGAAGGAGTTCCGCGCCAGCAGCCGCAGTTGATCGTCCGTCAGCCCGAGCGCGGTACGCAGCCCCCGGTAGTTGTCCTCGACGTAGCCGCCGAAGTAGGACGGGTCGTCGGAGTTGACGGTGACCAGCAGCCCGGCCGCCAGCATCGCCGGCAGCGGGTGCTCCTCCAGCCGGTCCACGCAGCGCAGCCGGACGTTGGAGAAGGGGCAGACGGTCAGCGGGATCTGCTCCGCCACCAGCCGGGCCACCAGCGCCTCGTCCTCCAGGCAGCGGATGCCGTGGTCGATCCGCTCCACGCCGAGCAGGTCCAGCGCCTCGGTGATGTAGGAGGGCGGGCCCTCCTCCCCCGCGTGCGCGACCAGGCGCAGGCCGAGCCGCTTGGCCTCGGCGTACACCTCGGTGAACTTGGCCGGCGGGTGGCCGACCTCGGCGGAGTCCAGACCGACGGCCGAGATCCGGTCCAGGTACGGGGCGGCGTCAGCGAGGGTCTGCAGCGCGTCCTCGGCGGAGAGGTCGCGCAGGAAGCTGAGGATCAGCCCGGTGGAGACGCCGTGACGCTCCCGGCTGGTGTCCAGCGCCGAGGTCAGCCCCCGGATCACCGTGCCGATGTCCACGCCGCGGGCGGTGTGCGCCTGCGGGTCGAAGAAGATCTCCGCGTGCCGCACGCCCTGCGCCGCGGCGCGCTCCAGGTAGGCCTCGGCCAGGTCGGCGAAGTCCTGCTCGGTCTGCAGCACCGCGGTCAGCCGGTAGTACAGGTCCAGGAAGGACTGCAGGTCGCTGAAGGCGTAGGCGGAGCGCAGCTCCTCCGGCGTCGCGTACGGCAGGTCGATGCCGTTGCGCTCGGCCAGCGCGAAGGCCAGCTCGGGCTCCAGGGTGCCCTCGATGTGCAGGTGCAGCTCGGCCTTGGGCAGCGGGGTGTGCGGCGCCGCGTCGTGCGGCGCCCGGTGCGTGGTGCTCATGCTGGTCAGTTGTCCTCGAACTCTTCGGCGGCGGGCTCGACCTCGCGGCGCGGCAGCGGGTCGAACCGGGCGAACTCGGAGGCGGCGTCGTCGCGGACGGCCTCCTTCTCGCGGCGGCGGGTGACCGCGTCACGCGGCGACTCGAAGCGGTGGTCCTCGCCGCGGCGGCCGAGCATCTCCGCGCCGGCGGCCATGCTGGGCTCCCAGTCGAAGACCACGGCGTTGTCGGGGCTGCCGATGGCGACCGGGTCGCCCTCCTTGGCCCCGGCCTTGGCCAGCTCGACCTCGACGCCCAACCGGGCCAGCCGGTCCGCGAGGTAGCCGACGGCCTCGTCGTTGGAGAAGTCGGTCTGCCTGATCCAGCGCTCGGGCTTGCTGCCGCGCACCCGGTAGACCTGCTCCTGGGCGTCCCAGCTGACGGTGAAGCCGGCGTCGTCCACGGCGGTGGGCCGCAGCACCACCCGGGTGACCTCCTCGACCGGCTTGGCCGCGCGGGCCTCGGCGACGATCCTGGCCAGCGCGAAGCTGAGCTCGCGCAGGCCCTTGCGGGACACCGCGGAGACGTCGAACACCTCGTAGCCGCGCTCCTCCAGCGAGGCGCGGGTGATGTCGGCGAGGTCCTGCCCGTCCGGGACGTCGGTCTTGTTCAGCGCGACCAGCCGGGGCCGGTCCTCCAGGCCGCCGTAGAGCGCCAGTTCGGCCTCGATGGTGTCCAGGTCGGAGAGCGGGTCGCGGTCGTTCTCCAGGGTGGCGCAGTCCAGCACGTGCACCAGCACCTCGCAGCGCTCGACGTGGCGCAGGAACTCCAGGCCGAGGCCCTTGCCCTGGCTGGCGCCGGGGATCAGCCCGGGCACGTCGGCGATGGTGTAGGTGATGTCGCCCGCGGTGACCACGCCCAGGTTGGGGACCAGGGTGGTGAAGGGGTAGTCCGCGATCTTCGGCTTGGCGGCGGAGAGCACCGAGATCAGCGAGGACTTGCCGGCGCTGGGGTAGCCCACCAGGGCCACGTCGGCGACGGACTTGAGCTCCAGGACGATGTCCAGGCTCTCGCCGGGCTCGCCGAGCAGCGCGAAGCCGGGGGCCTTGCGCCGGGAGGAGGCCAGCGCGGCGTTGCCGAGCCCGCCGCGGCCGCCGGCCGCGACCACGAAGCTGGTGCCGAAGCCGACCAGGTCGGCCAGCACGTTGCCCTTCTTGTCCAGCACCACGGTGCCGTCCGGCACGGACAGCACCAGGTCGTTGCCCTCGCCGCCGGTCCGGTGGTCACCGGCCCCGGGCTTGCCGTTGGTGGCGCTGCGGTGCGGGTGGTGGTGGTACTCGATCAGCGTGGTGACCTGGGGGTCGACCACGAGCAGCACATCGCCGCCCTTGCCGCCGCTGCCCCCGTCGGGGCCGCCCAGCGGCTTGAACTTCTCCCGGTGAACGGAGGCGCAGCCGTGGCCTCCGTTACCCGCGGCGACATTCAGCTCGACGCGGTCCACGAAGGTGGTCATGGTTGGAGCGCCTCTCGATAGGCAACAGGAATGTTCGAACGGGAAACCCGTGGTGCAAACACCGAGGGTGGACCGGAATGTTCCGATCCACCCTCAGTGTCACGTATTGCTCGCCCAACGGCAGGCCTGGATCAGGCGACCGGGACGATGTTCACGACGCGACGGCCGCGGTGGGTACCGAACTCCACCGCACCGGCGTTCAGCGCGAACAGGGTGTCGTCGCCGCCACGGCCGACGCCGGAACCCGGGTGGAAGTGGGTGCCGCGCTGGCGGACCAGGATCTCGCCGGCGTTGACCTTCTGGCCGCCGAAACGCTTGACGCCGAGGCGCTGAGCGTTCGAGTCACGACCGTTACGAGTAGAGCTTGCGCCCTTCTTGTGAGCCATTGTCGCCTCCCCTTACTTCGCGGTGTTGATGCTGGTCACGCGGAGCGCGGTGTGGCGCTGACGGTGGCCCATGCGCTTGCGGTAACCGGTCTTGTTCTTGTACTTCTGGATGTTGATCTTCTCGCCCTTGTGGTGGTCCACAACCTCGGCGGAGACCTTCACGCCTGCCAGGACCCAAGGGTCACTGGTGACCGAGTCACCGTCGACGACCAGGATCGTCGAAAGCTCAACGGTCTCGCCGACCTTGGCGTCGACCTTGTCGGACTCAAACACATCGCCGACAGCAACCTTGTGCTGCCGACCGCCGCTACGCACGATCGCGTACACCGCGAACCCACTCTCATCACTCGGTCGGAGCCCCTGATGCCAGCACTCCCCGCAGCGGAACGGCAGGGGGCCTCTTCCGGGCGCGAGGCTCGGAAGGTGGTTGCTCAGGAGCTGGGCGTGACGGTGCCGAAATGCAAAGCACGCCGAGGGTCAAGGCTACGGAACCACGGCCTGCGGGTCAAACCGCCCCAGGTGGGACAGGGTCCGCCGGGGAAAACCGCAGCCCGCACCTGTCCCCGTTTCGGGGACAGGTGCGGGCTGCGTCCGTGCCTGCGGTGCTACTCGGCCGCCTCGGGGGCGGGAGCGTCCGCGCTCGCGGTCTTCTTGGCGGCGCGCTTGGTGGCGGTCTTCTTGGCCGCCGCCTTCTTCGCCACGGTCTTCTTGGCCGGGGCCTTGTCGGCCGCGGCCTTCTTCGCCGCCTTCTTGGCCGGGGCCGGCTTCTCCTCGGCCGGCTCACCCTCGACCGCCGCCGTCTTCTTGGCGGCGGCCTTGCGCGGGGCGCGCTTGCGCGGCGCGGGGGCAGCGGCCTCGGCCGGCGCCTCCTCGACGACGGCCTCGGCGACCGGCTCGGCGACAGCCACCGGCTCCGGCGCCGCCACGACCTCGGGCGCTGCCTCGACCGGCTCCGGCGTCCGCGCCGGTACGACCACCACGGCCGCCTCCTGCGCGGCCGGCGGTCCGGCCGGCGAGGTCGCCTTGCGGACCGCGCGGCGGCGGGTGCGCGCCGGGCGGGCCGAGGACTCGATCATGGCCTCGGCCAGTTCCTCGGCCTCGGCCTGCACCGCGGCGTCCACCGGAGCGGGCTCCACGACGACGGCCGGTTCCACCACCGCCTCGGCCACGACGACCGGCTCGGGCAGCACGATCTCCAGGTCCTCCGCCTCGGCGGTGTCCTCGGCCGTCAGGCCGTTGGAGACCAGGTCCTGGGCCAGCTCCTCCAGGGTCTCCTCGCGCACCGGCGTCTCCGCCTGGTGCGCCTGGTCCCCGCCCCGGCCGCGACGGCGGCGCTTGCTGCCGCCGCTGCCGCTGCCGTGCTCGGACTGGGCGTCCTCGTCGGACTCCACCGGAGCGGCCTGCTCCAGGTGCATCGGTCCGGAGAAGCCCTTCGGCGGCGGCGGCGCCTGCTCCATGTGCACGATGACGCCGCGTCCGTTGCAGTGCACGCAGGTCTCGGAGAAGGACTCCAGCAGGCCCTGGCCGACCCGCTTGCGGGTCATCTGCACCAGGCCCAGCGAGGTGACCTCGGCCACCTGGTGCTTGGTCCGGTCCCGGCCCAGGCACTCCAGCAGCCGGCGCAGCACCAGGTCCCGGTTGGACTCCAGCACCATGTCGATGAAGTCGATCACGATGATGCCGCCGAGGTCGCGCAGCCGCAGCTGACGGACGATCTCCTCGGCCGCCTCGATGTTGTTGCGGGTGACCGTCTCCTCCAGGTTGCCGCCCTGGCCGGTGAACTTCCCGGTGTTGACGTCGACCACGACCATGGCCTCGGTCTTGTCGATCACCAGCGAGCCGCCGCTGGGCAGCCAGACCTTGCGGTCCAGCGCCTTCATCAGCTGCTCGTCGATGCGGTACGTCGCGAAGACGTCCACCTCGGAGGTCCACCGCTGGAGCCGGGGCACCAGGTCCGGGGCGACCCCGGCCACGTACTCGTGGATGGTCTTCCAGGCGGTGTCACCGGAGACGATGACCTTGGTGAAGTCCTCGTTGAAGATGTCGCGGACCACCCGGACGGTCATGTCCGGCTCGCCGTAGAGCAGGGTCGGCGCGTTGCCGCTGCTGACCTTCTTCTGGATGTCCTCCCACTGCTGCTGCAGCCGCTGGACGTCGCGGGTCAGCTCGTCCTCGGAGGCGCCCTCGGCGGCGGTGCGCACGATCACGCCCGCGTCGTCGGGGACGATCTTCTTCAGGATGTTCTTCAGCCGGGCCCGCTCGGTGTCCGGCAGCTTGCGGCTGATCCCGGTCATCGAGCCCTCGGGCACGTACACCAGGTAGCGGCCGGGCAGCGAGATCTGGCTGGTGAGCCGGGCGCCCTTGTGGCCGATCGGGTCCTTGGAGACCTGCACCAGCACGGACTGGCCGGACTTCAGCACCGACTCGATCCGGCGCGGGCCGCCCTTGACGCCCAGGGCGCCGAAGTTGACCTCACCGGCGTAGAGCACCGCGTTGCGGCCCTTGCCGATGTCGATGAAAGCGGCCTCCATCGACGGCAGCACGTTCTGGACCTTGCCCAGGTACACGTTTCCGACGTAGGAGGTGGCCTGCTCCTTGTTGACGTAGTGCTCCACCAGCACGTCGTCCTCGAGCACGCCGATCTGGGTGCGCTCGCCGTTCTGACGGACCACCATGACCCGCTCGACCGCCTCGCGGCGGGCCAGGAACTCGGCCTCGGTGATGATCGGCACCCGGCGGCGGCCCTGCTCGCGGCCCTCGCGGCGGCGCTGCTTCTTCGCCTCCAGACGGGTGGAGCCCTTGATGGACTGCACCTCGTCCGGGTCGAACGGGGCGTCGGCGCGGTCAGCGGCGCCCGCGGAGCCACGGCGGCGCGGCTCGCGGACCTTCACCACGGTGCGCTCCGGGTCGTCCCCGGGAGCTCCGCTCTCGACCTCGGCCGCGCTGTCACCGCTGCGACGGCGGCGGCGCCGACGGCGGCGGCTGGACGCGGACAGCGCCTCGCCCAGGTCCTCGTCGTCGTCCTCGTCGTCGCCCTCGTGGTCCTCGTCCTGCGCCTGGGCGCCGGACTGGCCGCTGCCGCGCTCGGCGGCGGGGGCGTCGAAGTCGTCGCCGTCACCGCGGCGGCGACGGCGGCCACCGCGACGGCGGCGGCGCGAGGGCCGGCCCTCGTCGTCGCCGGCGGCGGAGTCCTGGGAGTCCTGCTCCTCGGCCGACTCGGCATCCTGGTCGATGCCGTCCTGCTCGTCCTCGTCCAGCTCGTCGGCGTCCTCGAGGTCGGTGTCGTCCTCGTCCACGGCCGGCTGCGGGGCCTCGAAGGTGGCGGCCGGGGAGACCGCGCGGCGGCGGTTGCGGCGACGACCGGTCGGCGCGTCGAACTCGTCGACGGCGGTCTCGGCGGACTGCTCCTCGGCCGGGGCCTGCACCGGGGCGGCCGGCGCGCGGCGCTCGTCGGCGCCCAGCGGGGCACGGCCGGAGGACTGCTGGAACACGGCGGGCGCGCTCGGCGGCGGCGGCGCGGAGGCGCGGCGGCTGCCGCGGCGGGCCGGTGCCGCGGTCGCCTCGTCGACGGCGGGGGCCTCGGCCGGGGCGCTGTCCACGGCGGGCGCGGCGACCGGCGCGGTGGCCCGACGGCGGTTGCGGCGGCGGCCGTCCTCGGGGGCCTCGGCCGGGCTCTCGGCGGCCGGCGCGGTGAACGCGGCCTGCGGCACGGCCGGACGGGCCGGCACCACGATCTCTGCGGGTTCCTGGAACACCGGGGCCTGGAAGACCGCGGTGGACGGACGCACCGCCCGGCGGCGCGAGCGCGGCGCCGCCGTCTCCTCGACGACGGGCTCCTCGGCAGCGGGGGCCACTGCGGCAGGGGCCTCCGCGGCCGGCGCGGGCGCCTCGGCGGCGGGGGCCGGTGCCGGTGCCGGCTCCTCGACGACCGGCTCGGTCACCGCGACCGGCTCGGGCTCGGCCTTCTTGCGGGTCCGACGGGCCCGCTTCACCGGCTCTGCGGCCGGGGCCGCCTCCTCAGCGGGGGCGTCGACCGGCGCAGCCTCGGCCACGGTCTCCAGGACCGGCTCGGCCTCGGCCTTCTTGCGGGTGCGGCGGGCGCGCTTCACCGGCTCTGCGGCCGGAGCGGCCTCCTCCGCGGCGGGTGCGGCAGCGGCGGTACCGGCCGAGGCCTCGGCACCCTCGCCCTGCGGCGGTCCGGCCGGGCGGCTGGCCGCCCTGCGGCGGCGCGGTGCGGCCTTGGGGGCCGCAGCCTCCGTGCCCCCCGCTTCGCTTCGTTCGTTCTCTTCGTTCTGTTCGTTGATTTCAAGCATCCGGGCGGTTCTCCCGTTCATGCCCCCGGGCGCCGCGCATGGTGAGCGGGCGCCGCACAGGGGCTTGCGTATGTCGATCGGTGCTCCGCTGTGCGGTGCGCCGATAAGTCTTTGGTCGAGCCTGTGGCAATCAAGTGGGTTGTGTCCGGAGTCCCGGGTGGCTCCCAGGGGCCCTGGACGGGCTCCGACGACGCCGGACGGCCGACCGCCGCCGCCTACGCGGGCTGCGGCTCGGCCGCCTCGGATGGGAGGGCCGGTGCCGCGCCGCGGTCGGGCGCGAACGGGTCGGTCACCGTGCCGGACTCCTCGTCTAGCGGCCCCTGCGCCAGCCTGGTCACCCCAGCGGGGACCGGCAGCGCCAGGTCGGCCGTCACACGGAGACCGGACAGGACGTCATCGGGTCGCACGGCGGGTGTTGCGTGCCGAACAACCAGCCGCAGTATCGCACAGGCACGGCCTGCGGCGATATCGGTACTACTTTCAGGTAGGCCGGTCGCACCAGCGACGACCTGCGATTCGACCACCTGGAGGGCCACCACGGCGCCGCGCGCGTCGAAGCTGCGGATGCCGTTCTTGGTCTGCCGCTGCACCTCGACGCTCTCGGCGGCGAGGAACGCCGCCACAGCCGCCGCAGCCGCCTCCGGGGCCACTCCGTCCAGCCGCAGCTCCCAGACCGACGCCTCGAGGCGCTCCACGAAGTTCGGGGTGCGCACCTCGACCGCGTCGATCACGTCGAGCCCGGTCGGCAGCGACTCGTCCAGTTGCGCCCGCAGCTGCTCCGGGTCGCGCGGCGCGCTCAGCGCCAGCTCGACGTACTCGGCCTCGCTGGCGGAGCCGGTGGGCGCCGCGTTGGCGAAGCTGATCCTGGGGTGCGGCGAGAAGCCCGCCGAGTACGCCATCGGCACGGCCGAGCGGCGCAGTGCGCGCTCAAGGGCCCGCTGGAAGTCGCGGTGGCTGGTGAATCGCAGACGGCCGCGCTTGGTGTAGCGCAGTCGGATGCGCTGCACCACCGGTGCGGGCGGCGGACCGTCGGGCGTACGGCGTGCCAGTGCGCTCAGTCCTCAGGTAGTAGGGGTGTGTCCGGACCCGTCCAAGGGTACGCGGACCGGACATCAAGCTCTGACGGCCGAGGGAAGCCCACTCACTGACCTGCTGTTCATGTTCACTCAACATGTCCCGGCCCGCGGATATTCCGGGAACCGGTCGTCGCCATGACGGTGTCTCAGACGACACCGAACAGGCACACTGTGCCCATCACGGTACCTTCACCAAAGGACGATCGACGGATGATAACGCTCACCAAGGAAGACGGCCCCGCGGACCTGGACGGGGTCACCCACCTCTCCATCGGCGCCTCCTGGGACGCCACCGCCGGGAGCAGCGGCAAGCTGGCCGGCATGGTCCGCCGCAAGGTCGGCACCGACCTGGACCTGATCGGCATCGCCATGCAGGGCGCGGACCCGGTCCGACTGGCCGGCCTGGACTCGCTGGACCCGCTGGGGAACGGCTCCTTGGTCCACAGCGGCGACAACCAGACCGGGCACGGTGACGGTGACGACGAGGTGCTGACGGTGGACTTCGCCAAGGTCCCCGGCAACATCACGGCCATCGTGTTCGTCGCGGCCGCCTTCAAGAAGGGCAGTTCCTTCCAGAAGGCGCGCAACATCAGCTTCAAGGTCTACGACGCCACCGGCGGCAGCTCCCAGCAGGTCGCCGACATCTGGCCGAGCCTGCTCAGCACGGACAACGGCTGCGCGGTGGCCAAGGCCATGCGGGTCGGCAACGGCTGGAAGCTCCAGGTGGTCAACGAGACCGGCAAGATCAAGCAGGGCGACGAGCAGTCCCTGATGCGCTTCGCCATCAGCAAGTGAGCGGATAGCGGGCGGACCGCGGTCCTGCGGCCCGGGGGGGCCGCAGGACCGGTCGGTCAGTGGTTGTGCGCGGCGCCGCCGGCGGCCGGCTGCTTGACCGTCAGCGGCAGCAGCTTGACCCCGGTCGGGCCGATCTGGATCTGGGTGTCCATCTGCGGGCACACGCCGCAGTCGAAGCAGGGGGTCCAGCGGCAGTCGTCCACCTCGACCTCCTCCAGCGAGTCCTGCCAGTCCTCCCAGAGCCAGTCCTTGTCCAGGCCGGAGTCCAGGTGGTCCCAGGGCAGGACCTCCTCGTACTGGCGCTCGCGGGTGGTGTACCAGGCGACGTCCACGCCGGTGCCGGCGAAGCCCTTCTCGGCGGCGCGCATCCAGCGGTCGTAGGAGAAGTACTCGCGCCAGCCGTCGAAGCGGCCGCCGTCCTCGTAGACCGCGCGGATCACCGCGCCCACCCGGCGGTCGCCGCGCGAGAGCAGGCCCTCGACGATGCCGGGCTTGCCGTCGTGGTAGCGGTAGCCGATGTTGCGGCCGTACTTCCGGTCGTTGCGGATGGCGTCGCGCAGCTTCAGCAGCCGGGCGTCGGTCTCCTCGACGCCGAGCTGCGGCGCCCACTGGAACGGGGTGTGCGGCTTGGGCACGAAACCGCCGATGGAGACGGTGCAGCGGATGTCGTTCTGCCCGGTGACCTCGCGGCCCTTGGCGATGACGTTCTTCGCCATCTCGGCGATCTGCAGCACGTCCTCGTCGGTCTCGGTGGGCAGGCCGGCCATGAAGTAGAGCTTCACCTGGCGCCAGCCGTTGCCGTAGGCGGCCGCGACGGTGCGGATGAGGTCCTCCTCGGACACCATCTTGTTGATCACCTTGCGGATCCGCTCGCTGCCGCCCTCGGGGGCGAAGGTCAGCCCGGAGCGGCGGCCGTTCCTGGTCAGTTCGTTGGCCAGGTCGATGTTGAAGGCGTCGACCCGGGTGGACGGCAGGGACAGGCCGACCTTGTCCTCCTCGTAGCGGTCGGCGAGCCCCTTGGCGATGTCCGCGATCTCGGTGTGGTCGGCCGAGGACAGCGACAGCAGGCCCACCTCCTCGAACCCGGTCGCCTTGAGGCCGCGGTCGACCATCTCGCCGATGCCGGTGATGCTTCGCTCCCGCACGGGGCGCGTGATCATGCCGGCCTGGCAGAAACGGCAGCCGCGGGTGCAGCCGCGGAAGATCTCCACGGACATCCGCTCGTGGACCGTCTCCGCAAGCGGAACCAGAGGCTGCTTGGGGTAGGGCCACTCGTCCAAGTCCATCACAGTGTGCTTGGACACCCGCCACGGCACGCCGGAGATGGTCGGCACGACCCGGCCGATCCGGCCGTCCGGCAGGTACTCCACGTCGTAGAACCGGGGGACGTAGAAGCCGCCGGTCCTGGCCAGCCGGAACAGCACTTCGTCGCGGGGGCTGCGGCCGTCCAGGCCGGGGCGGCCCTCGGCCTTCCAGGCCCGGATGATCTCGGTCATGTCCAGCACGGCCTGCTCGCCGTCGCCGACCACGGCCGCGTCCAGGAAGTCCGCGATGGGCTCCGGGTTGAACGCGGCGTGCCCGCCGGCCAGCACGATCGGGTCGTCGACGGTCCGGTCCTTCGACTCCAGCGGGATGCCCGCCAGGTCCAGCGCGGTGAGCATGTTGGTGTAGCCGAGCTCGGTGGAGAAGCTCAGGCCGAACACGTCGAACGCCTTGACCGGGCGGTGCGCGTCCACCGTGAACTGGGGGACCTGCTGCTCGCGCATCAGCTTCTCCAGGTCCGGCCAGACGCTGTAGGTGCGCTCGGCGAGCACGCCCTCGCGCTCGTTCAGCACCTCGTACAGGATCATGACGCCCTGGTTGGGCAGCCCGACCTCGTAGGCGTCCGGGTACATCAGGGCCCAGCGCACATCGCACGCGTCCCAGTCCTTCACGGTGGAGTTCAGCTCGCCACCGACGTACTGGATCGGCTTCTGGACGTGCGGGAGGAGTGCCTCCAGGCGCGGGAAGACCGACTCGACAGGCATAGAGGGGGACTTTCGTGACGACGGCAGGGCGGACCCTTCAGGATAACGCGGAGGTGGAGGAAGTCCGGACCGGAAGCAGCCGCCGCAGCAGCGGGGAGGGCTCCAGGCCCAGCTCGGACCAGAGCAGCCGGCGGTAGGACTGGTAGTGGCGCAGTGCCTCGGAGGCGTTGCCCTCGCTCAGGTGCACCTCGATGACGGCCCGGTGGGCGCTCTCCCGCAGGGGCTCCATGGCGACCGCGCCCATGGCCATCTCCAGCGCGCCGGCGCAGTCGCCGTGCTCCAGCAGCGCGGCGGCCAGCCGGTCCAGGGCGTGCAGGCAGTGCTGGCGCAGCTGCTCCTGCTTGGGCAGCACCCAGTCGTCGTACCAGTCCGGCAGCAGGTCGCCGCCGGTGAGGTAGGCGGGTTCGGGGCGGGGCGGGTCCGGCGGGCGCAGCAGCAGGGCGTTGAGCTCGGAGAGGTCGAGCCGGATCCGGGCCAGGTCGAGCATCACCAGGTCGTCGCGGAGCAGCAGCAGCGGGTCCAGGCAGCGTCTGATCCGCCACAGGGTGGACCGGAGGCAGGCGTGCGCCTGGGCCTCGGGCGCTTCCGGCCACAGCGCGCCGACCAGCTGGAGCCGGGTGCATGGTCCGTGCAGTGCGGTGTAGGCGACGACCCTGCGGCCGGCCTCCGGGAGCGCGACCGGGCTTCCGTCCGAGGTCAGCCTCCAGCCGCCGAGCAGTGAGAGTTCGATCATCGCGACCTCCGTCCGCTCCGTGCCTGGGATCGTTCGGCACTGTGCACTCTTGACGCGGCTCGGGGTTGTGTCAACGCCTCCGGAGCGGGCCCGGTGCGCGAGCGGTGACGGACAGGTGACGCGACAGGCCGTAGGCAGGGGCGTGACAGCCGATTGATTCCCTCAGGAGGACCCATGTCCGTCGCCCATGACCGTGTGGCACTGATCGGCAGCGAACGGAAGATGTCGAAGGGGCAGAGCCTCATCGGGTCTGCCGACTCCCACGAGAAGCTGACGGTGACCGTGCAGGTGCGCCGCCACCCCAACGCCGCCGCCGCACCCGACCTGGCGGAGCTGGGCCGGCAGCGCCCGAGCCGGCGCGCCCCGGTGGACCGCAAGTCCGTGCTGGCGGCGCTCGGCGCCGACCCCAAGGACCTCGACCAGGTCAAGCAGTTCGCGCAGCAGTTCAAGCTCAAGGCGGAGCAGGCCGACCCGGCGCAGCGGACGATCCGCCTCACCGGCACGGTGGAGCAGTTCAACCAGGCCTTCGGGGTGCAGTTGAAGCAGTACCGCGAGGGAGACCGGACCTTCCGCAGCCGTCAGGGCAGCGTCCATGTGCCCCGGCACCTGCAGGGCGTGATCGAGCGGGTGTCCGGGCTGACCAACCGTCCGCTGGCGCAGCCGCACCACAAGCTGATCCCCCGGTCGCCGTCCGGCGTCACCGCCCAGCAGGTCGCCCAGTTGTACGACTTCCCGCAGGGGGTGGACTGCTCGGGCCAGACCATCGCGCTGATCGAACTCGGCGGCGGCTACAGCCAGCAGGACCTGGACACCTACTTCAACAACGCGGGGATCCCCTCGCCGAACGTGATGTCGATCGGGGTGGACGGCGCCTCCAACTCCTACGGCGACCCCAGCGGTGCGGACGGCGAGGTGGAGCTGGACATCGAGATCGCCGCGTCGATCGCCCAGGCCGCGACCATCGCGGTCTACTTCGCGCCCAACAGCGAGCAGGGCTTCATCGACGCCGTGCTGGCCGCGGCGACCAGCACCCAGCACCCGGCCACCTGCATCTCCATCAGCTGGGGTGCGCCGGAGGACGCCGGCTGGACGGCGGCCGGGCGGAGCGGGATGGACTTCGCCTGCTTCGTCGCGGCGGCCCTGGGCATCACCGTGCTCGCCGCCTCCGGCGACAACGGCAGCAACGACGGGGTCTACGACGGGATGGCGCACTGCGACTTCCCGTCCTCCGACCCGTACGTGCTGGCCTGCGGCGGCACCTCGCTGCAGCTCGACAACAAGGGCATGCTGCGGAACGAGGTGGTCTGGAACAACGGCAACGGCTGGGCCACCGGCGGCGGGATCAGCAACGAGTTCCTGATCCTGCCCTGGCAGACCGCCGACGAGGTCCCGCTCCAGGTCGACACCGGACAGCAGGGCCGCGGGGTCCCGGACGTCGCCGGCAACGCCGACCCGATGCGCAGCCCGTACGAGGTCGTGGTGGACGGCGCCTGGATGTCGGTGGGCGGCACCAGCGCGGTGGCGCCGCTGTACGCGGGGCTGTTCGCGGTGATCGCGGCCAGCAGCGGGACCATGCCGGGCTTCATCGGCCCGTACCTGTACCAGCTGGCCTCGCAGCCGAACCTGTACTTCGACGTGGACAGCGGCAGCAACGCGGTCCAGCCGGCGCCGGGCTACTCGGCCGGCAAGGGCTGGGACGCCTGCTCCGGCATCGGCCGGATCAACGGGAACCTGCTGCTGCAGCAGATCTGACCCGGCGGGTCCGGGCCGTCCCGGCACCTGGAAGGGCTTCAGGTGCCGGGACGGTCATGACGTTATGGTGCGGTGCATCTTCACCGACTGCAGCAGTCCGATGCCCACCCAGATGGCGAACATCGAGGAGCCGCCGTAGCTGACGAAGGGCAGCGGGATACCGGCCACCGGCATGATGCCCAGGGTCATCCCGATGTTCTCGAAGCCCTGGAAGCCGAACCAGGCGACCACCCCGGCGGCGACCACGGTGCTGTAGAGGTCGTTGGCCTGCCGGGCGATCCGGCAGGCCCGCCAGAGCACCACGCCGAGCAGCAGGATGATCAGCCCGGCGCCGAGGAAGCCGAGTTCCTCGCCGGCGACGGTGAAGACGAAGTCGGTCTGCTGCTCCGGCACGAACTGTCCGGTGGTCTGGGTGCCGTGGAACAGGCCCTTGCCGAGCAGGCCGCCGGAGCCGATGGCGATCCTGGCCTGGGCGGTGTTGTAGCCCACGCCGGAGGGGTCCAGGCCCGGGTCGGCGAAGGCCGCGAAGCGGGCGATCTGGTACTGCTTCAGCACGTGCAGCTGGACGATGGCGAAGGCGCCCGCGCCGCCGACCACGATCAGGCCGAACAGCCAGCGCTTGGGCGCCCCGGAGGCCAGCAGCACGCCCAGGATGATCACCACCATCACCATGGTGGAGCCCAGGTCGGGCATCAGCAGGATGATCCCGATCGGGACCGCCGCCAGCGCCAGCGCCTGGACGATGGAGCGGCTGTCGGGGAAGGCCCGCTCCCCCGCGTCCACCCGGGCGGACAGCAGGGTGGCCATGCCCAGGATGATCGCGATCTTGCAGAATTCGGAGGGCTGCACCGAGAAGCCGCCGCCCAGCACGATCCAGGAGTGCGCGCCGTTGACGGTGGAGCCCAGCGGGCTGAGCACGGCCAGCACGCCGAGCACGGCCAGCCCGTACACCACCGGTGCGATGGTGCGCAGCCGCTGGTGGCCCAGCAGCACCACCCCGACGCACAGGCCCAGACCGATGGCCATGTTCATCAGATGCCGGATCAGGAAGTACTGCGGGTCGCCGTGGTTGATCTCGGTGCGGCTGCGGGTCGCCGACCACACCAGCAGGGCGCCGATGCCGGACAGCGCCAGGGCGGCGATGGCCAGGATCCAGTCCATCCGCCGCAGCGGGGACTCCCGGGACACCAGCCTGCTCAGCGTGGAGCGGCTGGGCGCGTAGCGGGGCGCGCGGTAGCCGGCGCCCGCCCCGGCGCTCCAGTTCCCCGAGGCGGTCATGCGAGCACCCTCCGCTCCGGGCTCAGCGCGAAGGCGGCCAGCGGGGCGCCGGTCCCCGGCAGCGGGGTGGTCGGCGCCAACGGGGCGCCGGCGGCGCTGAGGGTGTAGGCGGTCTGCTGGGCCTGGGTGACGCTGCCGTCCGGGTGGAAGGTCGGCAGGTTCTGCTGCGGGACCGGCAGCAGCGCCTTCTTGGGGTCGATGCTGTTGTCCTTCTGGATGCCGTACAGCGCGTTGTAGATGTTGCGCACGGCCGGGCCGGCGCCGCCGGACCCGGTACCGCCCTGGGAGATGGTCATGACGACGGCGTAGTCCTTGGTGTAGGTGTCGAACCAGGACGTGGTCTGCTTGCCGACGACCTCCGCGGTACCGGTCTTGGCGTGCAGGGCGATCTTGTCCTGCGGCCAGCCCTGGAACTTCCAGGCCGCGGTACCCGAGGTGATGACGTTGGCGGTGGCCTGGTCGATGTACTGGATGGTCCGCTGACTGTCCGGCAGCTTGCCCTGGACCACCGGCTTGAGGTTCTGGACCACCTTGCCGGTCGGCGAGACCACGGCCTTGGCGATCTGCGGCTGGTACAGCGTCCCGCCGTTGGCCAATGCCGAGTAGACCCGGGCCATCTGGATCGGGGTGACCAGGGTGTCGCCCTGGCCGATCGCGTAGTTGACCTCGTCACCGGCGCGCAGGGTGGCGAAGTCGGTGCAGTCCTCCTTGGCGATCTCGGTCGCGTAGTCGTTCTTGCCGCTCTGCGCCTGCTTGCACCAGGTGTCCTTCATGGCGTCGTAGTACGCCTGGTGCCAGGCCCGGTCCGGGACCCGTCCGGACGCCTCGCTGGGGAGGTCGATGCCGGTCTTGGCGCCGAGGCCGAACTGGTGCGCCGCCTTGTAGAGCCAGTCGGCGGGGGCCTTCGGCTTGGTGCCGCCGTCCTTGAGCCACTGGCTGTAGGCGATGTTGTAGAAGACGGTGTCGCAGGACACCTCCAGGGCCTTCGACAGGTTGATGGCGCCGAAGTTCTCCCCCTCGAAGTTCTTGAACACCCGTCCGCCGATGGTCATCGAGGAGGTGCAGGGGAAGGTGTCGTCGTAGCTGTAGCCCGCGTTGATCGCGCCCGAGGTGGTGACCACCTTGAACGTCGAGCCCGGTGCGCTCTGACCCTGTATGGCCCGGTTCAGCAGCGGGAAGTCGGAGGAGGTGCTGGTCAGCGCCTTGTAGTCCTTGGCGGAGATCCCGCCGCTCCAGATGTTGGGGTCGAACGTCGGCGCGCTGGCCATGGCGACCACCCGGCCGGTGTGCACGTCCATGACCACGACCGCGCCGGAGTCGGCCTTGAAGTTCTCGTGGGTGACCGGGTCGTAGGTCTTGCGGAGCGTCACCAGCGCCTGCTGCAGCTGCTGCTCGGCGATGCTCTGGATCCGGGCGTCGATGCTGGTCACCACGGAGTCGCCGGGCTGGGCCGCGGTGCCGCCGGCGGTGCCCTGGACCCGGCCCAGGTTGTCGACCTCCAGGTCGGTGGTGCCGGGCTTGCCGCGCAGCGCGCTGTCGTAGACCGACTCCAGTCCCGAACGGCCGATCTGGTCCGAGGCGGCGTAGGCGGACTTGCCGTCGGCGCCGGTCGCGGCGGTGATCTCGTCCTGGGTGACCGGCGAGAGGTAGCCGAGGACCTGGGCCGCGTTGGCGCCGCTGGGCGCCGGGTAGGTGCGCACCGCGGTGGGGTCGGCGGTGACCCCGGGGAAGTCCTCGCGGCGCTCCATGATCTGCATGGCCTGCTGGGTGGTGGCCTTGTCGGTGACCGGGATCGGCTGGTACGGAGAACCGTTCCAGCAGGGCTGCGGGGTCTTCGCGTCGCAGAGCCTGACCTTGTCGTGGACCTCGGTGGGCGTCATGCCCAGCACCTGGGCCAGCCGGTCCAGCACCGCCTTGCCGCCGTCCTTCTGCTGCAGCAGCGAGGTCCGGCTGACCGAGACCACCAGCTGGGTCTCGTTGTCGGCCAGCGGCTTGCCGTTGGCGTCCAGGATCTCGCCGCGCACCGCCGGCACCAGCACCGTGCGGATGTGGTTGGACGAGGCCTGGTCCTGGTACTCCTGCCCGTTGCGGATCTGCAGGTACCAGAGCCGCCCGCCCAGGGTCGCCAGCAGCGACAGCACGAGGACCTGGAGGATCAGCAGGCGTCCGGTGACCCGGCCGGTGCGGCCGGTCTGCGGGATGTTGGTCATGGGTGTCGCTTCCCGCCCCTGGGGGTCGTTGCGCGGTGGCTGAATGCTGTCTGAACTACTCGCCGCTGGTCTTGATCTTGGTTCGGCCCGGCTTGGAGCCGCCGAAGCCGGAGACCGTGCCCAGGCCGGCGCTGCCGCCGCTGCGGCTGCCGCCCTGGCCGAACATCGAACCGCGCCGGCTCAGACCGCCCCTGGCGGCCTTCGGCGAACCGCCGCCGGAACCCGCGGTGCCGCCGCCGCTGCTGACCGGCACCGCGATGGAGCGCCGGGCCAGCGCCATCACCCCCGGCACCACGAACGGGGCCAGCAGCACGTCGTAGATCACCGAGGTGACCAGCAGGCTGCCGACGCCCACGTGCCGCGCCGCCGAGTCGCCGACCAGCGCGCCGACGCCCGCGTAGAGCAGGGTCGCCGCGAACGCGGCCGCGGCGACCACCAGCAGCGGGGTCAGCACCGAGCGGATCTGGCCGCTCTCCGGCCGCAGCAGCCCCGCGGCGTAGCCGAGCACGCAGAGCACCAGCGCGTAGCGGCCCACCGCGTGGTCCGAGGGCGGCGCCAGGTCGGCCAGCAGCCCGGCGCCGAAGCCGACCAGGCAGCCGCCCTTCGGCCCGTACACCAGCGCGAGCCCTATCACCACCAGCAGCATCAGGTCCGGTACCGCGCCGGGCAGTCCGAGCCTGGCGAACACGCTCACCTGGACGACCAGGGCGACGACGACCAGCACGGTGGAGAGCAGGATGCGGTGCAGCCACATGGGACTAGTGGGCCTTCCCGTTGGCGGACTTGCTGGCAGGGGTACTGGCCGGCTTGGGCGGCAGCACGGCGTCCCTGGGGTCGGTGGCCGGCGGCTGGACCACCACGCCGACCAGGTCCAGGCTGGTGAAGTTGACGAAGGGTCGGACCAGCACGGTCCGGGTCAGCTGGCCGGGGTCGTTCTCCACCTTGGTCACCGTGCCGACCGGGACGCCGGGGACGAACGGGCGGTCGTTCTGCGAACCGAAGGTCACCAGCCGGTCGCCCGCCTTCACCACGGCCTGCGCGCTCAGCAGCTCCACCCGCAGCGGCCCGGTGCCCTCGCCGGTGGCCACGCCGACCTCGCCGCTGCCCTCCATCCGGGTGCCGACCGAGAAGCCCGGGTCGCTGGCCAGCAACACCGTGGAGGTGGTGGGAGCGACCGTGGTGATCCGGCCGACCAGGCCGTCCCCGTCGATGACGGTCATGTCGCGCTTGATGCCGTCGTTGCCGCCGATGTCGATGGTGACGGTCCAGGAGAAGCCCTGCGCCGCGCCGATGGCCACCACCTGGGCGGCCTTGACGGTGTACTGGCCCGCACCGGCGGCGCCCAGCATCCGGCTCAGCTCGGTGGACTGGCCGCGGGCCAGGTCGGAGCTGTTCAGCTGCTGCTTGAGCTGCAGGTTCTGCTGCTCCAGCGCGCTGATGCGGTTGTGCTGCGCACTGGCGTCGGTCACCGAGTGGACGGTGTCCGCCACCGGGTTGACCAGACCGGACACCCCGCTCTCGACCGGCCCGAGGACGGAGGCGGCGACGTTCCTCGGCCCGTTCAGCGGCGAGGTGTCACCGCCCCGGATGTCCACGGTGATCAGCGCGAACGCCACCGCGATCAGCAGGACCAGCAGCAGCCGGCTCTCTCGTGTGTCCCTCACGGTCCTCGGCGGTGCCCTTCGCTGTCGTGGTGTGCGTCTTGGGTGCCCGGCAGACCGGTTGAGCCGGCGTCAGATCCGGTGTGCGGGGTCAGCGGCGCGGCTGGGCGTCCAGTACCTGCTGGAGCACCTCGAAGTCCTCGACCACCTGTCCCGAGCCGAGGGCTACCGAGTCCAGCGGGTTCTCCGCGATGTGGACCGGCATCCCGGTCTCCCGGCGCAGCCGTTCGTCCAGGCCGCGCAGCAGTGCGCCGCCCCCGGTGAGAACGATGCCGCGGTCCATGATGTCACCGGCGAGTTCCGGCGGGCACTGGTCCAGCGTGGTCTTGACGGCGTCGATGATCTGGTTGACCGGCTCCTCGATCGCCTGCCGGACCTCGGCCGCGGAGATCACGATGGTCTTGGGCAGACCGCTGACCAGGTCGCGGCCCCGGAGCTCGCTGTGCTCCTCCTTGTCCCCGTCGACGGGGTGGGCCGAGCCGATGGTCATCTTGATGTTCTCGGCGCTGCGCTCGCCGAGCAGCAGCGAGTACTCCTTCTTGATGTGCTGGATGATCGCGTTGTCCAGCTCGTCGCCGGCGACCCGGATCGACTGGGCGGTCACGATCCCGCCCAGCGAGATCACCGCGACCTCGGTGGTGCCGCCGCCGATGTCGACCACCATGTTGCCGGTCGGCTCGTGCACCGGCAGCCCGGCGCCGATCGCCGCGGCCATCGGCTCCTCGATGATGTGCACCTGGCGCGCACCGGCCTGGGCCGCCGCCTCGATCACGGCGCGCCGCTCCACCCCGGTGATGCCGCTGGGCACGCAGACCACGACCCGCGGACGGGCCAGGTAGCGGCGCCGGTGGATCTTGAGGATGAAGTAGCGGAGCATCCGCTCGGTGATCTCGAAGTCGGCGATCACCCCGTCCTTCATCGGACGGATGGCCACCACGTTGCCGGGGGTGCGCCCGATCATCCGCTTCGCCTCGGTGCCGACCGCCAGGATGCTGCCGGTGTTGGTGTTCACCGCGACGACCGACGGCTCGTTGAGGACGATCCCCCGGCCCCTGACGTACACCAGCGTGTTGGCGGTGCCGAGGTCGACAGCCATGTCACGACCAATGAACGACATGTTGTTCGCCATGGGTATGCGGGGCCTTCCCGGGGTCGAGGGGGTTTGGGGCGGCGGGCCGTCCCCATGGTAGCCAAGTACACACTGAGGGTGACGATGGACCCCCTGCCATTGTCGGGGCAGACGATCACATTTCCTGCTATTGGGACGCCGGTGTCGGCTGCGTAGTTCCTGGACGGCCGGAACTCAGGAATAGATTATTCCGCTATCCCCATAATCCGACAGAAGCAGCGCCGTAGAAATACCGGCGTGTCAGCTCAGGCCGGGGAAGAAGATCTTGATCTCACGCTCGGCGGAGGTGTCCGAGTCCGAGGCGTGGATCAGGTTCTCCCTGGTGATGGTGGCGAAGTCACCACGGATGGTGCCGGGGCCCGCCTCCAGCGGGTTGGTCTTGCCGGCCAGCGCGCGGATCCCCTCGATCACGCTCTCGCCCTCCACGATCAGGGCCACCACCGGGCCCGAGCCCATGAACTCCATCAGCGGCTCGTAGAACGGCTTGCCGATGTGCTCGCCGTAGTGCTGCTCCAGCGTGGCGGTGTCCAGGGTGCGCAGTTCCATCGCGGCGATGGTCCAGTTCGCCTTGCGCTCGATCCGGCTGATGATCTCGCCGATGAGGCCGCGTCGGGTGGCGTCGGGCTTCAGGAGGACAAGGGTGCGCTGCGGCATGGCGGAGCTCCGAGGGGGGTCGAGCCGAACGGGTGGGAGAACAGCTTGGGAGGGTGTGGCGAGCCTACCCGAGACGGCCTGGGCATTCGAACGCCAGGTGGACGTCAGCTCGCTTGTGCACGCGCCGTTTTGATGATGTCAATCTTCCGACCGTAGTGGACCGAGGCCCACCACAGCGCCGCAAAGATGACACCGAGTCCGTACATCATCCCCACGACGGTACCGCTGGCGATCAGCGCGACCTGGAGCACCCAGCCGACCGCGACCGCGCCCGGACGGGTGATCACACCGCAGAGCAGCACGCACAGGGCCATCGCGGCGCCGCAGACCGTCCACAGCGTCGTGGAGGAGACATCGGAGAGGTGCATCGCGACCAGAGCGGCGAAGCCGACCACCATCGCCTCGGCGATGAGCGTGGACGAGCAGAGGGTGCGCACGGGAGGCCTTTCGGACAGGACGGTTCGGTGGCGGGAAGGTTCGGTGGGGGAAGGGTTCGGTGGCGGGAAGGGTTCGGTGGGGGCTGTCAGCGACGGTTGCGGCTCAGCAGGATGCGGGCCTCGCCCACGGTGATGACCGAGCCGGTGACCAGCACGCCCGAGCCGCCCAGGTCGCCCTCCTCCTCCGCCAGCGTCACCGCCGCCTCGATGGCGTCGTCCAGACGGGTCTCCACCAGCACCCGGTCCGGGCCGAAGATCTCGACCGCCTGCTCGGCGAGGCGGTCGATGGAGGTGGCCCGCTGGGTCGAGTTCTGGGTGATCACGACCTCGGCGAGGACCGGCTCCAACGCCTCCAGCAGTCCGCTGGAGTCCTTGTCGCCACTGGTGCCGATCACCCCGATCAGCCGGGTGAAGCCGAAGGACTCGCCGATGGCGTCGGCGGTGACCCGCGCCCCGGCCGGGTTGTGGGCGGCGTCCAGCACGATGGTCGGACTGCGGCGGACCACCTCCAACCGGCCCGGGGAGCTGACCCCGGAGAAGGCGGCGCGGACCTTGTCGATGTCCAGCGGCTGCTGGTGCGCGGCGCCGACACCGAAGAAGCCCTCGACCGCGGCCAGCGCCAGGGCGGCGTTCTGCGCCTGGTGCGCGCCGTGCAGCGGGATGAAGACCTCGGTGTACTCGTGCCCGGAGATGCCGCGCAGGGTGAGCAGCTGCCCGCCGACCGCGACGTCCCGGTGCACCACGCCGAACTCCATGCCCTCGCGGGCGACCACGGCGTCCTCCTCGACGGCGCGCCGCAGGATCACCTCGGCGGCGTCCAGCGGCTGCTGGGCCACCACCGCCAGGGCGCCCTTCTTGATGATCCCGGACTTCTCGGTCGCGATCTTGCCGGGCGTGTCGCCGAGCTTGTCGGTGTGGTCCAGCGAGATCGGGGCGATCACCGCGACCGGGGCGTCGATGACATTGGTGGCGTCCCAGGACCCGCCCATGCCGACCTCGACCACCGCGACGTCCACCGGCGCCTCGGCGAAGGCGGCGTAGGCCATCCCGGTGAGGATCTCGAAGAAGGACAGCCGGATCGGCTGAGCGGCGTCCACCATGCCGATGTACGGCTCGATGTCGCGGTAGGTGTGCACGAACAGCTCGGGGCTGACCGGCTCCCCGTCCAGGCTGATCCGCTCGGTCACCGACTCCACGTGCGGGCTGGTGTAGCGGCCGGTGCGGAGCTCGAAGTGGCGCAGCAACTGCTCGACCATCCGGGCCGTGCTGGTCTTGCCGTTGGTGCCGGTGATGTGGATCGAGGGGTAGGCCCGCTGGGGCTGGCCCAGGATGTCCATCAGCGCCGAGATCCGGTCCAGCGAGGGTTCCAGCTGGGTCTCCGGCCAGCGCGAGGCCAGCTCCGCCTCGACGGCACGCAGCTGCGCCGCGGGGTCGTTCGAGGTGATGTCGTCCGAGGTCGCGTCGGCGTCGTTCGGCGGGGTGGTGCGGGATGCGTCGCTCACCCCGCCAGTCTACGGAGCGCGGGGCATCGGGGCCGACGGCGGGGCGGTTGCCCGCCGGGCTCGGGAGAGGCGGGGCCGGGTGGGGCCCGGGTTCGGCCCCTGGTACGGCGGAAGGACCGCCGCGCGGCTGCGGGGCGGTCCTTCCGGTGGGTGGTGGCGTGTCCTGCGTCGGCCTGTTCCTCAGCCGGCCGGCAGGGCCGCGATCTGTGCGGTGAGGCGGTTGATGTCGGCCTCGGCCTTGGCCTGCCGGGCCTGGATCTTCTCGACCGCGACCGGGGCCGCCTTGGCCAGGAAGGCCTCGTTGGCGAGCTTGGCGCCGGCCTGCGACAGCTCCTTCTCGGCGTTGGCGAGGTCCTTGGTCAGCCGCTTGCGCTCGGCGGCGACGTCGATGGTGCCGGACAGGTCCAGCGCCACGGTGGCGTCGGCGACCGAGAGGGTCGCGGTCGCGCTGAAGTCCGCACCGGCGGGCTGGAGCTTGGCCAGGGAGCGCAGTGCGCCCTCGTGCGCCGCCAGCGTGGTGCCGGACAGGTCCAGCCGGGCCGGGACCTTCTGACCCGGGTTGAGCCCCTGGTCGGCGCGGAACCGGCGGATCTCGGTGACCACCTGCTGCAGCTGCGCGATCTCCGCCTCGGCGGCCGCGTCCGCGCGGGAGGCGTCCACCGTCGGCCACTCGGCGACCACCACGGACTCCCGCCCGGTCAGCGTCGTCCACAGGGCGTCGGTGACGAAGGGGATGACCGGGTGCAGCAGCCGCAGGGTGACCTCCAGGACCTCGCCCAGCACCCGGCGCGAGGCGTCGGCCTGCGGGCCGCCCTCGGCCAGCACCGACTTGGACAGCTCGACGTACCAGTCGAAGACCTCGTCCCAGGCGAAGTGGTAGAGGGCGTCGCTGAGCTTGGCGAACTGGTAGTCCTCGTAGAGGCCGTCGACCTCGGCGACCACCGCGTTGAGCCGGGACAGGATCCAGCGGTCGGTGGCGGTGAGCTGCTCGGCCGCCGGCAGCGGGCCCTCCAGGGTCGCGCCGTTCATCAGCGCGAAGCGGGTGGCGTTCCAGATCTTGTTGCAGAAGTTGCGGGATGCCTTGACCCAGTCCTCGCCGATCGGCACGTCGGCGCCCGGGTTGGCGCCGCTGGCCAGGGTGAACCGGACCGCGTCGGCGCCGAACTCGTCCATCCAGTCCAGCGGGTCCACGGCGGTGCCGGAGGACTTGGACATCTTCTTGCCGAACTGGTCGCGGACCAGGCCGGTGAGGGCGATGGTGTGGAACGGCGCCTGGCCGTCCATGGCGTACAGGCCGAACATCATCATCCGGGCGACCCAGAAGAAGATGATGTCGTGGCCGGTCAGCAGGACGTCGGTCGGGTAGAACTTCTCCAGGTCACGGGTCTGCTCGGGCCAGCCCAGGGTGGAGAAGGGCCACAGCCCGCTGGAGAACCAGGTGTCCAGGACGTCGGGGTCCTGGTGCCAGCCGTCACCCGTCGGGGGCTGCTCGTCCGGTCCGACGCAGACGACCTCGCCGTCCGGGCCGTACCAGACCGGGATCCGGTGGCCCCACCACAGCTGGCGCGAGATGCACCAGTCGTACATGTTGTCGACCCAGCTGAAGTAGCGGCCCTCCAGCTCCTTGGGGTGGATCTGGACCCGGCCGTCGCGGACCGCCTCGGCGGCGGGCCCGGCCAGCGGGGCGACCTTGACCCACCACTGCAGCGACAGCCGCGGCTCGACCACGGTGTGGCAGCGCGAGCAGTGCCCGACCGCGTGCATGTAGGGGCGCTTCTCCTCGACGATGCGCCCCTGCTCACGCAGGGTGCCGACGACGGCGTCCCGGGCCTCGAAGCGGTCCAGGCCGAGGAAGGGGCCGTGGACGGTGATGACGCCGTGCTCGTCCAGGACGTTGATGTTCGGCAGGTTGTGCCGCTGGCCGATGGCGAAGTCATTGGGGTCGTGGGCCGGGGTGACCTTGACCGCGCCGGTGCCGAACTCCGGGTCGACGTGCTCGTCGGCGACGACCGGGATCCGACGGTCCGTCAGCGGCAGCGCGATGGTGCGGCCGACCAGGTGCGCGTAGCGCGGGTCCTCCGGGTGGACCGCGACCGCGGTGTCGCCGAGCAGGGTCTCGGCACGGGTGGTGGCGACGACGACGGAGTCCTCGCCGTCCCCGTAGCGGATCGAGACCAGCTCGCCGGCCCGGTCCTCGTGCTCGACCTCGATGTCGGAGAGCGCGGTGAGGCAGCGCGGACACCAGTTGATGATGCGTTCGGCGCGGTAGATCAGGCCGTCGTCGAACAGCTTCTTGAAGATGGTCTGGACGGCCTGGGACAGGCCCTCGTCCATGGTGAAGCGCTCACGGGACCAGTCGACGCCGTCGCCGAGGCGACGCATCTGGCCGAGGATCCGGCCGCCGTACTGCTCCTTCCACTCCCAGACCTTCTCGACGAAGGCCTCCCGGCCGATGTCGTGCCGGGACAGGCCCTGCTCGGCGAGCTGCTGCTCGACCTTGTTCTGGGTGGCGATGCCGGCGTGGTCCATGCCCGGCAGCCACAGCGCCTCGAAGCCGAGCATGCGCTTGCGCCTGGTCAGCGCGTCCATCAGCGTGTGCTGGAAGGCGTGGCCCAGGTGCAGGGCGCCGGTGACGTTGGGCGGCGGGATGACGATGGTGTACGGCGGCTTCTCGCTCTTGGCGTCGGCCTCGAAGTAGCCCCGCTCGACCCAGCGCTCGTACAGCGGGCCTTCTACCTCCGCCGGCGAGTACTGGGTCGGCAGGGTGTTCGGCTGGGCGCTGTGGTCCCCGGCGTTCGCGTCGTGCGCGTCAGGCTCGGGGCGCTGGTTCGTGTCGGTCACGCGGCACAGTTTACGAGGAGTGGGGGCGTGGTAACGAACCGCTTTAGCCGCAGCCCGGCAGGACGTGGGGGTCCGGGGGGTCGCCCCCCGCAGCACTGCAGCACGAGGAGTGGGGGCGTGGTAACGAACGGCTTTGTGCCCCATCGGTCGCGCCTCCCGCGTGGTGGGGCTGTGGGTCGGTTCACTGATCGCTGTTGGTGCTTGCAATGGGAGGACGCGGGTGAGCAGCGGGGACAGCGGTAGTGAAGAGGGCGGCGCGGCAGCGCGCAACGCTGTTCGGCGGGCGCGGATCGAGGAGCTCCGGGCCGCTGAGAAGGCCAGGGTGAAGAAGCGCCGGACGGTGTTCGCGGTGGCCGCCGTGGTGGTGGTCGCGCTGGTCGCCGGTGGGCTGGTGTGGGCGACGACCCGGCCGGTCTTCTGCGGGGACGCGGCCTCCGGCAGCCCCAACGGCAAACAGTGGAAGACCGCTCCGGCCATGTCCATCGACACCTCCGCGGCCTACAGCGCCACACTGAAGACCTCCTGCGGCGACATCGGCATCAAGCTGGACGCCAAGAACGCCCCGCAGACCGTCAACAGCTTCGTCTTCCTGGCCCAGCAGAACTACTTCGACCACACCAAGTGCCACCGCCTGACCACCAGCGGCATCTACGTGCTGCAGTGCGGCGACCCCACCGACTCCGGCAGCGGCGGTCCCGGCTACACCCTCCCCGACGAGTACCTGAAGGACCCGGCGGTCCAGGGCGGCAGCTACCCGGCCGGAACGGTGGCGATGGCCAACACCGGGACCGCGCACACCGGCGGCAGCCAGTTCTTCCTGGTCTACCAGGCCAGCCAGCTCGCGGCGAACTACACCCCGTTCGGCACCATCACCTCGGGCCTGGACATCCTTCAGCACATCGCCAGGGACGGGGTCCAGGGCGGCGGCAGCGACGGAAAACCCAAGGACAACGTCGTGATCAACAGCGTTCCTGTGACCAAGGAGTGACCTCGGTTTTCTCATGACGCGTTCACGACGTTCACATTCTCTGCAAGATTTCGGCCCGCAAGGTCGAAGTCATGAGCAGCAGAGTTGAGCCGGACCAGGGTCGCCGTCGTCGTAAGCGGCAGCTGGTGTCGATCGCCGTGACCGCCGTCATGGCCGCGGGTGCCCTGGGCGGTCTCGCCTACGCCGCCGAAGGCAGCGGCAGTCCGGCCATGGTCGCCAGCGCGAGCAGCAGCACCATCACGGTCACCGGCTCCGCGTCCGCCACCGTCGCCGCCTCCACCTCTGCCTCGGCCTCCGCTGCTGCCTCCGCCAGCTCACCCAGCCTGGACGAGCAGGCCCGTACCGCCCTGGCCGCCGCCGAGTCCTCGCTGGTCAGCGGCTTCTCCGGAAACGTCTCGGTGGCGGCGCTGGACCTGGACACCGGGGCCACCGCCGACTACGGCAACACCGAGAACAGCTACGACACCGCGAGCATCGCCAAGGTCGACATCCTGGCGACCCTGCTGCTGCAGACCCAGGACAGCGGCGGCCTCAGCAGCGCCCAGAAGGCCCTGGCCACCTCGATGATCGAGCAGAGCGACAACGACGCCGCGTCCACGCTGTGGAACGAGATCGGCGGTGCGGACGGGCTGAACGCCGCCAACAGGACCTTCGGCCTGACCGGCACCACCGGTGGCAGCAACGGGAACTGGGGCCTGACCCAGACCACCGCGGCGGATCAGTTGACGCTGCTTCAGGTGGTGTTCGGCGACGACTCGCCGCTCGACAGCGCCTCGCAGAAGTACCTGCAGGGCCTGATGGGCCAGGTCGAGTCGGACCAGGCCTGGGGCGTCTCGGCCGCCGCCGACAGCGGCACCGCGACCGAGCTGAAGAACGGCTGGCTGCAGCGCAGCCAGAGCGGGCTCTGGGACGTCAACAGCATCGGGAAGGTCACCGTCGACGGCCACAGCGTGCTGATCGCGGTGGTGTCGGACGGCGGCAGCACCGAGGCGGGTTCGATCAGCCTGGTCGAGTCGGTCGCCTCGGCCGCCGCCGAGGCGGTCACCAGCGTCGGCTGAGCCCGCCCCGCCCTACCCCGCCCCGCACCACCCCGACATGCAGGAACCCCGCCCGGACCGAGGTCCGAGCGGGGTTCCTGAACGTCCGGCTACGCCGACTTCTCGCGGCGCTCGCGCTGGCTGCGCAGATCGCGCGGCACCAGCGTCGGGTTGACGTGCTCCAGCACCACGTCCTCGGTGACCACCACGCGGGCGACGTCCTTGCGGGAGGGGACCTCGTACATCACGGACATCAGCACCTCCTCCATGATGGCGCGCAGGCCGCGGGCGCCGGTGGAGCGCTTGATGGCCTGGTCGGCGATGGCGTCCAGCGCGGTGTCCGAGAACTCCAACTCCACGCCGTCCAGCTCGAACAGCCGCCGGTACTGCTTGACCAGGGCGTTCTTGGGCTCGGTGAGGATCTGCAGCAGCGCGTCGCGGTCCAGGTTGTGGACGCTGGTGATGACCGGCAGACGGCCGATGAACTCCGGGATCATCCCGAACTTCACCAGGTCCTCCGGCATGACCGCGCGGAACTGGTCGCTGGACTCGATCTCGTGCTTGGACCGGATCGTCGCGCCGAAGCCGATGCCCTTCTTGCCGGCCCGGGACTCGATGATGCGCTCCAGGCCCGAGAAGGCACCGCCCACGATGAACAGCACGTTCGTCGTGTCGATCTGGATGAACTCCTGGTGCGGGTGCTTGCGGCCGCCCTGCGGGGGCACCGAGGCGGTGGTCCCCTCCAGGATCTTCAGCAGCGCCTGCTGCACGCCCTCGCCGGAGACGTCGCGGGTGATCGACGGGTTCTCGCTCTTGCGGGCGACCTTGTCGATCTCGTCGATGTAGATGATGCCGGTCTCGGCCTTCTTGACGTCGTAGTCAGCGGCCTGGATCAGCTTCAGCAGGATGTTCTCGACGTCCTCGCCGACATAGCCGGCCTCGGTCAGCGCCGTGGCGTCCGCGATGGCGAACGGCACGTTCAGCATCCGGGCCAGGGTCTGCGCCAGCAGGGTCTTGCCGGAGCCGGTCGGGCCCAGCAGCAGGATGTTGGACTTGGCCAGCTCGATGCCGTCGTCGCGGCCGTGCTTGCCGTTCTCGCCCGCCTGGACCCGCTTGTAGTGGTTGTAGACGGCCACGGAGAGTGACTTCTTCGCCGCCTCCTGACCCACCACGTACCCGTCGAGGAACTCGTAGATCTCGCGGGGCTTGGGCAGCTCCTCGAACCTCACCTCCGAGGTCTCCGCGAGCTCCTCTTCGATGATCTCGTTGCACAGGTCGATGCACTCGTCGCAGATGTACACGCCGGGCCCGGCAATGAGCTTCTTCACCTGCTTCTGGCTCTTTCCGCAGAACGAGCACTTGAGCAGGTCGCCACCGTCACCGATGCGTGCCACGAGGTGAATCCCCTTCGCCAAAGGCTCCGTGGGGCAGGAGCCTGGTGCTTGGTTTCCGACGGTACTCCGTCAGGAGCCCCGATCCGCCGACTTCGGCGGTCTTCCCTCTTCCGCCCTGGGCGAAGTGCCGTCAGGGTGGGCGATGCAGGGCGCGGCAATTTTGAGAGTGCCTGTCACCGATGGTGCCAGGCCGGGGCCCCCGCTCCAATAGCCGGGGGCCGACGGACTGCGTGGTACTCGTCTCAGTGACTGGACCGGGGACGGTCTCAGTCGTTGAGCGAGCTCTTGCGGGTCGAGGTGATCTGGTCGATCAGCCCGTACTCCAGCGCCTCGGCCGCGGTGAGGATCTTGTCGCGCTCGATATCCTCGCTGATCTGCTGCGGGGTCTGGTGGGAGTGCTTGGACAGCATCTCCTCCAGCTGCTCGCGCATCCGCTGGATCTCGGCGGCCTGGATCTCCAGGTCGGAGACCTGGCCGCGGCCGGTCTCGGTGTAGGGCTGGTGGATCAGGATCCGGGCGTTCGGCAGCGCCAGGCGCTTGCCGGGGGCGCCGGCCGCCAGCAGCACCGCGGCGGCGGAGGCCGCCTGGCCCATGCAGACGGTCGCCACGTCGGGCTTCACGAACTGCATGGTGTCGTAGATCGCGGTCAGCGCGGTGAAGGAGCCGCCGGGCGAGTTGATGTACATGGAGATGTCCCGGTCCGGGTCCATCGACTCCAGGCAGATCAGCTGCGCCATGATGTCGTTCGCGGAGACGTCGTCGACCTGGGAGCCCAGGAAGATGATGCGCTCCTCGAAGAGCTTGGCGTAGGGGTCGTACTCGCGCACACCCTGCGAGGTGCGCTCGACGAAGCGCGGGACGATGTAGCGGCCCTCGGCGCGCATGTCCTCCAGGCGCCGCTCGGCGCTGGACAGGCTGGGGATGTTCATAGCTGGTGTGGCCTCTCCGGAAGCGTACGGACTTGGTTCGTGGGCGGGGCGGTGCTGAGCGGCTCGAAGGGCCGGTCAGGCGCCGGTGCCGCCGCCGCCGGGGACGTCCGCGGCGCTGTGCATGATGCCGTCGATCAGGCCGTACTCCATGGCCTCCTGCGGCTGGAACCAGCGGTCTCGGTCGGAGTCCTTGGTGACCTGCTCGACGGTCTGGCCACTGTGCTCGGCGATCAGCTCGGCCATCCGGTGCTTCAGCCGCACCAGCTGCTGGGCCTGGATGCGGATGTCGGTGGCGGAGCCGCCGAGGCCGGCCGAGGGCTGGTGCATCAGGATCTCGGCGTTGGGGAGCGCGAAGCGCTTGCCCTTGGCGCCGGCCGTGAGCAGGAACTGGCCCATCGAGGCGGCCATGCCCATGGCGATGGTGACCACGTCGTTCTTGATGTACTGCATGGTGTCGTAGATCGCCATGCCGGCGGTGACCGAGCCGCCGGGCGAGTTGATGTACAGGAAGATGTCCCGGTCCGGGTCGGACGCGAGCAGCAGCAGCTGAGCGGTGATCTTGTTGGCGATCTCGTCGTCGACCTGCTGGCCGAGGAAGATGATGCGCTCGTTGAGCAGACGGTTGAAGACCTGGTCGCCGAGACCGCCGCCGCCGATGTCACCGGCTGCGGTGGGGGCCATCAGGCCGGGCATCTGGAACTGGGGAGTCATCACGTAATCCACCCGCTCATTGTGTTCGGACGGCTGATCGTCCACCGTCACTGCGTCTCTTACGAAGGCCGGTACGGAGGCCGGTTGCATCGGGAAGCCTGACGGACAGTCCTGATGGACCGACAGTCACCCTGCCCCTCGTACCAAGGACCCTAACGCGCAGGCAGGGCCTGGCCATCCCCTACACAGAACTGTTCGCTGTGAGCGCAGGGTGACCGGGGACGCCGGAAGGGCCCGGACGCATGTCGCGTCCGGGCCCTTCCTGGGAGGTGCTGCAGTGCCGGGGAGGATCAGGCCTCGGTCGCCTCGACGACGGCCTCAGCCGCGGCCTCGACGGTCTCGTCCTCTTCGTCGTCGTCCTCGAAGTCGACGACCTCACCGTTGGTGTCGACCACCTTGGCGGACTCCACCACCACCGCGAGGGCCTTTCCACGGACGACCTCGCCGACCAGCAGCGGGACCTGGCCGCCCTCGACGACCTGCTGGGCGAACTGGTCGGGCGTCATGCCCGAGCCGGCCGCGCGGCGCAGCAGGTGCTCGGTGAGCTCCTCCTGGTTGACCGCGAGCTCCTCCTTGGACGCGATGGCGTCCAGGACGAACTGGGTCTTGATGCCCTTCTGGGCCTGCTCGAGCAGCTCGGCCTCGAACTCCTCGGCGGTCTTGCCCTGGAGCTTGAGGTAGCCGTCCAGGTCGATGCCCATCTGCGGCAGCTGGTGGTGCTCCAGGTTGTGCTTGCGGGTCTCCAGCTCGTCCGCGAGCAGCTTCTCCGGGTACGGCATCTCGATGAGCTCCATGAGCTTGTCGAGCACGCGCTCCTGGGCCTGGGTGGCCTGGTCGAACTCCTTCATCCGGACCAGCCGCTTGCGGGAGTCCTCCTTGAGCTCCTCCAGGGTGTCGAACTCGCTGGCGAGCTGGGCGAACTCGTCGTCCAGGGCCGGGAGTTCCTTCTCCTGGACGGTGGTCAGGCTGACCGTGACCTCGGAGTCCTTGCCCTCGGCGCTGCCGCCCTTGAGCTCGGTGGTGAAGGTCGCGGTGCCGCCGGCCTCCAGGCCGGTGAGGGCCTCGTCGATGCCGTCGAGCAGGCGGCCAGAGCCGATCTCGTAGCTGACGCCGGTGGCGGTGCCGTCCTCGGGGACCTCACCGTCGACCTTGGCCTCCAGGTCGACGACCACGACGTCGCCCTCGGCGGCGGCGCGCTCGACGGTCTTCAGCGAGGCGAAGCGGTCGCGGAGCTGGTTCAGGCTCTCCTCGACGTCCTCGTCGGACACGGCGATCGGGTCGACCTCGACCTCGATGGCGGTGTAGTCGGGGAGGGTGATCTCGGGGCGGATGTCCACCTCGGCGGTGAACTTCAGGTCGCCGCCGTCCGCGATCTTCTCGACGCCCTCGAGGCCGTCGATGTCGGGCTGGCCGAGGACGTCGAGCTTGGACTCGTCGACGGCCTGGGTGTAGAAGCGCGGCAGGGCGTCGTTGACAGCCTCTTCCAGCACCGCGGCACGGCCGAAGCGCTGGTCGATGACGCGAGCCGGGATCTTGCCCTTACGGAAGCCCGGCACCGTGACCTGCTGGTTGATCTTCTTGTACGCCGCGTCGAGGCTGGGCTTGAGCTCCTCGAAGGGCACCTCGACGGTGAGTCGAACCCGGGTCGGGTTCAGAGTCTCCACGGCGCTCTTCACGGTTGGGTCTCCTTGGGGGCTTGCGGTCGGGGTGTCCGCCGCGCACCCGCTTGGTGGGGAGCACGGCGAGACGGGTGATGAGTCAGAGGCGACTTCGCCCGCCGGGGTGGGTGGACGGTGAGCTCGCTCCTCGCCCTCGGGCGAGTGTCCCGCACCGCTTCTCCCTGCGGAGACGCGCACGTGGACAGCCGCCAGCGGTCCATCCTACCGGTACCACAATCTGCATTGGTCCCGCCGGGAGGGGTCAGCTGTCCAGGCTCTGGACCGGGACCTTCCCTGAGCCCTCCGCCGGGCCCTCGCCCGAGCGCTCCGCCGGACCCTCGACCGGGGTCTCCCGCGCCATGGTCGGGGCGGCGTCCCGGTCGGAGACGAACAGCGACAGCACGGCCGCGGCCAGGGCCAGGCCGGCGGCGACCCGGAACGCCGCGTGGTAGGCCGCCAGGTTCGCGCTCGGCGTACCGTCCGGACCGGTGGTCACCGTCCCGATGGCGCCCAGGACCGTGCTGAGCAGGGCCACCCCCAGCGCCGGGCCGAGCCGGCTCTGGGTGTTGAACAGGGTGGAGGCCCGGCCGGTCGCGGCCGGGGAGACGGTCGCGAAGGCGGCCGTCTGGGTCGGCATGAAGAGGTGGGCCATGGAGAAGCCGGTCGCGAACATCAGCCCGCGGGCCGCCCAGACGCTGCTCTCCGGGGTGAGCAGCGACATCAGCCCGATGGCGACGGAGACGGCGACGCCACCCGCGGTCATCAGCCGGCGCGGCCCGATCCGCGGGTAGATCCGACCGACCAGTTGCGAGGCCAGCATCACCCCGAGGGCCTCGGGGAAGGTGTTGAGGCCGGTCCGGAAGGCGGTCGCCCCGGCGGCGTTCTGGTAGAAGAGGGGGAAGACGAAGAGCATGCCCAGGAAGGCGGCGCCGGCGACCACGCCGACCAGGTTGGTGGCGCGGAACAGCCGGTCCTTGAAGAGCCGCAGGTCCAGCATCGGGTCGTCGATCCGCAGTTCCACCACGACCAGCGCGACCAGCGCGGCGATCCCGACCGTCGCCGGGACCACGATCCCCGCGGTCCCCCAGCCCTTGTCCGCCCCCTCGGCGAGGGCGTAGGTCGCCGCCCCGAAGCCGACGGCGGCCAGCAGGAACCCCGCGGTGTCGAAGCGGCCGGCCCGCTCGGCGCCGAAGTCCGGCAGGAACAGCAGGCCGAAGGTCATCGCGACGGCGCCCAGCGGGACGTTGACGATGAACACCCAGTGCCAGGAGGCGGCGTCCACCAGCCAGCCGCCCAGCACCGGACCCAGCGCCGGGGCGACGGCGGTCGGCACCATCAGCACCCGGCTCGCCCGCATCCGCTCCTGCTGCGGGAAGGCCCGGTACAGCATGGTCATCCCGACCGGGTTGAGCATCCCGCCGCCGACGCCTTGGAGGACCCGGTAGAGGCTCAGCTGGTTGAGGCCGGTGGCCGTCGCGCACAGCAGCGAGGCCAGGGTGAAGAGGGCCAGCGCCGCCAGGAAGACCCTGCGGGTGCCGAAGCGGTCGCCGAGCCAGCCGGAGAGCGGCACGAAGACCGCGAGGCTGACCAGGTAGCCGACGTTGACCACACCGACGGAGGCCGCGTCCACGTGGAACTGGTCGCCGATGGACGGCAGCGCCACATTGACGATCGTGGTGTCCATGATCGACATGAACAGCGCGGCGACGAAGACGACCGCGACCGCGGTCTTGGCGGATATCCGCGGACGGTGCGGCTGCGCTGCTGCGGACATGGCTCAGCACGCCTTCCCGGAGAACGAAAAAGGACCTGCCGCCGTGGCGGACAGGATCCCGTGCATATGGTCGGGGTGACCGGATTCGAACCGACGACCTTCCGCTCCCAAAGCGGACGCGCTACCAAACTGCGCCACACCCCGTACCGTCCGACGTGCCGAACGACACGTAGCGTACAGGCAGATCCCCGGCCCTTCGCCCGCTTTTCGCCGCGCCGCACCCATCCGGCCGCCACGCCGGAGAACCGGTGTGCATCCGCCCGACCAGGTCCGCTAGGCTGTCCCCCGAACGCGCCGCACCGGTGCGCTCTGCGGGCGTAGCTCAATGGTAGAGCCCTAGTCTTCCAAACTAGCTACGCGGGTTCGATTCCCGTCGCCCGCTCCGAAGTGGCTCGGCCCCGACTCGGCGATCATCATGCCGGGTCGGGGCCGATGTGTTTTGCACGCGTCAGAACGGGTGCGGGGGGCGGACGGGGGCGGGTACGCTCCCGGAGGCGGGATGTTCACTCGGTTTCCCCCCACAATCTCCACAGGGCCTGCTCCGCCCGGGGGTTGTGCGGGCGAACGGGAGTCGCTCCCCGGAACGTCGGAGTACATCCCTCACACACACGGAGAGACCCTGTGCGCAGGCTCCAGGTCATACAGCGCAGCGTGGTGCGCGAGATGGCCTGCCTCGGGCGGGAGTTCCAGGCCGAGGGCGACGTCGTCCGCGGTCCGGGGACGACCGCCGTGGCGGTGCGCGAGCACCTGGGGCAGGGCGGCGGCCACGTCGACCTGGGGTACGTGCTGCGGATCGGCGAGGGCGGCGGGCCGGTGGTCTGGGACTGCGCGGCCGGGCTCGGGCGGACCGAGGAGGAGCAGCTCCAGAACGCGGTGCGGATGTGGCGGACCACCACCGCCTCCGCGGTGGTGGAGATGCTGGAGCGGCGCGGCGTCCACGGCGACCACGTGGCGCCCGGTGCGGCCGGGGGCGTCGCCGGATGGCACGCGGTCCAGGGCCCTGCCTGCGTGTTCGGGTTCCGCAGCGGACCGCTGGGCGACTGGGTGGCGGAGCATCAACTGCTGCCCGCGGTCGCGGAGGTGGTGCTCCCGCACCTGAGCGACCCGGTGCTGAACGGGGTGAAGTTCTTCTTCGGCGGGCGCTCCGGCGACGAGGTCGCCGAGGTGCGGGTGAACGGCGAACCGGTCGCCGCGGCCTCGGCCGCGCTGCGGCGACTGTCCTGGCCGCGCGGGGAGCGGCTGGCCTGGGCCCGCTGCTTCGTGCTGCTGGCGGCCGACCCGCTGAGCCTGCGCGGAGCGGAGGGTGGCGCGGAGCCCGCCGACGCCGCCGTGGGCGGGCGGCGCGCCGCTGCAGGGGCGCTGCTGCGGCGGTGGCGGGAGCGCTGAGGCTGCTGCTCCGGCAGCTGTCGGGTCGGTAGCTGTTACTTCGTCAGATTGTTGATGGTGGTGGCGATCTGGTCCAGAAAGGTCTGGATGGGTGCCGCTGCCGAGGTCTTGGCCAGGAAGAATCCGAAGAGCATAGCGAGGATGGCGTAGCCGATCTTCATGCTCCCGTTCCTGATGAACACGATCAACAGGATGCCCAGCAGGACAACAGCGGAGAAGGAGAAGGTTGTCACGCGGTTCCACTTCCTCGTTCATGACATGCTCGGGGCCCGGGCCACCCGGCAGGCCGGTCCGCCGCGCCGTGCATCGACACTGCCTCCCCCCTCCCATGGCCGACATTCAGTGTCTCCGGACTGGCAGGTTCCGTAAAGCATTTCCGGGACACAGCTCTACAAGTGATCACTATTCGGCCGAGATTGGCCGAACAGCACGTCGGAGAACGTGTGGCTGATGTTACAGGTGCGGTGAACTGAGCACCGGGGGACGGTTATTCACGCCAGATCAGCAGCAGCGCGCGGTCGTCGTTGAGGTCCTTGGCGACGGTCTCGATGAGCCGCCAGGCCGTCCCGACGAAGGGCGAGCCGATCAGTCGGTCCGCCTCCCCCATCAGCCGGTCCATGCCCTCGGAGAGGTCCCGGCCCGGGGCCTCGACCATGCCGTCGGTGCAGAGCATCAGCACGTCGCCGCGCTCCAGCCGGCCGCGCAGGCCGGTGAACTTGGCGCCCTCGAAGATGCCCAGCAGCGGGCCCTCGGCCTCCTTGGTCTCCCAGTGGCCCTTGCCCATGCAGCGCTGCATCCCGGGGAGGTGGCCGGCCGACAGCAGTTCGTACTCCCCGGTGTCCAGGTCCAGCACCAGGTGGACGGCGCTGGCGAAGCCCTCGTCCCACTCCTGGCGCAGCAGGTAGCCGTTGGCGGCCGGGAGGAAGTCGTGCGGCGGCAGCGAGCCGAGCAGGCCGCCGAAGGCGCCGGAGAGCAGCAGCGCCCGGGAGCCCGCGTCCATGCCCTTGCCGGAGACGTCGGCCAGCACCGCCTCCAGCATCCGGCTGCCGTCGCCGGTGCGGGCGGCGACCAGGAAGTCGCCGGAGAAGGACTGGCCGCCGGCCGGGCGCAGCGCCATCTCGGCGTGCCAGCCCGGCGGCAGCGCCGGGATCTGCGACTGCACCTTGAGCCGCTCGCGCAGGTCGAACAGCATGGTGCCGCCGCCGCGCCAGGGAACGCCGACCCGGCTGCGCAGTTGGGCGACCAGCAGGCCGCCGGCCCCGACCGCGCCCATGACCAGCACGCTGCCCGGGGTGACCCGGCCCGGGCCCAGGTGGTACGGGCCCAGCAGGGCCGCCTCCACGGCCAGCGCGGAGGCCGCGGCGGCGTAGAGCAGCACCAGACTGCTGGGCCGCAGCAGCAGCGCCCCGGCGAGCAGCGGGAGCACCAGGGCGGTCGGCGGGCACCAGATCGGGACCATCAGCGTGACCACGGTGATCAGCGGCACCAGCAGGAACAGCGCCCCGAAGGCGAACCAGTCGGAGGCGTCGCCGCGGAAGTAGTCGACGGCGGATCGGCGCAGCCGACGTCGGGCCCGGTAGAGCGCCCTGCGCCCCCGTGCCGTCATCGTCTCCCGAGGTGGCGCCTCGGCCGCTCCGTCAGCCATCCGGGTCGACCCTACCGAGGGTGCGCGGTCCGCGTCGACGCTCCCAGGAACTACGGCCGGTACTGGAGGGAGCCGATCGGTGTGGCGGGCTGGCAGGCGGGGCACCAGAACAGGTTGCGGCCGGCGTGGGTGCCGGCGCTGACCGGAGTGGCACAGACCAGGCAGGGCAGGCCGGCCCGGCGGTAGACGTAGACCTCGCCGCCGTGGGCGTCCTCGCGGGCCGGGCGGCCCATGGCCTGCGGGGTGTGCTCGGGGCGGACGGTGTCGATCCAGCCGTCGCGGACGCCGTCGGCCATCAGCAGGGTGAGGTCCTTCCAGACCGCGTCCCACTGCTCCCGGGTGAGCGCCCGGCCGGGCAGCCGCGGGTCGATGCCCTGCCGGAACAGCACCTCGGCGCGGTAGATGTTGCCGACGCCGGAAAGCACCTTCTGGTCCATCAGCAGTGCCGCGACGGTGGTGCCGCTGCGGCTCACCCGCTGCCAGGCCTGCTCCGGGAGCGAGTCGTCGCGCAGCGGGTCCGGGCCGAGCCGGCGGTGCACCTCCTGCTTCTCCGGATCGCTGATCAGGGCACAGGTCGTGGGGCCGCGGAGGTCGGCGTGGGCGGTGTCGTCGGCGGTGCTGATCCGGAGCCGGATCTGCCCGACCGGCTCCGGCGCCGGGCCCTCGCCGAAGCGGACCTTGCCGTAGAGGCCGAGGTGGATGTGGACCCAGTCGGTGGACGCGGGGTCCGCCGTGCCGCCGAAGCCGAGGAAGAGGTGCTTGCCGTGGGCCTCGGTGCTGGTGAGCGGACGTCCGTCGAGGCGCAGCGCAGCCTGGGCGAAGGGCCCCTGCGGGCTGGAGACGCGCACGGACTCGCCGCCGAACACCTGGCGGTACGCGGCGGCGAGTCGATGGAGGGTGTGGCCTTCTGGCATCGGAGCTGCGGTCAGCCCTGCGGGTGGTGGGCGGGGACCGGCGGAAGCTCGCCGGTGGTCTCGTACTCGCTGATCATGTCGATCCGGCGGATGTGCCGCGGGTCCTCGGAGAACGGCGTCGCCAGGAAGACCTCGACGAACTTGGTGGCCTCGTCGAGGGAGTGCATCCGGGCGCCGACGCTGATCACGTTGGCGTTGTTGTGCTGACGTCCGAGGGTGGCCGTCTCGGTGCTCCACGCCAGTGCCGCGCGGACGCCCTTGACCTTGTTCGCGGCGATGGCCTCGCCGTTGCCGGAGCCGCCGATCACGATGCCCAGCGCCTGCGGGTCGGCCGCGGTCCGCTCGGCGGCGCGGAGGATGAACGGGGGGTAGTCGTCCACCGCGTCGTAGATGTGCGGGCCGCAGTCGACCGGTTCGTGACCGGCGCTGGTCAGCCACTCGACGAGGTGCTGCTTGAGTTCGTATCCGGCATGGTCGGATCCCAGGTACACGCGCATGGCGTCAGTGTGGCACGAGCCGGTGACGGTGCGCCGGTCAGCCTCCGGCTAGGACCGGACGCCGAGCAGCTTCCAGGCGGCCGGGAGCAGGCCCATGGCCAGGGCGACCTTCAGGGCGTCGCCCAGCAGGTAGGGGTAGAGGCCCAGCGAGGCGGCCCGGCCCAGGCCGATGTGCAGCGAGACGGCCAAGTAGGGGACGCCGACGGCGTAGATGGCCAGACTGCCCAGCACCATCGCCGCGGCGGTGCGCAGCGGGCTGCGGTCGGCGCCGCGCCGGGCCAGCTCGCCGACCACGACCCCGGCCAGCATGAAGCCGATGATGTAACCGAGGGTGACGCCGCTGCCGGAGCTGCCGGCCGCGAACCAGGGCACCCCGGCCAGACCGGCCACCAGGTAGAGGCCCATGGCGGCGACCCCGCGGCGGGTGCCCAGCGCGGTCCCGACCAGCAGTGCGGCCAGGGTCTGGCCGGTCACCGGGACCGGCGAACCGGGGACGGGCACCGAGATCTGTGCGGCTATGCCGGTGAGGGCCGCACCGCCGACGACCAGGGCGAGATCACGGGCCGTGGCGCGGGCACGGGTGGCGGCGGGGAGCAGGTCGGCGAGGACGGTGCCGGGGCGGGGGGCGGCGGTGGCGAGGGCCATTCGGGTCTCCGGGCAGGGGCGAGGGACGGAGTCTGGGTTAACGACTGTGAACCTACCTGCCTGGTGACCTGTGTGTGTAGCGCGCTCCCCACAAAAGGGCTGGTCAGTGCGTTGGTGACTCCGGGCAGTGGGGGCGCGGGAAACAGTGCGCCTTGGTGCGTGGCTGGGCGCGCAGTTCCCCGCGCCCCTGTCGGGGCGCTACTCGAAGCTCTACTCGAAGCTGGGGCCGGCGGTGCGGGTGCGCTTGATCTCGTAGAAGCCGGGGGTGGAGGCGACCAGCAGGGTGCCGTCCCAGAGGCGGGCGGCGGCCTCGCCGCGCGGGGTGGGGGTGACCACCGGGCCGAAGAAGGCGACCCGCTCGCCGTCGGCGCCGGGGACCGCGATCACCGGGGTGCCGACGTCCTCGCCGACCAGGTCGATGCCCTCCTTGTGGGAGGCGCGCAGGGCCTCGTCGTACTCGGTCGAGTCGGCGGCCTCGGCCAGTTCGACCGGCAGCCCGGCGTCGGCGAGGGCCGCCGCGATGGTCTCCTTGGTGCGGGGCTCGGCCTGGTTGTGGAACCGGGTGCCGAGGGCGGTGTAGAGGTCGCCGAGGACCTTGTCGCCGTGCGCCTGCGCGGCCGCGATGCAGACCCGGACCGGGCCCCAGGCCTCGGTGAGGAAGGCGCGGTACTGCTCGGGGACGTCCTTGTCGGCGTTGAGCACGGCGAGGCTCATCACGTGCCAGTGCACCTGGACGGGGCGCTGCTGCTCGACCTCCAGCATCCAGCGCGAGGTCATCCAGGCCCACGGGCAGAGCGGGTCGAACCAGAAGTCTGCGGTCACGGGGGTGGCGGTTGTTGCGGACATGAGTCCTCCGGTGCCAGGAACGTGCGGTCAACGTGGCGAACAGAGGGCGGCGCACGGGCATTCCCGCCCTGCGGGAGTGCGCCAACGTTGTCGGCGTGCCGTGAAAGGATGCCCGCAACAGGTGACAGTCCGGGGCCCACACCCGGCCGGCACCGGACGGGCGGCCACAAGCTCGCGCGCCACCGCATGCACCAGTAGGGAGTACCGCAGTGCCCGGGACCAATCTCACCCGCGACGAGGCCCGCGAGCGGGCCCGCATCCTCAGCGTGGACGGCTACGAGGTCGAACTGGACCTCCGCTCCGCCGTGCTGCCCGTGGCTGAAGGGGAGGGCGCGGGCAGGTTCCGCTCGCGGACGCTGCTGCGCTTCCGCTGCTCCGAACCCGGGGCGGACAGCTTCGCCGACCTGCTGGCGCCCGAGGTGCACAGCGTCGTCCTGAACGGCACCGCGCTCGACCCCGCGCTGGTGTTCGACGGCACCCGGATCGCCCTGCCCGGTCTGGCCGAGGAGAACGAGCTGGTCGTCGAGGCGTCCTGCGCCTACAGCCGCACCGGGGAGGGTTTGCACCGCTTCACCGACCCGGTCGACGGCGAGACCTACCTCTACACCCAGTACGAACCGGCCGACGCACGGCGGGTGTTCACCACCTTCGAACAGCCCGACCTCAAGGCGCCGTTCAGCTTCACCGTCACCGCGCCCTCGCACTGGCAGGTCTTCTCCAACTCCCCCGCCGGCGGCGACCCGGTGGCCGTGGAGTCCGGTCTGACCTGGCAGTTCGCCCCGACGCCGCGAATCTCCAGCTACATCACCGCGGTGGTGGCCGGCCCGTACCACGTGGCCCGTGACCACTACACCCGGGCACTGCCGGACGGCCGCCGGCTGGAGATCCCGCTGGGCGCGCTCTGCCGGGCCTCGCTGGCGCAGTACTTCGACTCCGACGAGATCTTCACGGTCACCAAGCAGGGCCTGGACTTCTTCCACGAGGAGTTCGACTACCCCTACCCCTTCGGCAAGTACGACCAGGCGTTCGTGCCCGAGTACAACCTCGGCGCCATGGAGAACCCCGGCCTGGTCACCTTCCGCGAGGAGTACGTCTTCCGGTCCAAGGTCACCGAGGCGGCCTACGAGGGCCGGGCCAACGTCATCCTGCACGAGATGGCGCACATGTGGTTCGGCGACCTGGTCACCATGCAGTGGTGGGACGACCTGTGGCTGAAGGAGTCCTTCGCCGACTTCATGGGCGCGTTCGCCCAGGTGGAGGTGACGAAGTACCAGGCCGGCTGGATCACCTTCGCCAACCGCAGGAAGACCTGGGCGTACCGGCAGGATCAGCTGCCCACCACGCACCCGATCACCGCGGATATCCGTGACCTGGAGGACGCCAAGCTCAACTTCGACGGCATCACCTACGCCAAGGGCGCCTCGGTGCTCAAGCAGTTGGTGGCCTATGTGGGGCGCGACGCCTTCTTCGAGGGCGCGCGGCACTACTTCAAGCGCCATGCGTTCGGCAACACCACACTCGCCGACCTGCTCGCCGTGCTCGCGGAGACCTCCGGGCGGGGTGCCGACGCCATGGCCGAGTGGTCGCGGGCCTGGCTGGAGACGGCGGGGGTGAACGCCCTGACGCCGCAGCTGGTCACCGACTCCTCGGGGACCATCACCGGGTTCGCGGTGCTGCAGGAGGCCGCCGCCGAGAACCCGACGCTGCGGCCGCACCGGATCGCGGTGGGGCTGTTCGACCGGGACCCGGACAGCGGGGCGCTGGTGCGGACGCGCCGGGTCGAGCTGGACGTCGTCGCCGGGGCCCGGACCGAGGTGCCGGAGCTGGTCGGGCTCGCCCGTCCGGCGCTGGTGCTGGTCAACGACGAGGACCTGACCTACTGCAAGATCCGCTTCGACGAGGCGTCACTGGCCACGCTGCGGGAGTCGCTGGGCGAGCTGGAGGACCCGCTGGCCCGTGCGCTGAGCTGGTCCGCGCTGTGGAACCTGACCCGGGACGGGCTGATGCCGGCCCGCGACTACCTGGAGATCGTGCTGCGGTTCGCCGGCCGCGAGAGCGACATCGGCGTGCTCCAGTCGCTGCACCAGCAGGCGCGCACCGCGCTCGACCTCTATGTCGCGCCCGAGGCGCGGGAGGAGTGGGCCGGGCGGCTCGCCGAGGGCGCGCTGGGCGAGCTGCGGGCCGCGGCGCCCGGAGGCGACCACCAGCTGGCGTGGGCGCGGTTCTTCGCGCAGACGGCCCGGTCGGAGGCGGACCTGCAGCTGGTGGGCGGGCTGCTGGCCGGGACGGCGCGGGTCGACGGACTCTCCGTCGACCAGGAGCTGCGCTGGACGCTGCTGCACACGCTGGCCGCCGCCGGGGTCGCCGACGAGGCGGCGTTGGACGCGGAGCTGGCCCGGGACGACACCGCCAGCGGCAAGCGGCTGCTGACGGCGTGTCTGGCGGCGCGGCCGACGGCGGAGGCCAAGGCGGAGGTGTGGCGGCAGGTCGTGGATTCGGACCAGCTGCCGAACGCGCTGGTCGAAGCGCAGATCAGCGGCTTCCAGGCGGCGGCGGGGGGCGCGGCGCGGGAGTTGCTGGCGCCGTACGCCGAGCCGTACTTCGAGGTGCTGGAGAAGATCTGGAGCGAGCGGTCGATCGAGATCGCGCTGCGGATCGTCAGCGGGCTGTTCCCGAGGCTGGTGACGACGGAGGCCACGCTGGAGCGGACGGATCTGTGGCTGCGGGAGCACGAGGCTGCGGCGCCGGCGTTGCGGAGGCTGGTGCTGGAGGGGCGGGACGATCTGGCGCGGGCGTTGCGGGCGCAGCGGCGGGATGCGGCGCGGGGGTAGGTTGCGCGACGGGGGGTTGGGGCTGGGGCTGGGGTTGCTGGGCGAGTGGCCGTCGGGGGGCGGTTGCTCGCGCAGTTCCCCGCGCCCCTGAGGGGCTGCCTTGTTGATCGGGCAGAGTCTCGCGCCCCTGGGGGGCTGCCTGGTGACGGTGGGTTTGGTCGTACCTCGTAGCATGGCCCGCTAGTCGAGGTGTCGAGGGAAGGGCGTACGGGGGCATGGCGGACAACGGAGCAGGACCAGGGGCTGACGGTCGGAGCGGCGCGGCGGGGGGAACTGACGGGGCGTCGAACGTGCCGCCGCCGCCTGCGTACATGCCCACCCAGACCTACACGCCCGGCGTACCCCAGCAGGCTCCGCCGGCCTCGGCGGACGGGGGGATCGCCTACGCGCCGACGCAGGCGTACAACCCCGCCGCGGCGGGGCCCGGGACGCCGCCCGCGCCGCAGCCGCAGGCGCCGCAGCAGCAGCCCGGGGCGTGGCCGGCCGGTGGGGCGACCGGGGCGTACCCCTCGGTGCAGCACGGGGGGTACGGCTATCCGCAGCCGCAGACCCCGCAGGCCGCTCCGCCCGGCTACCCGCAGGGGTACCCGCCGCAGCAGCAGGGCTATCCGCCGCAGCAGGGGTATCCGGCGCCGCAGGCGTACCCGCAGCAGCAGGGGTACCCGCCCCAGCAGGGCTATCCGCAGCAGGGGTACCCCCAGCAGGGCGGCTACCCGCCGCCGCAGCCGCCGCGGCGCAGGCTGGGCGGGGGTGCCATCGCCGGGATCGTCGCCGGTGTGGTCGTGCTGGCCTGCATCG
Source organism: Streptacidiphilus jeojiensis (assembly GCF_042510965.1). Lineage (NCBI taxonomy): Bacteria > Bacillati > Actinomycetota > Actinomycetes > Kitasatosporales > Streptomycetaceae > Streptacidiphilus > Streptacidiphilus jeojiensis. Next base: position 371,435 of record NZ_JBEUKS010000009.1, read on the forward strand.
CGGTGGTCGGGGTGATGATCGCCAACAACGGCAGCAAGAAGGCCGGTTCCATGCTGTCCAAGGCGTGGTCGGTGCCGGCCCAGGGCAGCGACGACAAGCTCATCGGTTCCTGGCTGACCAGCACCGCGCTGGTGCGGAGCAGCTCGGCGACCGGTGTGACCGCCTACAGCATCGCGGACGGCAGCAAGAGCTGGACGCTCACTCCGCCGTCCTCGGCGCAGACGCCCTGCGCCATGTCACCGACCATGACCTCCGACGGCATCGGGACCATGGCCTTCGGCAGCGACGACAACTCCTGCTCGGTCTTCGCCGGGGTCGACTCCCGCACCGGGAAGATCCTCTGGACGGTCCCGCTGACCAGCGCGTCCAACTCGGTCGCGATGTCGGCCAGCACCTACATCCAGGGCTCGGTGGCCACCATCGTCAGCGGCGACCGGGTGGGCGGGTTCGACACCAGGACCGGCGCCCAGGTCTGGGGGCTGAAGCCGCGCGGGGACTACTGCAACGAGTCGTCGGTGGCGACGACCGGCATCGTCCTGGTGGACGACTTCTGCGCCGACGTCAAGCCGTCGTACACGCTGACCGCCCTCAACGCCAGTACCGGCAAGCAGATGTGGCGCAAGACCGAGAGCGACCACACCGACGTCAGCAGCCTGCTCAACGGCTCGCCCCTGGTCAGCGTGGTCTCCACCAGCGGCGACACCTCGCTGCAGATGTACGACGCCAACGGCGGCAACGGCAAGACCCTGCAGACCCCCAACCTGAAGCTGAACGAGTACCACGAGGTGACCGCTTCGCTGCCGGGGCAGTTGCTGGTGGTGCAGGGTGACGAGGACCTGAGCTCGGACAACGGGAGCACCGCCGGGAACATCGTCGCCTTCAACCTCGCCACCGGCGCCGAGGCCTGGACCTACGACGGTGAGAGCAACCACGGCGCACTGCTGGCCCAGTCCACCGGGGACGGCAAGCTCTACGCCCTGTCCACCGGGACGTACAGCGGCTCGCCGCACTTCGTCAGCCTGGACCCGACGACCGGCAAGTCCACCGTGCTCGGCGCGCTGCCGTCGGACACCGACGGCTGGACCTTCTCGGACGGGATGCTCTACGCCACCAACGACGGCGGCCTCATCGCGCTGAGCAGCTACGGCGACGAGGCTGCGGTGTCCATGTACCACAAGTGACGGTGGATCAGGGTGCTACCCGGCCGCTCGCACCTCCGGGCCCAGCGCCCACTCCGCCACCGCCCCGGTGATCCGGTCCAGCAGTTCCTCGGCGCTGACCGGGGCCGACTTGAGGACCGCGAAGGAGTGGTTGCCGTACGGGAGCGCCAGCAGCCGCTGGTGCGCCGGGAGCGGCGGGAAGTCGGATCCGGCGCCGAAGGGGTCGGTGGCGCCCTGGACCACCAGCACCGGGCGTGGGCAGGAGAGCAGTTCCTCGGCCCGGCTGCGCTCCGGCTTGCCCGGCGGGTGCAGCGGGAAGGCCAGCGCCAGCACCGCGTCGGCGCCGCCCTGCTCCGCGGTGCGGCAGGCGACCCGGGCGCCGGCGCTGCGGCCGCCGCTGATCAGCGGGATCCCGGCGGCGGGGCCGGACCGCAGCCGGGCCAGCACCGGCAGCCAGCCGGTGTCCAGGGTCTTCGGGGCCGGGGCGACCTTCCGGCCGGCCACCCGCCAGGGCTGCTCCACCAGGGCGACGGTGACGCCCAGCGGTGGCAGCGCCACGGCGAGGGCCCGCAGATCCGGTGCCTCGATGCCGCCGCCGGCCCCGTGCCCGAGCGCCAGCACGGCGAGCGGGCGGGCGGTGCCGGCCGGGTGGGTGGTGATCCTGGCGTCCCCCGCGGGGGTGCTGACCAGGGTCCGGGTCGGGGCGGGGCTGGAGGTGCTCATGGGGGGAACCCTAGGACGGCGGCGTTCGCCGTGCGCGGAGGCACGGGCCGCTGTCCGTGCGACATGGGAGGATGCCGGGCAGACACCGAGACGAAGGAGTCACGCAGCGTGCCTGGCACCAACCTGACCCGTGAGGAGGCCCGTACCCGGGCCCAGCTCCTCCATGTGGACGCCTACGAGATCGAGCTCGACCTGAGCACGGCCACCGACGGGGGCACGTTCCGGTCCACCACCGTGGTCCGTTTCAACGCCACCACTCCGGGAGCGTCCAGCTTCATCGACCTGGTCGCGCCCGGCGTGCGCGAGGTCGTCCTGAACGGCACCGCGCTGGACCCCGCCGAGGTCTTCCGGGACAGCAGGATCGCGCTGCCGTCGCTCGCCGCCGAGAACGAGCTGCGCGTCGTCGCCGACTGCGCCTACTCCAACACCGGCGAGGGCCTGCACCGCTTCGTGGACCCGGTCGACAAGGAGACCTACCTCTACACCCAGTTCGAGGTCCCGGACGCCCGGCGCGTGTTCGCGTCGTTCGAGCAGCCCGACCTCAAGGGGACCTTCCGGTTCACCGTCACCGCCCCGACCGGGTGGAAGGTGATCAGCAACGAGGTCTCCCCCGAGCCGGAGAAGGGCGCGGTCGCGGGCACCGAGGTGCACCGCTTCGCGGCCACCCCGCGGATCTCCACCTACATCACCGCCCTGGTCGCCGGCCCCTACGCCGGTGTCTTCGACAGCTACCAGGGCGCCGATGGCCAGAGCGTGCCGCTGGGCGTGTACTGCCGGCGCTCGCTGGAGCAGTACCTGGACGCCGATGCGATCTTCGAGGTGACCAAGCAGGGCTTCAGCTACTTCCAGGAGAAGTTCGACACGGTCTACCCGTTCAGCAAGTACGACCAGCTGTTCGTGCCCGAGTTCAACGCCGGCGCGATGGAGAACGCCGGCGCGGTCACCATCCGGGACCAGTACGTGTTCCGCTCCAAGGTGACCGACGCGGCCTACGAGGTCCGCGCCTCGACGATCCTGCACGAGCTGGCGCACATGTGGTTCGGCGACCTGGTCACCATGGAGTGGTGGAACGACCTGTGGCTGAACGAGTCCTTCGCGACCTTCGCCGAGGGCATCTGCCTGGCCGAGGCGCCCGGGACCAAGTGGCCCAACTCCTGGACCACCTTCGCCAACCAGATGAAGACCTGGGCGTACCGGCAGGACCAGCTGCCGTCCACGCACCCGATCATGGCGGAGATCAACGACCTGGAGGACGTCCAGGTCAACTTCGACGGCATCACCTACGCCAAGGGCGCCTCGGTGCTCAAGCAGCTGGTGGCGTACGTCGGCCAGGACGCCTTCTTCGCCGGCGTGCAGGCCTACATGAAGCGCCACGCCTGGGGCAACGCCCGGCTCAGCGACCTGCTGGGCGCGCTGGAGGAGACCTCGGGACGCGACCTGGCCTCCTGGTCCAAGGCCTGGCTGGAGACGGCCGGGATCAACATCCTGCGCCCCGAGCTGGAGGTGGACGCCGACGGCGTGCTGACCTCGTTCTCGATCCGCCAGGAGGCCCCGGCGCTGCCCGCCGGCGCCAAGGGCGAGGCGGTGCTGCGGCCGCACCGCATCGCGGTCGGCATGTACGACCTGGACGCGAAGGGCGCGCTGGTGCGCGCCGAGCGGATCGAGCTGGACGTCGACGGCGAGCTCACGTCGGTGCCGGTGCAGGCCGGGCGCAAGCGGCCGGCCGTGGTCCTGCTCAACGACGACGACCTGTCCTACGCCAAGGTGCGCCTGGACGCGGAGTCGCTGGCCAACGTCACCGCGCACATCGCCGACTTCACCGAGTCGCTGCCGCGCGCCCTGTGCTGGGCCTCCGCCTGGGACATGACCCGCGACGGCGAGCTGGCCACCCGGGACTACCTGGCCCTGGTGATCAGCGGCGTCGGCCGGGAGTCCGACATCGGTGTGGTCCAGTCGCTGCAGCGGCAGGCCAAGCTGGCCGTCGAGCTCTACGCCGACCCGGAGTGGCGGGCCGAGGGCCTGGCCCGCTTCGCCGGCACCGCGCTGGAGCTGCTGCGCTCCTCCGAGCCCGGCGGGGACCACCAGCTGTCCTGGGCCCGCACCTTCGCCGGCCTGGCCAGCACCGACGAGCAGCTGGACCTGCTGGCCGGGCTGCTCGACGGCAGCAGCACCGTCGAGGGCCTGACCGTCGACGACGAGCTGCGCTGGGCCTTCCTGGAGCGGCTGTCCGCGACCGGCCGGGTCGACGAGGACACCATCGTCGACGAGCTGGTGCGCGACAACACCGCGGCCGGGCAGCAGCACGCGGCGTCCTGCCGGGCCGCGCTCCCGACCGCGGCCGCCAAGGCTGCGGCCTGGGCCTCGGTGGTGGAGGCGGAGACGCTGACCAACACCGTCCAGGAGGCGGCGATCGCCGGCTTCGAGCAGGCCGACCAGCGGGAGCTGCTGGCCCCCTACACGGCGAAGTACTTCGCCGCGATCAAGGGGATCTTCGAGCAGCGCTCGCACGAGATGGGCCAGCAGATCATCGTCGGGCTCTACCCGTCGCTGCAGGTCGAGCAGGCGACGCTGGACGCCACCGACGCCTGGCTGGCCTCGGCCGACCCGGCGCCGGCGCTGCGCCGGATGGTCGTCGAGTGCCGGGCCGGCGTGGAGCGCGCGCTGCGCGCCCAGGCCGTCGACCGGGCGGCGGGGCAGCGCTGACCCTTCCACCGGCTGACCCGTCGTCGGGTTGACGGCTGGTCAGCTGTAGCTCGACTCCGCTCCCGGCCCCTGCTCCCCCACCGCTTCGCCGGTGCGGGGGGCGAGGGCCGGTTCGTTCATGACGGCGGTGAGCGCCTCGGTCCGGGGGGAGGCGGTGACCTGCTCCAGCGAGGCGGGCCGGCCCTGGGCGTCGGCGAGCGGAAGCCGCCAGTTGGGGTACTCGCTGGAGGTACCGGGCAGGTTCTGCGGGCGCGGGTCGCCCAGGGTGTCCGGCAGCCAGACCCCCAGCAGCCGGGCCGGGGTGCGCAGCAGGTAGCGGTGCAGGGCGGCGACCGCCGCCGGGACCACCTCTCCCTCGGCCGGCTCGGTCAGGTCTGCGGCCGGCCCGTCGCCGTACGGGGAGACCGAGAGCAGCCCCTCGCCGGCCAGCTCGCCCAGCCACTCCTCGACGTCCGACTCGGCGTCGGCCTGCTCCTCCGCCAGCGGACGGGTCAGCAGGCCCAGCCGGTGCCGCAGTTCGACGTGCTCGCCGCTGAGCCGGGAGGCGGTGCTGGGGAGGTCGTGGGTGGTGAGGGTGGCCAGGCACTGCTCGCGCCACTGCTCCGGCGGCAGCGGGGTGCCCTTGGCGTCGTCGCCGTAGTCCCGCTCGAACCAGAGCACCGAGGTGCCCAGGATGCCCCGGTCGGCGAGCTGCTCGCGGACGCCCGGCTCGACCGTGCCCAGGTCCTCGCCGATCACGGCCGCGCCCGCGCGCTCCGCCTCCAGGGCGAGCACGCCCAGCATCGCCTCGTGGTCGTAGCGGACGTAGGTGCCCTCCGTCGGCGGGCGGCCCTCCGGCACCCACCAGAGCCGGAACAGGCCCATCACGTGGTCGATCCGCAGCGCGCCGGCATGCCGCACCACGCCGCGCAGCAGCGCCGCGAAGGGTTCGTAGGCGGCGTCGGCGAGCGCGTCCGGACGCCAGGGTGGCAGGCCCCAGTCCTGGCCGCGGGCGTTGAAGGCGTCCGGGGGCGCGCCCACCGAGATGCCGGTGGCCAGGCAGTTCTGCAGGGCCCAGGCGTCGGCGCCCTCGGGGTGGCAGCCGACCGCGAGGTCGTGGATCAGGCCCACCGGCATCCCGGCGCCGCGGGCGGCGGACTGGGCGGCGGCGAGCTGATCGTCCACCAGCCAGGCCAGCCAGCGGTGGAACTCGACCCGTCCGGACAGGTCGGCGGCGGCCCGGTGGACCGCGGCCGAACCCGGGTCGCGCAGCCCGGCCGGCCAGGAGCGCCAGGCCGGACCGTGCACCTCGGCCAGCGCGCACCAGGTGGCATAGGCCTCCAGACCGGCCCCCTCGCGGCGGAGGAAGGCCTGGTAGGCGGCCTCCCGGCCGGGGCTGCGGCGGACCTGGTGAAGGAGTGTCAGTGCCTCGTGCTTGAGTGTCCAGGTGGCGTCGCGGTCCACCAGTCCGTCACTGAGCAGCACCGCGTCGCGCAGCGCCGCGCCGTGCCGGGCCAGCTCGTGGACGCGGTCGCGGGCGGGCGCGTCCAGGTAGGGGTACTCAGGGACGGCCTCCACCCGCAGATGGACCGGGTCGGCGAAGCGGCGCGAGGAGGGACGGTAGGGGGACGGGTCGGTCATCGCCCCCGGGGTCGCCGGCAGACCCGCGTGCAGCGGGTTGACCTGGACGAAGCCGGCGCCGTGGGCATGGCCGGCCCACTGCGCCAGATCGGCCAGGTCGGCCAGGTCGCCCATGCCCCAGGAGTGCTGCGAGAGCACGGAGTAGAGCTGGGCCAGGAAGCCCCAGCTGCGCTGCCGCACGCCCGGCAGCCGAGCCGGGGTGACCAGCAGCGGGGCGGCCGAGGCGCGGCCGTTGCGGCGGGCGCACAGGGTGTGCCGGCCCGGGGGGAGGTCGCCGGGGATGCGTCCGGTGGCGGGGCGGTGGTCCAGGTTGCGCGGCGGGTGGCCGTCCGAGAACTCGATCCAGACCTCGGTGTCCATCGGCACGGTGAGGTCGTGCGGCTGCCCGGCCCGGGTGACCACGACCCGCGGCAGCAGCCGGGTCGCGGTGCGGTGGTGCAGCGCGTCCAGGGCGCGGGCGGCGGCGTCCGGGGTGGAGGCGTCGACGTCCAGCGCGGCCAGGACCGCGACCAGGGTGTCGCCGGAGACGGCGGCACGCCCCTCGGGACCCTCCCGGACGGAGTCGACGCCGTGCGCGCGGGCGAGCGCGAGCAGCGCGGGGCCGGCTGCGCCGGACTCGGCGGATGCTGACGGCACGTCGGCGGGGACGGAGGCGGCAATGGCCACGGGGGCTCCTCGGCGCAGGGAGGCGGGGCAGGGCGGGCGGAGCGGTGATCGGAGCGGGCTGGACCTTCCGCAGCCTCCAGGCTCCTACCCGGGTATGGGGTACAACGACACCGGCAGCGCCGGGGTTCACTCGTGGAGTTCCGGATCGGCGGCCGTTCGCGGGAAGCACGCTCGTTGACAGTGGACACGGCTCTCTGATGGTCTTAGCCCGCCCACTCACTGACCGCAGGCACCAGGAGACCGCGTGGAGCACCGGCCTTCCCTCCCCGCCACCGTCGGCAGCGGACTCCGTCGGCAGTTGGAGCAGAGTTCCGCGCTCCAGTCGGTGGTGTACTCGGGGCCCGCGCTCAGCGCTCGGCGTACCGCGGCCAGGACCGTACGGCGGCTGGCGCCGGCCACGGCGGACCGGTTGATCTCGGAGTTCAAGGGCACCGAACCGCTGCTGGACCGGGTGCGGGTGGCCGCGGCCCGGACCCGGCGGCGCGGGGCCGCGCTGCGGGCCAGCGCGGCACTGACCGTGGCCGCCGTGGTGGGCGGGATGGTCGCGGCCGGACCGCAGACCGCCCTCGCCGCGACCCCGTCCGCGGGGGCGACGGCGGGGACCGCGAAGGCGACGACGACGGTGCAGTCCGGTGCGGTGACGACGCCGCAGATCTACCCCCGGCCGCAGTCCCAGGAGTCCTACGGCGCCGCGGTGGCCGTGCCCGAACGGGTCGCGGTCGTGGCCGCGCCGCAGGCCGACCCCGGCGCCCTGGAGCAGGTGCGGGCCGCGCTGAAGGCGGCCGGGGTGCAGCAGATCGACGAGTCGACCGCGACCCCCACCACCGACCCGGCGCCCGGCAGCCTCACCGTCTACGTGGGCGGCCTGGCCGAGGGGGCCGGCGGCGCCACCGACCGCGCCCTGCGCGGGATCGCGGCCTCCGGCGGCACCGAGGAGCCGCTGAGCCCGGCCGGACTTCCCGCCGGCGGCTACGTACTGGCGGTGGGTCGGCAGCAGGTCGCCGGGGGCACCGCCGGCGCCGCCGTGCTGGCCGGGGTCGACGCCGACGGCACCTACAACGCGGCGCAGTCGCTGCGGCAGCTGTTCGTGCGGACCGGGACCGGCGCGGAGCTCCCCGGGGTCCGGGTCAGCGACTGGCCGACCACCCCGGTGCGCGGCACCGAGGAGGGCTTCTTCGGCACCCCCTGGACCGAGCAGCAGACCCTGGACGAGGTGGACTTCCTCGGCCGCACCAAGCAGAACTACTTCCTCTACTCCCCCGGCGACGACCCGTTCCGCTCCTCGCGCTGGCGCGAGGAGTACCCCGCCGACCAGCGGCAGCAACTGCGGACGCTGGGTCAGGCGGCGTCGCTGAACCACGTGACCCTGGGCTACGGCCTGTCCCTGGGCGGTTCGGTCTGCTTCAGCTCGGCCAAGGACCAGGACGCGCTGATCGCCAAGCTGGAGTCGCTCTGGGCGCTGGGCTTCCGCTCGTTCCAGCTGCAGTTCCAGGACAGCAGCTTCAGCCACTGGCACTGCGACGCCGACGTGGCCCGGTACGGCCGGGGCGCGGCCGCGATGGCAAAGGCCCAGAGCGACCTGGCCGCGGTGGTGATCCAACGTTTCCTCTCCGGCCATCCGGACGCGGCTCCGCTGATGCTGCTGCCGACCGAGTACTACCAGGACGGCGCGACGCCGTACCGCACCGCGCTGGCCAAGGACCTGGACCCGTCGGTGCAGGTCGCCTGGACCGGTGTCGGGGTGCAGCCGACGACCATCACCGGCAGTCAGACCAGCGCCGCCGCGCAGGCGTTCGGGCATCCGCTGGTGACCCAGGACAACTACCTGGTGAACGACTCCACCCCGGACCGGCTCTACCTCGGCCCCTACGCCGGCCGGGACAGCGGGGTGGCCATCGGCTCCGCGGCGCTGCTGGTCAATGCCATGCAGCAGCCGGTCATCTCGCGGATACCGCTGTTCACGGCGGCCGACTTCGCCTGGAACCCGACCGGCTACGACGCCCAGGCGTCCTGGCGGGCGGCGGAGCAGGACCTGGCGTCGGGTCAGCCCAAGGCCGCGGCGGCGCTGGCGGCGCTCGCCGGGAACAGCGCCTCGCCGGCGGAGAACCTCGCGCCGCAGGCGGCCAAGACCGGGGACTTCCAGGCCGGCGGGACCCAGGCGGCCACGACGCCGACCGCGGACCAGCAGGAGTCGGCCTATCTGCGCCCGCTGATCAGCGCCTTCTGGTCCACCCTGGGCGGCAACGGCTCCGCCGCCGCGCTGCGGGCGGCCTTCACCACCATGGCGGGGGCACCGGCCGCCCTCGCCACCGGGGACGTCCCGGCCGAGGACGGCGACTGGCTCGCCCAGCTCGCGCTGTACGGCCGGGCCGGGCAGACCGCCGTGGACATGCTCACGGCGCAGCGCTCCGGCGCCGGCGCCTCGGCCTGGGCGGACCAGCTGAAGCTGCGTCAGCTGATGCAGCAGCTGTCCCAGTCGGACGCGACCATAGGCAGCGGCGTGCTCGACGCGTTCCTCAAGCGGGTCCTGGTGGCGTCGAACAGCTGGGCCGGGCTCGGCGCTAGCTCGACCGTTCCGACCAGCACCCTGGGCACCTCCCAGGACCACGACCCCTCGCTGATGGTCGACGGCGACCCGAGCACCTATTACTGGAGCGACGCGCCGCCGCAGGTGTCCGACACCATCGGGGTGGACCTGGGCAGCGCGCAGCAGGTCGGCACCGTCTCGGTGCTGATGGGCTCGGGCGACGACGGCCCGGCGGCCGGGGACTACCTGCACGACGCGGTGCTGGAGTACTCCACCGGGGACGGCGGCTGGCACACCGTCGGGACCTACCACGACCAGGAGACCATCAGGGCGACGCTGCCGGCCGGCACCACCGCCCGCTACGTCCGGCTGCGGGCCACGGCGACGCAGGCCAACGCGGTGGCGGTGCGCGAGTTCACGGTGACCGCGCCGAGCGACCCGCTGACCGCGAGCGGCGGCCCGGTGGGCCAGCCCGGCTTCCCGGTCTCGAACGTGACGGACGGTGACCTCAACAGCGCCTACCGGGCCGTGGCCGCGCCCCAGGCGGGCGACGCGCTGACGGTGACCCTGGGCACCGCGCGGGCGCTGAGCCGGGTGGTGGTGCTGACCGATCCCACCGTGGCGGCCAAGGGCTGGATCGAGGTGCACCAGGTGGCGCCGAAGACGGCCGCGAAGGCCGCCACGCCGGCCAAGGGCACCAAGGCCGCGACGCCGGCGAAGGGCACGGCGAAGGGCGCCACCACAGCCGCGCCCGCGACCGGCTGGGTGCGGCTGGGTGCGCTCAGTGCCGGCTACACCGAGCTGGCCGCCGACCCGCGCGCCGACGTCGACCAGATCCGGCTGGTCTGGGCCGCCGGCAGCCCCCCGCCGGTGGTGGACCAGGTGGTGCCCTGGTACGCGGACACCCCGGTGGCCACGCTGCAGCTGCCCGACCAGAGCGTCGACGTCGAGGCGGGCGGCGACTCGGTCGACCTGACCGGCGACCTCCAGGCGCTGGGCTTCTCCGGCGCCTCCGGCACCCTGGCCGCCGAACTGCCGAAGGGCCTCAAGGGCCTGGCGGTGACCACCTCGGGAGCGGTGGCACTGCCGCGCGGCGGTACGGCGGCGACCGCGGTGCACATCACCGCGGCGGCCGGCACCCCGCTGGGCAGTTACGCCGTGCCGGTGGTGTTCACACCGTCCGCGGGCGGTCAGAAGATCAGCCGGACGGTGCAGGTGCACGTGTATCCGCGCACCTCCGGGCCCGATCTGGCACCCACCGCCACCGCGACCGCCTCCGGCGACGCCGGCAGCGGTTTCGGGGCGGGCAACGTCAACGACGGCGACGAGACCACCCGCTGGCTCTCGCCCGCCGAGGACGACGCCTGGGTCCAGCTGGAGCTCCCGCAGGCGGCGACGCTGGGCGCCGCGGTGCTGCACTGGCCGGACACCTTCGCCGCGCAGTACCGCATCGAGACCTCGACGGACGGGGTGACCTGGACCACGGTCGCCACTGTGCCGAACGGTCAGGGCGGCGACGAGACGGTCCACTTCAACGCCCCGAATGTCCGCTTCGTCAGGATGCAGGGGGTGCAGCGGGGGACCCGCTTCGGCTACTCGCTCTTCGGGATCGAGCTCTACGCGGTCGCCGGGACCCAGTCCACCGGCGGCTCCGGCGTCCCGCCGACCGGGACCCCGTCGCAGGCCCCCGGCACCGGCGCGAGTACCCAGCCGTCCGCCTCGGCCACGGCGACACCGTCCGCCGGCGCCTCCGCGTCCGGCACCGCCTCGGCTCCGCCCAGCACCGACCCGACCGGCACCGGCGGGGCGACGACCGGGGCGAGCACGAGCGCATCGGCCACACCGGATCCGGGAGCAGGGGCTGACGGGTGATCCCGAGACAGGTGCACGTGGTGAACGAGGGCCTGGCCTTCCTGCTGGAGCTGGCCGCCTTCGCGGTGCTGGCCTGGTGGGGCTTCAGCACCGGGAGCGGGGTGGCGGTGCACCTGCTGCTCGGTCTCGGCACGCCCGCCGCGGCGATGGTGCTGTGGGGGCTGATCGCCGCGCCCAAGGCGAAGTTCCGGGTCCCCCTGCCGGGGGTGCTGCTGCTCAAGGCGGCGGTCTTCGGCGGTGCGGCGGCCTGCCTGGCGGTGCTCGGCCACGGCGGCTGGGCGATCGCCTTCGGCGTCGTCGCCCTGGTCAACACCGCGCTGGCGACGGTGGACCGCAACGCGCTGTTCCACAGCCGGCGCCCGGACAGCACCGAACCCCCCGTCACCGGCTTGAACGGGTGACGGAGGGTTCGACACGGGAGCCTCGCCGCTGCGACGGCTAGGCGGACAGTCGTTCGGTCGGTGCCTCCGGTCGAGGGACGTCGGGGGCGACGTGGGAAACCTCCTCACGGGAGCCGTAGGGCTCCAGATACGGGCGCCAACGGGGGTCCCGGTGGCCGGTGCCGATGATCCGCCAGGCGAGGCCGCTGGGCGGGGCCGGTGGCCGCTTCATCCGCCAACCGAGGTCGGCGAGGTGGCGGTCGGCCTTGACGTGGTTGCAGCGGCGGCAGGCCGCCACCACGTTGTCCCAGCGGTGCTGCCCGCCCCGGCTGCGGGGCACCACGTGGTCGACGCTGGTTGCGACGGCACCGCAGTACACGCACCGGCCCCCGTCGCGGGCGAAGAGCGCACGCCGGGTGAGCGGAACAGGACCACGAAAAGGGACCCGCACGAAGCGGGTCAGACGAACGACGGACGGCGCCGAAATGGCGCTGGTGGCGCTATGCATCAGAACCCCGGAGTCCTCAAGGCTGACAGCCTTCTTGTCGAGGACCAGAACGAGGGCGCGGCGCATCGATACGACGCCGAGTGGCTCGTACGACGCGTTGAGGACCAGGACATGCGGCACGAGGGCCTCCCTTTACGCCGACGGCGCGTGGCTCGCGCCGGGACGAGCACGCAGTCCGGACGGACTCCGTACCGGTCACACATGGTTCGCTTCACGATCTCCCCTCAGTGTCGCCGCAGGCCTCCCCGTGGCGCCACTAAACCGGAAGAACAGGGACAGTGTGTCCTGTCCCACATCCTTCATGCCCCAGATCTTCATGAGCTGCACTTCCTGGTGCTCCCCGGCGCTTCCCCCGCGCTTCCCCGCCGGGGGACGACAGCCGCCCTCGGTAGGGTGTGCTGATGGCTACGCAGACTCCCTCTCCCACACCGTCGGCCCCTTCGATCGACGACGCGACGAAGAGTGCAGGTCAGGCCGTCGGCTATCTCAGCAGCCACTGGGAGGGCTGGGTCACCGGAGGAGTGAAGATCATCTTCATTCTGGTGGTCGCGCTGGTGGTGCGCGCGGTGATCCGGACCATGATCAGCAAGATGGTGACCCGGATGGCCCAGGCCCACCGGGAGAACCAGCCCGCGCTGATAACGAACCTGCTGGAGAACGCGGAGCGGCGCAAGCAGCGCTCGCAGGCGATGGGGTCGGTGCTGCGCAGCGTCGCCTCGTTCCTGATCCTCGGCACCGCCGCGCTCACCGCGCTGTCCGTGCTGGGTATCAATCTGGCCCCGCTGCTGGCCAGCGCGGGGGTGGCTGGCGTCGCGATCGGCTTCGGCGCGCGCAACCTGGTCACCGACTTCCTCTCCGGCGTGTTCATGATCCTGGAGGACCAGTACGGGGTCGGCGACCAGATCGACACCGGCGTCGCCTCCGGGACGGTGCTGGAGGTCGGCCTGCGGGTGACCAAGCTGCGCGGCGACGGCGGTGAGATCTGGTACATCCGCAACGGCGAGGTGAAGCGGATCGCCAACATGAGCCAGGGCTGGGCCACCGCGACGGTCGAGGTCCCGGTCGGCTACCACGAGGACCTCGGCCGGGTGGAGGAGCTGATCCTGGCCGCCGCGGAGGAGATGGCCAAGGACGACCCCTGGACCGAACAGCTCTGGGAGCCGGTGAAGGTGCTCGGCGTGGACTCGCTGGGTGCGGACACGGTGGTGGTCAAGGTGGCCGCGAAGACCATGCCGGGCAAGGCCATGCCGGTGGCACGGGAGCTGCGCCGCCGGATCAAGACCACGCTGGACGAGAACGGCATCCAGGTCGGGACGGTGTCGCTGCCGGCGGCCAGGACCGAGGACGAGTCGGCCGCGGCGGCGGAGATCGCCGCGCCGTCCGTACTGGCCGACCCCACCTCGGCCCAGTCACGGGCCGCCACCGCGATAGCGCCCGCGGCCTCGCCGACGCCGACGCCGACGCAGACGGAGTCCAACACCCGGCAGCCGGGACACGAGGACGGGCGGTAGCGGGCGGCGCACCGGACGCACTCCGGTACACATCGGGCCCCCAGGTAACGCTTCGGTTTCCTGGGGGCCCGAGCGCGTGCGGGGCATTGACACGCTCTTGCCGGGGGCCGTACGTTCCTGCCCACAGTTAGGAAAGTTTCCTAATAGTTCAGGTGTCCCGGTGGTCCGGTGTGAGGAGTGAAGAGGCAGATGTCCGCCACAGGCCACAGCAGCAGCCACAGCGGCAACGGAGCGGCCGGCGGCGGTGCCGGGCAGCCGGGGACGCCGAGCCTGCTGCGCGCCATCAACGACCGGGCCGCGCTGGAGCTGCTGCTTGAGCAGGGGCCGCTGTCGCGGAGCCAGCTCGGGGGCCTGACCGGACTGTCCAAGCCGACCGCGTCGCAGCTGCTGGCGCGGCTGGAGAGCGCCGGGCTGGTGGTGCCGGTCGGCACCACCGCCGGGCGGCCGGGTCCCGGGGCGCAGCTGTACGAGATCAACCCCGAGGCCGCCTTCGTCGCGGGTCTGCACGTCAACCCGTGGCGGATCCGCGCCTCGGTGGCCGACATCACCGGTCAGGTCGTCGGCGAGTACCGGCTGGCCACCCCGGGGCGGCACGCCGCCGGAACGGTGGACCGGGTCCGCGAGGCTGTCTCGGCTGCCGCCGACGCGGCCGGGCTGGACCTGGGGGTGCTGGGGCAGATCGTGATCGGCACGCCCGGCGCGCTGGACCCGACCACCGGCAAGCTGCGCTACGCCCCGCACCTGCCGGGCTGGCACTCGCCGCGCCTGGTGGCGGAGCTGACCGAGGGTCTGGGCGTGCCGGTCGCGCTGGAGAACGACGTCAACCTGGCCGCGGTGGCCGAGCAGCGCGTCGGCCAGGCCCGCGGTGTGGACGACTTCGTCCTGCTGTGGGTCGAGGACGGGGTCGGCGCGGCGGTCGTGCTCGGCGGCAAGCTGCACCGGGGCCACACCGGCGGCGCGGGCGAGGTCGGCTACATGCCGCTTCCGGGCGCGCCGCTGGTCCGCAACGTCCGCCGGGAGAACGCCGGCGGGTTCCAGATGCTGGCCGGCGCCCCCGCCGTGCTGGCGCTGGCCAAGGAGCACGGCATCGGCGGACGCACCGCGCCGGAGGCCGTGACCGGGGCCGTCGCCGCGGCCGAGGGCGGCGACGACGCCATGCTGGCCGCGCTGGCGCGGCGGCTGGCGACCGGCCTGGCCGCGATCGTCGCGGTGGTCGACCCGGAGCTCGTCCTGCTCAGCGGCGACATCCCGCAGGCGGGCGGGGAGCGCCTGCGCTTCCTGGTCCAGGAGGAGCTGACCGGTCTGGCCGTGTCCCGCCCGCGGCTGGGGATCAGCACCGTCGAAGGCTCACCGGTGGTCGTCGGAGCGCTGCAGTCGGCGCTGACGACGGCCAGGGAACGCGTTTTCAGTACCCACTGACCAGCAGTAACCACCCCCACGATTCTCCTCGGACCGGCGCGCGGCGCCGGGGCCGTGGATCAGCACACCCAGACGCAGCATCAGCCAGGTCCACACAGCAGCACTGGAGGAAACCCGTGACGACCTCTCCCTCCGAGAGAATCCGCAGCGCAAGCTTCCGGCGCGCCACCGCCGCCCTCGCCTGTACGGCGGCGCTCACGCTGACCGCCGCCGCCTGCACCGGCAGCAGCAACGCCGGTTCGGCCGGCAACGTCGGCAGTTCGGCGGCCCCGGTCACCATCACCTTCTGGCACGGCTGGAGCGCCCCGAACGAGCTCAAGGCGATCAACACCAGCATCGCGGCGTTCGAGGCGGCCAACCCCAACATCAAGGTCAAGGCGGTCGGCAACGACACCGACGACAAGGTCAACCAGGCGCTGCGGGCCGGCGGTGCCAACGCCCCTGACGTCGTGTCGACCTTCTCCACCAACAACGTCGGCGAGTACTGCAGCAGCCACGCCTTCGCGGACCTGACACCGTTCATGAAGGCGGACGGGCTGGACCCGGCCAAGACCTTCCCCAAGTCGATGCTGGACTACACCAACTACAAGGGCGACCAGTGCGCGCTGCCCGAACTGGGCGACGCCTACGGCCTCTACTACAACACCGACATGTTCAAGGCGGCCGGCATAGCCTCGCCGCCGAAGACCCTGAGCGAGTTCGACGCCGACGCGGTCAAGCTCACCAAGGTCAGCGGCAGCAGCTACAGCCAGCTGGGCTTCATGCCCAACTTCCACGGCTACGAGAACCAGTCCGAGCACCTGCTGGGCCAGTGGGGCCCGACCTACTTCACCGCGGACGGCAAGTCCAACGTCGCCGCCGACCCGGCCTTCACCCAGATGCTCACCTGGGAGCAGGGCCTGGCCAAGTCGCTCGGCGGCTTCAGCAAGCTGGAGAAGTACCGCAACACCTTCGGCGACGAGTTCAGCGCCAAGAACCCGTTCGAGACCGGCAAGGTCGCCATGGCGATGGACGGTGAGTGGCGGGTCTCGATGCTCAAGACCGACGCCCCCGACCTGCACTACGCCACCGCGCCGTTCCCGGTCCCGGACGCGCTGGCCAGCACCTACGGCCGCGGCTACCAGACCGGCACCATCATCGGCATGAACGCCAAGAGCACCAAGCAGGCCGCTGCCTGGAAGTTCCTGAAGTTCATGACCACCGACACCAAGATGCTGGTCCAGTTCGCCAACGCGATCTCCAACGTCCCCAGCACCTTCGCCTCGCTGCAGGACCCGGGGCTGGACCACTCGGCGCAGTTCCAGACCTTCCTCAACATCGCCAACAACCCCAACACCAACACCACCCCGGCCACCGTCAACGGCGGCAAGTACCTGACCTCGATCCAGAACTTCGAGTACGACTTCGAGTCCGGCAAGGTGCCCAGCCTGCAGGCCGGGCTGAAGAACCTGGACACCACCATCGACAACGACCTGGCGCAGGCCGGTCAGTAGCAGCACGGAGCAGGACCCGGGCCGGTGTCCGCGAGGGCACCGGCCCCCTCCCCCCGCTACTCCCTCCTCCTACCCGTCCTGACCTGGTGGTGACACTCAGATGGCAACCGTCCTCGGAATCGGCAGGGGCCCACGCGGCTCCGGCAGCGCCGCGAGCCTGCCGGTTCCGCCCGCCCTGCGCCGCAAGCGCCGCAAGGAGCTGTCGACCGCGGTCGGCTTCCTCTCCCCCTGGCTGATCGGCTTCGCGGTCTTCTTCGCGTACCCGCTGATCTCCACCGTGTACTTCTCGTTCACCCACTACGACGGCTTCAACGCGCCGACCTTCGTGGGCTTCAAGAACTACACCTACATCCTCAGCAAGAACGCGGACTTCTGGCAGGCCGCCCGCAACACGGCCTGGCTGGTCGTGGTGATGGTGACGCTGCGCACCGTCTTCGGGCTGGGCATCGGGCAGTTGATCGTCAAGGTGCGCAGCGGCTCCGGCTTCTTCCGCACCGCGTTCTACCTGCCGTACCTGGCCCCGCCGGTGGCCGCGACCATCGGCTTCGCCTTCCTGTTCAACCCCGGCACCGGACCGGTGAACCACTTCCTCGGCGAGCTGGGCCTGCCGCAGCCGGGCTGGTTCACCAGCCCCACCTGGTCCAAGCCCTCGCTGGTGCTGCTCACGCTGTGGGGCATCGGCGACCTGATGGTCATCTTCATGGCCTCGCTGCTGGACGTGCCGACCGAGCAGTACGAGGCGGCCTCGCTGGACGGGGCCAACGCGTTCCAGCGCTGGCGCTACGTCACCCTGCCCAACATCACCCCGATCATCATGTTCGCGGTGGTCACCGGGGTCATCCAGACCATGCAGTTCTACACCCAGGCGATCGTCGCGGGGCAGGTCGCCTCGGGCGTGGTCGGCAACTCCGGGCAGCAGTTCCAGCCCGGCTACCCGAGCGGCTCCACCTGGACCCTGCCGCAACTGGTCTACAACATCGGCTTCCAGAACTTCGACTACGGCTCCGCCTGTGTCATCTCGATCATCCTGTTCGTGGTCGCGATGGCCTTCACCGCCCTGCTCATGCGCCGCCGGGCCGGTCTCGTGGGCGAGGACTGAGCTGTGTCCAGCGAAAGGCAGCAGTCCCCCCGCACGCCGCAGTCCCCCGAAAGGTCGGGTCCCCCAACCATGAGCGACACAGCAGTCCAGACCCCGGGTGAGGCTCCCGGGGGCGCCCCGGTCACCGTCCGGTCCCGCAGCGGGGTCCCGTCCAGCTCGGACGCGGCCTGGCGCAAGGCCAAGCGGCAGCGTCGGCTCGAGTGGATCGCGGTCCACTCGATCGCGATCACCGTGGCGCTGCTCTTCATCCTGCCGTTCGTCTTCCTGTTCCTCACCTCGGTGATGACGGACAGTCAGGCCCTCACCACGAACTTCTGGCCGCAGCACTGGGTCTGGAGCAACTACCGGACCGTCTTCAACGTCCCCGGCTTCGGCACCTGGTGGAAGAACACCATCGAGTACGCGGTGCTCGGCACCGCGCTGACGGTGCTGTCGTCGGTGCCGGTGGCCTACGCGCTGGCCAAGTTCCGCTTCCCCGGCCGCCGGCTGGCGATGCTGCTGGTCATCTCGATGATGATGCTGCCGCCGCAGGTCATCATCATCCCTATGTACCTGTTCTGGGCCAAGCAGATGCACCTGGACGGCACGCTGTGGCCGCTGATCATCCCGATGGCCTTCGGTGACGCGTACTCCATCTTCCTGCTGCGCCAGTTCCTGCTGACCATCCCCAAGGAGTACCTGGACGCGGCCAAGGTAGACGGCTGCGGCGAGGTCCGCACCCTGCTCAAGGTGGTGCTGCCGATGGCCAAGCCGGCCATCTCGGCGGTCGCCCTGTTCCAGTTCTTCTCCTGCTGGAACGACTACTTCGGCCCGCAGATCTACGCCTCCGACAACCCCGCCGCCTGGACCCTCTCCTACGGGCTCCAGTCCTTCCACGGGGCGCACCAGACCAACTGGAACATGACCATGGCAGCCACCCTGCTGGTCATGGCACCGGTGATCGTCGTCTTCTTCTTCGCACAGAAAGCCTTCATCGAAGGCGTGACACTGACAGGGGTCAAGGGCTGATGAGCCGCACGTCCACCACAGGCCCGGCCGCTCCCGGCCCGCTGAAGCTCGTCGTCGTCGGCGGCGGGTCGACCTACACCCCGGAGCTGATCGACGGGTTCGCCCGGCTCCGGGACTCCCTGCCCATCGGCGAGCTGGTGCTGGTCGACCCGGCCGCCGACCGGCTGGAGCTGGTCGGCGGGCTGGCCCGGCGGATCTTCGCCAAGCAGGGGCACCCCGGCACCATCACCACCAGCGGCGACCTGGACGCCTCGGTGCAGGGCGCCGACGCGGTGCTGCTGCAGCTGCGGGTCGGCGGCCAGGCCGCCCGCAACCAGGACGAGACCTGGCCGCTGGAGTGCGGCTGCATCGGCCAGGAGACCACCGGCGCGGGCGGGTTGGCCAAGGCGCTGCGCACCGTCCCGGTGGTGCTGGACATCGCCGAGCGGGTCCGCCGGGCCAACCCGGACGCCTGGATCGTCGACTTCACCAACCCGGTCGGCATCGTCACCCGCGCCCTGCAGACCGCCGGGCACAAGGCGGTCGGGCTGTGCAACGTGGCCATCGGGTTCCAGCGGAAGTTCGCCTCGCTGCTGGGCGTGGTGCCGGAGCGGATCCGGCTGGACCACGTCGGACTGAACCACCTCACCTGGGAGCGCGGCGTCCACCTGCTCGACCAGCCCGGCGGCTCCACCGGCCGGGACGTGCTGCCCGAGCTGCTGCTGCGGTTCGGCCCGGAGATCGCCGACGACCTGGAGCTCCCGCTGTCGCTGGTACGGCAGTTGGGCACGGTGCCGTCCTACTACCTGCGCTACTTCTACGAGCACGACCGGGTGGTGGAGGAGCTCAGGGTCAAGGGCTCGCGCGCGTCCGAGGTGGCCGCGATCGAGCGGGAGCTGCTGGAGATGTACGGGGACCCGGACCTGGACGAGAAGCCGGCGCTGCTGGCCAAGCGCGGCGGCGCGTTCTACTCCGAGGCTGCGGTCAACCTGGTGGCCTCGCTGCTCGGGACCGGCTCGCCGGCCGGGGCAGTGCAGGTCGTCAACGTCCCCAACAACGGGACCCTGCCGTTCCTGCCGGACGACGCGGTGATCGAGGTGCCCGCGACGGTGGACGCCACCGGTGCGGCCCCGCTGCCCGTCCCCGCCGTCGAGCCGCTGTACGCCGGGCTGATCGCCCATGTGACGGCCTATGAGCAGCTGGCGCTGGACGCCGCGCTGCGCGGGGGCCGGGACCGGGTCTTCCAGGCCCTGCTGGCGCACCCGCTGGTCGGTCAGATCGACCTCGCCGACGGCCTGACCGACCGTCTGATCGCGCACAACCATGAACATCTGGCATGGGCGTGACCACGATCGACGAGCGGCCGACTACCGGTACGGAGAGCGGAATCCCAGTGGGGCAGCAGCAAGTGAGTGACGGGGAGAGCACCGTCGGCAACCCGTTGGGGGCCGGCAGCGTCGGTGCGGTGGGGCGGGAACTGGTCCCCGGGGTGCTCGCCATCGACGCGGGCAACAGCAAGACGGACGTGGCGCTGGTCAGTGCCGACGGGCAGGTGCTCGGCACCGCCCGCGGCGGCGGCTTCGTCCCGCACATCGTCGGCAGCGAGGTCGCCGTGGCCGGACTGGCACCGCTGGTCGCGGCCGCCGCGGCCGAGGCCGGGCTCGACATCGGCGCCGGTCGCGGGCCGCTGGCCACCCATGTCTCGGCCTGCCTGGCCAATGCCGACCTGCCGGTCGAGGAGCAGCGGCTGCAGGAGCTGATCGCCGGCTACGGCTGGTCCAGGACCACGGTCGTCGCCAACGACACCTTCGCGCTGCTGCGCTCCGGCACGGACGCCCCGCGCGGGGTGGCCGTGGTCTGCGGCGCCGGCATCAACTGCGTGGGGCTGCTCCCGGACGGGCGCACCGCACGCTTCCCGGCCCTGGGCATGATCACCGGGGACTGGGGCGGCGGTGGCGGCCTGGCCAACGAGGTGATGTGGGCCGCCGCCAGGGCGGAGGACGGACGCGGCCCGCACACCGCGCTCGCGGCCGCGGCCGCGGCCCACTTCGGCCTGGAGACGACGCTGGCGGTGGCGGAGGCGGTGCACCTGGGCGGCATCGACGAGGCCCGGCTGCACGAGCTGGTGCCGGTGCTGTTCGCGACCGCGGAGGCCGGGGACCCGATCGCGCTGGAGCTGGTGGACCGTCAGGCCGACGAGGTGGTGCGGCTGGCCGTGGTCGCGCTGCGGCGGCTGGACCTGCTGGACTCCCCCGCCGACGTGGTGCTGGGCGGCGGGGTGCTGGCCTCCCGGCAGCCGCTGCTGCTGGACGGCATCAACGCCCGGCTGGCCGCGGACGCCCCGAAGGCGCTGCCGCGGATCGTGACCACCCCGCCGGTGGTGGGCGCCGCCCTGCTGGGCCTGGACCACCTCGCGGCGGCCGGCCTGGGCGGCGCGCCCGGCGCGCAGGAACGGCTGCGCGCCGGCTATGCGCTGCGGCGGCCGTCCGCCTCCGAGGGGGCCGCGCGCCTGGTCTGAGGGGGCCGCGCGCGGACGGCCGGCGGCCCGGCGGGTGTCCTCCGCCGGGCCG